>CADCWL010000110.1 GCA_902806405.1 uncultured Thermomicrobiales bacterium | reverse complement strand
CGCCCGCCCCTGCAGCGCCAGCGTCTTCGTGATCGCCGCCGTCAGGCTCGTCTTGCCGTGGTCGACGTGCCCGATCGTCCCCACGTTCAGGTGCGGCTTGGTCCGCTCGAACTTCTGCTTCGCCACGGTCCTACTCCTTCGAGACGCCCCGAGGGCGTCGAGAACACACAAAACGACGATCGGCCGATCGTTCCGCCGACGACTCCGGATCGCGCGCCGATCGGTGACGGCGAAAACGGCCGGCACACAAAGAGAGGCCCTTGGAAGAGCCCCTCCAACCCCGAACCGAGCTGGAGCCCACATCCGGACTCGAACCGGAGACCTCCTTCTTACCAAGAAGGTGCTCTACCAACTGAGCTATGTGGGCCCGATCCTCGGAGTACGACGGAACCGGGAACGACCCCGGGCGGGCCCCCATGCGCCGGCCCGGTGGGCAGGGACGGATTCGAACCGCCGTAGCTTTCGCACCTGGTTTACAGCCAGGCCCATTTAACCACTCTGGCACCTGCCCGTGCCGCACGCGGTTCCCGATGCGAGCCCTCGCGCTTTCGAAAACGGGCGCGCCGTCCCCACCGGGAACAGCGGCAAAGTATAGCGGCCCGGTTCATCCCACACAAGGAGGCGGGCGGCGACCCCCCTGGGTCGGTCGCAGGCACCGAGCCAGCGACGGGCAGTTGGCCCGGGCGGGCGGGAGTGACCTGGCGGATCGGCTACCCGTGGCGATCGGTCACCGCCCACCAGGTCGGCGCCTCGTTGCCGACCGGCCCTCGGCGGATCGCCGACCTGATCGCGGGAGCGCGAGCGGCGGGGCGATGCTGCCGCGCCGCTCGCGTCCCCACGGTCAGGCGCAGAAGTTGTCGACGCAGTTATCGTCGCAGCGGTTCTCGTTGACGTCGCCGGCGAAACCAACGCCATGGCAGCCACAGATGACGCCGAAGAGATCGTCGGCCCGGCAGAGCTTCGAGCAGCAGTTACCGTCGTTCTGGTACCGCGCCTCGGCCGCGACGCCGTTGCCGAAGGACGGGGGACAGGTGCCACCGCCGGGGTCGTCCCCACCGCTCACCGCAGCGCCCCGATCGTCGCCGCCTAGGCATGCCGGGTCACCGTGCTCACGACCCGGCGGTGGGTGGCACCGGTGGCGATCTCCTTGGTCAGCGACTCGACCCGCTCCGCCCCCGTCGTTCCTCTCCTGCGTCTCGCCCCGCCATCGCCCCTGACCACCGTCGCCCGGGGTCGGCCGGTCCGAAGAGCGCGGCCGTCGCCGGCGAAGAGACGACGCGCCCGATCTCAGCGGCCACAGGGCAACACGGACCGAGGCCGCGTCTCGAAAATACGGTAGGTTCCTCTACCGCTCTTCGCACAAATGGCGAAAGGACGAAGCGGCAATCTGCGCCGATGGGTGGGGCCGCCGACGGCATGCCGGCATGCTAGCCTCCCCGTGGCGGGGATCGGGCGGCGATCGGAGGGGGACGCGGGTGGGCGACGGCGGCATCATCGAGCAGGACGGGGCGGTGGCGGTCGTCCGGTTGGACGACCTGTCGGCGGCGGTGCCGCTGGCGGAGGCGTTGGCCGCGGGCGGCGTCCGGGCAATCGAGTTCACCTTCACCAACCCGACGGCGGCCCGTGCGATCGAGGCGACCGCGGCGGCGCTCGGCGACCGGGCGCTGATCGGCGCCGGATCGGTCCTCGACCCGGAGACGGCGCGGACGGCGATCCTCGCCGGCGCCCGCTTCGTGGTGACGCCGACCCTCGGCCCGCGCACGATCGCGCTCTGCAACCGTTACGCCGTGCAGACGCTGGTCGGGGCGCTGACCCCGACGGAGATCCTGACCGCCTGGGAGGCGGGCGCGACCTACGTCAAGGTCTTCCCCGCCAGCCTCGGCGGACCCGCCTACTTCAAAGACGTCCTCGGCCCGCTGCCCCAGGTCAAGCTGGTGCCGACCGGCGGCGTCTCGATCGAGAACGCGGCGGACTTCGTGCGGGCCGGCGCCGTGGCGGTCGCGCTCGGCAGCAACCTGGTCGACGCGAAATCGGTTGCGGCGGGGGACTGGGGAACGATCACCGATCGGGCACGGGCGCTGGTGGCGGCGGTGGCAGACGCCCGCGAGGCCAGGCGAACGCGGGATTGATGGCCGCCCCGCACTCCGACGATCACGGAGCCGCTACGGAGCCGAGGACGCCGACGTCCGGGCCGGGGACCTCGACGTGGTCGTTCGCGATGGACGGCCAGCGCACCGTAAGGACGATGGCCGGCATCTCGGCGGCCCAGGCGTGGGGGACGCCGGGCCGCCAGAGGACGTAGTCCCCTTCCGCGGCGAGCAGCACCTCGCGGCCGGGAAAGAGGAGGCGGAAGCGGCCGCGGACGAGGACGGCGAGGGTCGTCGCGGTCCGGTTCAACGCCCAGTCGGTGCGGGCCTCGCCCCCGTCGTAGACGGCCCACTTCACCTCCAGCGCCGAGGTGGAGCGGGGGTTGCCGCCGTCCTGGCCCGGGGGGATGAAGTGGCCGACGAACCAGCCGAGGTCGGCCGCGTCGGCGGCGGCCCGGCCGGCCACGACCCCGTCATCCGGCGGTGCCTCCGCCGCCGGCCGGGAAGGCCCGCTCACCCCTGCTCCGGCGACGGGTCGGCCACGGGCCGGCGGCGGGCGCGGAGGAGGGCGGCGAACTCCGCCATCGCCGGGCCAAGGCGCTCGCCGGCGGCGTCCATGGTGACCAGGGTGACGCCCGGCTTGCCGACGTCGGCCCGGGCCGCCACCTCGCCGGTGACACGGGGCAGGCCCCCTTCCCCCTTCCCCATCACGAAGACCTGGTTCGGGCGCCCCGTCCGTCCGGCGCGGTACCCCCGCTCGCCGAAAAAGGCGATCGCCAGGTCGAGCACCTCCGCCGCCGGCAGACGGCTGACCCCCTTCCTCTGGAACGCGGTCCGCTGAATCTCCTCGTCGAAGCGGTTCATGCGGCGCAGCCCCGCCGCGGAGCGACCCACGCCGTCGTCCTCGTCCGGCCGAAGAGCGCGATCGATCGCCCCCCGTCTCTGGACGGGGGGCCCCCGATCGTCCGCCGCGTTGACGTGGTACGGGGGCGATTCATGGCGCCCTCATGGCGGCCATCGGGTTCCATTCCATCCACCACGCCTCGCTACACCTCGTGCGACTGGCCCGGGTCAAGGACCACGCAGCGTGACGTCGTCCGCTCCTCGACCAGGCGCCTGAAGGCGTGCGGGTCCTGCCGAATCGAGGGGAACGTGTTGTAGTGGCAGGGGATCACGGCCCCGACGTTCAGGAATTCGACGGCGCGGGCGGCGTCGGCCGGTCCCATCGTGTAGCGGTCCCCGATCGGGAGGACGGCGAGGTCGAGGCCTTCCTCGCCGATCAGGCGCATGTCGCCGAAGAGGCAGGTGTCGCCGGCGAAGTAGACCGTCTTGCCGCCGAAACGGACCACGAGGCCGGCCGGGACTCCGGGGGCGACGACCGCCCCGTTGTCCTTGTACGACGAGGTGTGCCAGGCGGGGGTCAACTTGACGGTTCCGCCCTCGAACGCCACGGTCCCGCCGTGGTTGGCGTCGATCGCCCTCTCCACCCCTTGCTCCTGGAGCCACTCGCCCAACTCGAAGGTGGCGATCACCGTCGCCCCGGTCCGCTTCGCGATCGCGACGGTGTCGCCGAGGTGGTCGTTGTGGGCGTGGGTCAGCAGGATCGTGTTCGGGGCGATCTGGTCGGGCCGGTGCGAAGCGTTCGGGTTGCCCGAGAGGAAGGGATCGATCGCCACGCTCGTGCCATCCCCTTCGAGGAGAAAGGCCGAGTGGCCGAGGTAGGTGAGGGTCGGCATCGGCTGCTCCTCCGTGTGCCGGAAACCGCCGACCCTGGACGGCGATCGGCCGGCCGTCGACGCCGCACGTCGCGTTCCCCGGCCCGGCTCAGCGCTCGAAGACGACGCGGCCGTCGCTGATCGTCATCTCGGCGCGCAGGGTGTGGAGATCTTCGGCCGGGACGGCGCGGGGATCGCGGTCGAGGACGACCAGGTCGGCAAGCTTCCCCTCGGTGATGGAGCCCTTGAGGGTCTCCTCGAACGAGGCGTACGCGCCGTTCAAGGTGAACATCCGGACCGCCTCCTCGATCGTCACCGCCTGCTCCGGCCCCATCCGTTGCCCGTCGCGGGTCAGGCGGGTGACGGCGGAGCGGAGCCCGACGAACGGGTCGCAGCCGACGACGGGGACGTCGGAGCTGCCGGCGGCGACGATGCCGCGGTCGCACCAGGCGCGGGCGGGATAGGAGAGGGCGAGCTGCTCCGGGGTGAAGTTCTCGCGGTAGGAGTCGCCCAGCTCGAAGACGAAAGAGGGCTGGGGCACGGCAAGGACGCCGAGGCGGGCCATGCGGTCGAGGATGGCCGGGGTGCAGAGGCCGCAGTGTTCGATGCGGGCGCGGTGGTCGGGGCGCGGGTCGGCGGCGAGGGCGGCCTCGTAGGCATCGAGGACCATCCCGATCGCGCGGTCGCCGATGGCGTGGGCGCTGAGCTGGAAGCCGGCCGCGTGGGCGCGGGCGAACCGCTCGTCCAACGCCGGTTGGTCGTAGATGGTGATGCCGCGGTTCCCGGGGTCGTTCCGGTAGTCGACGCTCATCGCCGCCGTCCGGCCACCGCCGGAGCCGTCCTGGAAGAGCTTGGCGGGCCCGATCCGCAGCCAGGCGTCGCCGAAGCCGGTCCGCAGACCGAGCTTGGCGAGCGGCTCGAGCGTCTCGTCGATCAGCATCATCGTGAAGACGCGGACCGCCAGCTCGCCGGCGGCGGCCAGCTCCTGGTAGGCCGCCAGCTCGTCCGAGGTGCGGATCGCCGCCTCACCCACGCTCGTGATGCCGTAGCCGAGGAAGCGGGCGCCCGCGGCACGGAGGTGGTCCTTGATCTGGGCGCGGGTCGGGGCCGGAACGTGCCCCTGGACCATCGCCTTCGCCGTCTCGCGCAGCACGCCGGTCGGCTCGCCGTGCTCGTCCCGGTCGAACCGGCCGCCGGCGGGGTCGGGCGTCTCCCGGGTCACGCCGGCGCGGGCGAGGGCGGCGGAGTTGGCGACGGCGAGGTGGGCGCAGGTGCGGATCAGGAGGGCGGGGCGGTTCCCGGTCGCCGCGTCCAGCTCCCAGCGGGTCGGGTGACGGTGGACATCGAGGCGGGTGTCGTCGTAGCCGCGGGCGATCAGCCAGCCGTCGCGCCGGTCGTCGCCGTCCGAGGCCGCGGCGCGGAAGGCGGCCTGGATCCCGGCGAGGGTCGGGATCGCGGTCGGCCGGGCATCGATCGTCGTCAGCGACTCGCCGTAGCTGATCGGGTGGGTGTGGTTGTCGTTGAAGCCGGGGAGCAGGGCGCGACCGGCCAGGTCGACCACCCGGGTCCCCGGCCCGATCTCGGCGCGGACCGTCGCCGCATCGCCGACGCGGAGGATACGGTTGCCGAGGAGGGCGACCCCGTCGGCGCGCGGTCGGACGTCGTCGACGGTCAGGATCGGGCCGTTCAGGTCAGTCGCGGGCGAAGGCAACGCGGCCGTCGAGGATCGTCAGATCGACCGCGACCGCCGCCAGCTCGTCCGGCCGGACTGCTCGCAGATCGGTCTCGAACACCGTCACGTCGCCGAGCATGCCGGGGGCGAGCGTGCCCTTGGTCCGCTCCTCGAACGAGGCGTAGGCGCCGTTCACGGTGTAGGCCCGGAGGGCGTCGTCCAGCCCCACCGCCTCGTCCGGCCAGACCGGGCGGCCCTCGACATCCCGCCGGGTGACCATCGTCTGCACGCCGGCGA
>CADCWL010000109.1 GCA_902806405.1 uncultured Thermomicrobiales bacterium | reverse complement strand
CGTCGCGGACAGGTGCAACAGTCCCGTCCCGGTCGGCAAGACCGGGGCGAGACGGACCTTCCCCGCGTCCCCGCCAACCCTACATCTCCGGGATATCCCCCTCCACCCCCTCCACGAACCAGTCCATCTCCGCCCCCAGGAGCTGCTCCGCCGTCAGCGCCGCTCCGGCCGGAACCTTCTCGGCGCCGGACTGGTCGTTGATCGGCCCGGTGAAGATCGCGAAGATGTCCCGCTCCCCGCTCTTGAACCGCGCGATCTCCGCCTCCGCCTCGGCCCGCACCTCCGCCGGCACCATCGGCCCGATCGGCGCCAGGTCGACCAGCCCGTCCTTCCAGCCGCCCCAGTACTGATTCGACTCCCACGTCCCGTCCAACACCTGCTGGACCACCTGCGTGTAGAAGACGTCCCAGTGCCAGATCGGGCTCGTCAGGACCGCCTCCGGCGCCTGGACCGACATGTCGGCGTTGTACCCCACGCCGTAGACGCCCCGCTCCTGCGCCGCCTGCTGCGGCCCCGCCGTGTCCTGGTGCTGGGCGATCACGTCCGCCCCGCCGTCCAGCAGCGCCTCCGCGGCAGCCCGCTCTTGCTGCGGGTTGAACCAGGTGTTGGTCCAGACGACCTGGACGCTCGCCGCCGGGTTCGCCCGCCGCACCCCGAGGGCGAAGGCGTTGATCCCCCGGATCACCTCCGGGATCGGAAAGGCGGCCACGTAGCCGAGCCGATTCGCCGTCGTCATCCGCCCCGCGATCAGTCCCGAGACGTAGCGCGGCTCCTCGATCTTGCCGAAGCCCGTCGCCACGTTCTCCGCCGTCTTGAACCCGGAGATGTGGACGAACGTCGTCTCCGGAAAATCCTCGGCGACGTTGATCGTCGGGTCCATGTAGCCGAACGAGGTCGTGAAGACGACGCGGTTACCCTGCTGCGCAAAGTCGCGGATCACCCGCTCGGCGTCCGCCGCGTTCTCCGGCACCGCCTCCTGGTAGCTCGTTTCCACGTTGGGTAGGTTCCGCTCCAGCCCCTGCCGCCCCTGATCGTGCGCCCACGTCCAGCCCATGTCGCCGATGGTGCTCACGTACACGAAGGCGACCTTGATCGGCTCCCCCCCGCCCGCCGGCGATCCCTCCTGGGCGCCAACCCGCGGACCACGCACCACGACCGATAGCCCCAGACCGACGCCCACCGCGCCCCGCACCACGGTCCGTCGCGTCGCCCTCGCCCCCAGCGCCCGGCGCCGACCGTCCCGCTCGTCGCCCGCCGTTCCGTTCATTGCCATCCTCCCGCGTCGTCAGGCAGGGGGCCCTTGCCGCCCCGCCGTCGTCTCTCCCTGCGCCGCTGCGACTCACCCGCGTCCGGCCCCGGTCGCCTCACCCCGGCCCGCCGACCCTACTCCCTCGGGATCTCCCCCTCGACGCCCTGGACGGACCAGCGCATCCCGAGCGCCTCCTCGTCCGTCAGGGTGACGCCCGCCGCGATCTTCTCCCTACCGCTCTGGTCGTAGATCGGCTCCGTGGAGACCTGGGCCAGCCCCTCCTTCTCGTCACTCTAGAAGCGGACCGCTTCCGCCTCCGCCTCGGTCCGCACCTCCGGCGGCACCATCGGCCCGATCGGCGCCAGATCGACGATCCCGTCCTTCCAGCCGCCTCAGTATCGCCCCGACTCCCACGTTGCGGACTGGACCCGGCGCACGGTGTCGACGTAAAAAACGCCCCAGTTCCAGTCCGGCGTCGTCATGGTCGCGCCCGGCGCCCGCGGTGCCATGTCTAAGTCGTTGCCGATCCCGGGCCCGTGCCGCGCCTCCGCCTCCTGCTGCGCCGACGTGTCCTGGTGCTGGGCGATCACGTCCACCCCGCCGTCCAGCAGCGCCTCCGCCGCGGTCTCCTCCTTCTGAGGATCGAACCACGTGTTGTTCCAGACGACCCGCATCGTCGCCGCCGGGTTCACCCGCCGCACCCCGAGGGTGTAGGCGTTGATCCCCCGGATCACATCACCTCCGGGATCGGGAAGGCGGCGACGTAGCCGATCGCGCCGCTCTCCGTCATCCGGCCGGAGATCATGCCGGCCATGTAGCGCGGCTCCTCTTGCTTGCCGAACCCAGTCCCCACGTTCTCCGCCGTCTTGCACCCGGAGATGTGGACGAACGGCGTCTCCGGAAAGTCCTCGGCGACGTTGATCGTCGGGTCCATGTAGCCGAACGAGGTGGTGAAAACTACGTCGTAGCCCTGCTTGGCGAAGTCGCGGATCATCCGCTCCCAGTCGGCCGGGTTGTCCAGTACGTTCTCCTGGTACGCCGTCTCCGCCCCCGGCACCTAAGCCACCAACGCCTGCCACCCGACGTCGTGCGCCTGCGTCCAGCCCCCGTCGTCGACCTCCCCGACGTAGCCGAACGCGACCCGGATCGGCCCCTCGGCCGCCGGCGGCGTCCCCGGCGACCCGATCGGTGCCCCCTGCTGCGCTGTCCGCCCGCCGCGGACCGCGAGCGCCAGCCCTTGCCCGCTCCCGGCCGTGCCGCGCAGAACCGCCCGCCGTGTCGCCCCCCCGCCCGAGCGACCCGGTCTCCGCTCTCGCGCCCGATCCCGCCGCGCCCATCGCCCGCTCCTCCCGCGTCGCGTGATCCCCGGCCGCTCGTCCCGCTCACCACCGCGCTCCGGGACGGACGCCGGACCGTTTTCCACCGCCGCGCTCGGCTGGAGAGACGACCGACCAGGACCGAGCCCGCCGCCCCCGCCCCGCGTCCGCCATCCCCCGGCACCGCGCCGTCATCCCCTGGCACGCGGGATCGCTCCGCCCCCTCGCCCCAAACCACCCGCGCCGGTGCGCAACGGCCGGACTCTACCAGACCGAACCACCGCCTACGGCCGCCTTCTATGGGCAGGGTGCACAACGCCGTCGGCGTCAGCGAGCGACGCGGTGAGGGGGTAGCGCCGTCGCCGGGTGGGCTGACCGCGGTGTCTGCCCTCGATCGGCGCCATCGCGCGCGGGGCGACCCCGGCCAAGCACCCCGCCCTACTCTCGATCGAACGCGATCTCCTGCGCCCCTTCCCAGAGCACCGTCCGCCCCAGCTCCTTCAGCCGTTCCCCCCCCACCACGATCGTCAGGAAGTGGTTCCCCGCCAGCTGTCCCAGTTTGCTCGCGAAGCACGTCGCCCCGTACGGAAAGAGGATCTCCGTCTCGCTGTACCCCCCCGGGTAGAGCAGGATCTCCCCCGGTGCCGGGTAGCTCGTGGCGTTCTCGGTACCGACCCCGACCGCGAAGTCCCCGAGTGGGATCCAGGCCGATTCGCCGCTCCACCGCGCCTGGATCAGCTTGTTGCGGAACGGCAGCAGATCCAGGAACGCCGCGCACGTCTTCGGCGCTGCGTCCTCTTCCAAACGCGCCGTGAAGACGAACGAGCCGACGGTCACGCGCAGCATCCGGTCCCCCCGTTCCGCTCCAATCCTGTCCGGTCGCCGACGGTAGCACACCGCCCCCTGTCCCGAAAGCCGGAGCCGCGCCGCGGTGGCCCCCAAGCAGCGGGATGTCGCCACCTGCAGCGCTTGACCGCGCCCGGCAATGCGGTATCCTGCGCCGATCCAGACACCAGCGGCTCGCCGCGCCGATCCCGCCTCACCCGCCACCGCGCGGGGAGCGTCCGCGTTAGGAGAAAACGATGCGTGGTCCCCACCCCCGGTCGTTCGGATGGCTGGCGGCGCTCCTGGCCGCCTTCCTGCTCGCACCCGCTGCCGGCGTGCTGGCCCAGGACGCCACACCGGGCGCGTCCCCCGTCGCCTCCCCGGGCGCCTCGCCCGCCGCCTCCCCTGGGGCCTCCCCGGCCGCGCTCGGCGAGACCATCCGTTCCCAGACCCGCGAGCAGTTCCGCGCCGAGATCGCCCAGGCGTACGAGTTCGAGGAGCCGCAGCGCCGGGGCGGCACCTACATCGCTTCCGCCGTCGCCGACATCCAGACGCTGAACCCGCTGCTGGCCGAGGAGGAGGCGAGCCTCGCCGTCAACGGCCTCATCTACGATCAACTCGTCGGCGGCGACCCCCGCACCGGCCAACCCGCGCCGAGCGGTCTTGCCGACTCGTGGGAGGTCGCGCCCGACGGCTTGACCTACACCTTCAAGCTGAACACCGAAGCCAAGTGGCACGACGGCGTCGACGTCACCGCCGAGGATGTCGAGTTCAGCTTCGACGCCATCGCCGACGAGCGAACCGGCAGCGCCTACACCGGAAGCTTCGTCAACGCCGTGGCCTCCTACCGCGTCGTCGACCCGGACACCTTCGAGGTTGTCGCCAAGGAGCCCCTCTTCACCTTCCTCTACGACCTCGTCACCTGGATCGTCCCGAAGCACGTCTGGGAGAGCGTCCCCTTCGAGAACTGGGCGAGCGACCCGGGCGCCACCGGCCAGGACCCGTCGCGGGTGGTGGGCACGGGCGCCTTCCGCTTCGGGGAGTGGAAGCAGGGCGAGAGCGTGACCCTCTCCCGCAACGACGAGTACTACGACGTGATCCCGAACATCGACAGCTACGTCTTCCGGGTTTGGCCCGATCAGACGGCCGTCGTCAACGCCCTGATCAACGGGGAGATCGACATCGCCGGCCTCGAGGCGGCCGACGTCGCCAGCGTCGAGGGAACCGAAGGGATTACGATCGAAAGCTACGAGACCCGCGGCTTCAGCTACATCGAATACAACCTCGACCCGGCGGTGACGACCCTGTTCCAGGACCGAGCCGTCCGCCAGGCCCTCTTCCACGCGATCGACCGCGAGTCGATCGTCAACGACATCCTCCTCGGCTACGGCACCGTCGCGCGCGGCACCCAGCCGACCATCTCGTACGCCTACAACCCGGACGCGATCGAGACGGAGTACACCTTCGACCCCGAGCGCGGTCGCCAGCTGCTGACCGAGGCCGGCTGGACCGACACCAACGGCAACGGCACCGTCGACAAGGCGGGCCAGGAACTGGAGTTCGAATACCTCTACCCCTCCGGCTCCCCGACCGGTGACCAGACCGCCGCCTACATCCAGGACGCCTGGGCCGAGATCGGCGTGCGGGCCACGCCGCGCTCGCTCGAGTTTCCGGCCCTGATCGAGGCCACCACCACCAATCCCACGTACCAGGTCGCGCAGTACGCTTTCTCGTGGGACGCCACCTTCATCCAGGACGCGATGTTCGGCTGCGCCCAGTACCAGGTCGGCTTCAACGACATGCGCTACTGCAACCCCGAGCTCGACGCGATCAACCAGCGAGCCCGGACCGAGTTCGACGAGGCGGCACGGGCCGAGCTGCTCGCCCAAGCCGCCAACATCGTCAACGAGGACGTCCCGGTCATGATCACGCACTTCACGGAGGACATCGTCGGGTACAGCTCCCGCCTCCACAACTACTTCCCCGGTCCGTGGGGCGGCCCCGGCATCCAGTACATCTGGATCGAGGAGTAGCGCGAACGCCCGGCGGCGCGCCCCTTTTCATCGGGGCGCGCCGCTTTTTCCGATCCACCCCGGGACGTGAGTGATGGCTCGCTACATCTTTCGCCGCCTGCTGCTGATGATCCCGCTCCTGCTCGGCGTCACCTTCCTCACCTTCGCGATCGTGAACCTGATCCCCGGCAGCCCGGTGACCAACCTCCGCGCCAACCCCAAGTTCCGGCCCGAGGACGCTGCCCGCATCGAGCGCCAGCTCGGCCTCGACAAGCCGTGGCCGGAGCGCTACGCCCGCTGGCTCGGCGACCTCGCCCGCGGCGACCTCGGCCTCTCCCTCCACAACCAGACCCCGGTCCGCGACCGGATCGCCGGCGTCCTTCCGAACACCCTCCTCCTGACGACCTCCTCGCTCCTCCTCGCGCTCGTCGTCGCCGTCCCGCTCGGCGTCTACGCTGCGGTCCACCATCGGAGCCTGTTCGACCAGTTGGCCACGATCGGCGCCGTCGCCGCCTTCGCCATGCCGACCTTTTTTCTTGCCCTGCTGCTGGTGATCCTCTTCTCCCTCAAGTTCAAGGAGTGGGGCTTACCGGCCCTCCCGGTCGGCGGCATGACCGACGCCCGCGGCGGCGGCGGCTTCTTCGACCGTGTCGAGCACCTGATCCTGCCGGCCCTCTCGCTCGGCATCCTCCAGATCGGCGCCTGGTCCGCTTACATCCGCTCCTCGATGCTCGAGACGCTCGCGCAGGACTTCGTGCGCACCGCCCGCGCGAAGGGGCTGGCGCGGCCGCGGGTCATCTACGGCCACGCCTTCCGCAACGCCTTCATCTCATTGATCACCGTGATCGGGCTCTCGCTCCCCGGTCTCTTTAGCGGCGCCGTCATCATCGAGAGCATCTTCGCCTGGAACGGCGTCGGTCGGCTCACGATCGAGGCGGTCGACCGCCGCGACTACACGCTGGTGATGGGCACGACCGTGATGTTCGCGCTCCTGACCATGTTCGCCAATCTCTTCGCCGACGTGATGTACGCCGTCCTCGATCCCCGCATCCGCCTCGACTAGCGCCGACTCGGGAAACGGAGCTCCGCGTCCATGGCCCAAGCCCAACCGAGCGAGCGCCCCGCCGTCGCACCACGCCCCCGTCCCGCCCCCGACCTGGCGACCCTCGGCCGAGCCCATCTGACACAAACCCCCGGCTTCTACCGGCGTTCGTGGCGCCGCTTCCGGCAGAACAAGGTTGCCCTCGTCTCCCTGGCGGTCTTCGCCGTCATCGTCGCCCTCGTCCTCGGCGCCGGGCTGATCTCGGCCCGGGTTACCGGCTTCGACTACCGGGAGAACCACCTCGCCGACAAGCTCAAGCCCCCGATGACCGACGGCTACCTCCTCGGCAGCGACGGCAACGGCCGCGACATCCTGACCCGCCTCCTCTACGGCGGCCGCGTCTCGCTCCTGGTCGCCTTCCTCTCGACCGTGGCCACCCTTACCGTCGGCGCCGCGGTCGGCCTCGTCGCCGGCTACTTCGGGCGCACGACCGATGCGGTCCTGATGCGCCTCGTCGACGTCCTCCTCTCGGTCCCCAGTCTGCCGCTCTTGATCCTGATCGCCACCCTCTACCAGCCCGGCCCGGTCGGCCTCGCGCTGATCCTGGCGGCCGTCTCCTGGCCCGGTATCGCCCGGATCGTTCGCGGCGAGGCGCTGTCCCACCGGCAGCGCGACTACGTCGATGCCGCCCGCGTCGTCGGTGCCACCCCGGGTCGGATCATCGCCCGCCACGTTCTCCCGAACGTGACGCCGATCATCGTCGTCTTCGCCTCCCTCTCGATCCCCGACCTGATCATTGCCGAGAGCTCCCTCTCCTTCCTTGGCGTCGGCGTCCAGGTACCGACCCCGTCCTGGGGCAACATGCTCGGCGAGGCGACCCGTTTCTTCCGCACCAACGCCAGCAACATCGTGATCCCCGGCACCGCCATCTTCGTCACCGCCCTCACCCTTTACCTCGTCGGCAGCGGCGTCCGCGACGCCTTCGACCCCCGCCTCGGCGACTGACCGGCGGCACCCTGCTCTGCCCGTCCACCGTGACCCCCTGCCGCCCCTGGCACGCTCCGCCGCAGCCGTGCGATCCTCCACGGTCGAACGAGCAGACACGCACCGAAAGGGACGAGGGGATGGCGACGACGCGGCAGGCGGTCCCGGCCCGGCACGAGGTGCCGCTCGCCGAGCGCTGGGACCTGGAGAGCGTTTTCCCGACCGACGACGCCTGGGACGCTGCCTTCCGCGCCGCCGAGGGTCGCCTACCCGAGCTGGACGCGTATCGAGGACGGCTCGCCGAGTCTGCGGCAACCCTCCTCGCCGCCCTCCGGCTGCGCGACGAGATCGGCGAGCAGGCGCAGCGCGTCCTCGTCTACGCCCTCCTCCGCCGCTCGGAGGACGCGACCAACGCCGTTGCCGCCGGCCAGTCGGACCGCGCCCAGGGCCTCGGCGCCCGCGCCGCGGCGGCCGGCGCCTTCTTCGAGCCGGAGATCGCCGCCCTCCCCGACGAGACGGCCACCGCCTGGCTCGCCGCGGAGCCCGGCCTCGCGCCCTACCGATACGCCCTCGACCGCGTCCGCCGCCGCAAAGAGCACATCCGCTCCGCGGAGGTCGAGGAGACGCTCGCCCGCGCCGGTGAGGTCTTCGCCTCGATCGAGACGATCCACGACGTCCTCGAAAACGGCGAGCTCCCCCTCGGGACGGTCCGAGACGAGGCCGGCGCCGAGGTCGCCCTCGCCCAGGGCAACCTCGAACGCTTCCTCCACTCCCCCGAACGCCGCGTCCGTCGGGAGGCCTGGGAGCGCTCCGCCGACGCCTACCTCGCCTACAAGGGGACCTTCGCCGCCGGCCTCGCCGGCGCCGTCAAGCGCGACGCCTTCTACGCCAAAGCGCACGGCTACCCCTCCTCTCTGGAGGCGGCCCTCGCCCCCGACGCGATCCCGCCCCGCGTCTTCCACACCCTGCTCGACACGATCTGGGCCAATTTTCCGACCTGGCACCGCTACTTCCGGGTCCGCCGCCGCCTCCTCGGCCTCTCAGAGGGGGACTTCCACGGCTACGACCTGGAGGCCCCCCTCGTCGCCGAACCGGCGATGCCCTGGGACCGCGGTGTCGATCTGATCACCGGCTCCCTCGCCCCCCTCGGGGACGAGTACGTCGGCGCGGTCACGCGGGGGATCGCCGACCGCTGGGTCGACCGCGCCGCCAACGTCGGCAAAGGGGGCGGCGCCTTCTCCTGGGGCTCCTACGGCACCCACCCCTTCATCAGCATGACCTATCAGGACGACCTCTCCTCCGTCAGTACCCTCACCCACGAGATCGGCCACTCCCTCCACTCGTACCTCACCTGGCGGCACCAGCCCGTCACCTACGCGAACTACGGCATGTCCGCCGCCGAGACCGCCTCCAACTTCAACCAGCAGCTCCTCGGCGCCCACCTCCTCGGCATGGACGACGAGCGCGATTGGACGATCGCCGTCGTCGAGGAGCGGATGGCGAACCACCTCCGGTACCTCTTCATCATGCCGATCCTGGCCCGCTTCGAGCTCTGGTGCCACGAGAAGGTGGAACGAGGCGAGGCGCTGACCGCCGACGGGATGAGCCAGCACCTCCTCTCTCTCTACCGCGAGGGGTACGGGAGCGAGGTTGTCCTCGACGGTCCGGACGCGGCGCGCGTCGGCATCACCTGGGCCCGCTTCCCCCACCTCTACGCCAACTTCTACGTCTTCCAGTACGCCCTCGGCATCTCCGCCGCCGCCGCCCTCGCCGCCCAGGTCCGGGAAGACGGCGAGCCGGCCGCCGCCCGCTACCTCGCCTTCCTCCGCGCCGGCGGCTCGCTCGATCCGATCGACGCCCTGCGCGAGGCCGGCGTCGACATGGCCTCCCCCGCCCCGATCCAGCGCGCCTTCGACCTCCTCGCGGGGTACGTCGACCGGCTCGAGGCGTTCGCGGGGTAGGTAACGCCCCCGCCTCCGCCCCCCTTCCCGCTGCAGGAGGGGGGGCGAGGTTGGGGGCGGTGTCACACGGCCGGCACGATGTTCTGGTTCAGCCGGAACACGTTCCCCGGGTCGTACGTCCCCTTGATCGCCGCCAGCCGGGCGTAGGTCGCCGGCCGGTAGGCGGACCGGACGCGGTCGGCGCCCTCCTCGCCCAGGGCGTTGACGTAGACGCCGCCGGTCGACCAGGGCGCCAACGCGCGGGCGAAACCGCCCGCCCACCGCACGTGGCGCTCCGGCTCCGGGTCCTCCCCCGGCCAGGCGGCGACGGCGGTGAACGTCCACGCGGCATCGCGGTGGGCAAAGGCCGTCGCCCCCTCGCCCACCCGCCCGACTGCCCCGCCCATCGTCTGCAGCTGGACCATGCTGAAGGGCGAGGTCGGGTCGACGGCCCGGGTGAGGAAGGCATCGATCGCGGCGTCCGGCAGCGCCGCCAGGTAGCCCGCCTTCTCCCAGTAGTGGCGGCCGTGCGGGACCGCCGCGTCGGACATCGCCTGGAGGGCGACGTACGGCATCGGCCCGACCAGATCGACCGCCGGCGCGCCGACCTCCCGCAGCCGCCCGACCACCCGTTCGCCCTCCGCGAGGTCGCCCGCGTAGCAGAGCGCGAGCGCGAAGACCGCCCGGCCCCACAGCGCCTCCGGGAAGGGCGCCATCGGGGGCGCCGTCAGAACCATCGCCACCAACCCGAGCTCGTCCGGCGCCTCCTCCATCGCCGTCCGGCAGTGGCGCAGGACCTCCCGCGCCTGCTCCAGCGGGTAGACGACCATCCCGCCGAGCACCCGCTGCCCGATCGGGTGGAGTCGATACTCGAACGCGACCGCGACCCCGAAGTTCCCGCCGCCACCCCGCACCGCCCAGAAGAGTTCGGCGTTCTCCGTCGCGCTCGCCCGCACCAGCGCGCCGTCGGCGGTGACCAGCTCGACCGCGAGCAGGTTGTCAACGGTCAGGCCGTGCTTGCGCATCAGCCAGCCCATCCCGCCGCCGAGCGTCAACCCGGCGATCCCCGTGTGGGAGATCTGCCCGGCCGGCACCGCCAGCCCGTAGACCTGGGTGGCGCGATCGAGATCACCCAGCAGGCAGCCCGGCTCCGCCCGCGCCGTCCGCGCCCCCGGATCGACCACGATCCCCTTCATCGGGGACAGATCGATCACCAGCCCGCCGTTGCAGGTGCCGAACCCGGCAACGTTGTGCCCGCCGCCGCGGACGGCGACGACCAGGTCGTGCTCGCGGGCGAATGTGACGGCGGCTTGCACATCCGCGACCGTAGCGCAGCACGCGATCAACGCCGGCCGGCGGTCGATCATCCCGTTCCAGACCCGCCGCGCGGCGTCGTACACCCCATCCTCGGGGCGGATCAGGGACCCCTCCAGCGCGGCCTCGAACGCCCCCACCGCGATCTCGTCGAGTGCCGCGCCCGGGGCGGCAACGTCTTGGACAACCATTTCTCTCTCCTTCAATGCGCTGCCGTCGGGACGAAGCGGGGGCCGAGCCGGTCGACGCTCCGCGACCGGCGAGACGATCCGTTTGCTTGCTGCCTGGAATCCACCCCCCCGGGCCGTCCCTGTTGCGGCGGGGACGGCCCGGGAGGGTCGAACGAGGTTGCCGGATTGCCGGAGCCGGCCCCCTTCCAACGTCGGAAGCGGGGGCCGGGCCCGGTTGACGCTTACTCGACGATGACGTCCCCGATCATGCCCCCCTCCGGATCGGCGTGGATCGGGCAGTAGTAGCGGTAGGTACCCGGTGTCTGGAACGTCAGCTCGTAGGTCACCTCGCCGTCCGGTCCACCGAGCAGCCCGGAGTTGGCGAAACCCCGGCCGTCATACGTCGCGCCGCCCACCGGGGCGACGACCTCCGGGTTCAACGAGAGCGTCGGCGGTCCTCCGGCCGCCTCGATCGGCACCAGGAACTCCACCGCCGGCCCGCCGCCCAGGAAGGTGACGACGTGCGGCGTCACCGGCGCCGAGCGAACGGTCCAGCGCACGGTCTCCCCGGCCCGGATCGTCACCTGCTCCGGCAGGAACCGGAGGACGTCGACCTGGTCCTCGACGAACCCGGCCGTCACCTCGTGGACCCTGCCTCCGGTCGCCGTCGGCGACCCGTCCGCCACCGGATCGGCCCCCTCGTATTCGGCCGCGGTCGCCCGCCCCCGCTCGATCAGCAGGGCGGTCTGCTCCTCCGCCATCCGGTCGTAGTCGGCCTGCTCGGCCGGGTAGGGAGAGCCGGCCTCCTGGACGACGACCTTCCCCCTCATCACCGGGAGGTGGAGGGAGCAGACGTAGTCGTAGCTGCCGGGGGTGGTGAAGGTCAGCACGAACGGCTCGGCCGGACCGAGGGCAACACCGGAGTTGACGACGCCGGTACCGTCGTAGCTCGTACCGCCGGTCGGGAAGAAAACCTCGGGGTTGAGGATGAGGGTCGGCGGTCCGCCGGCCGGCGTCCCGGTCTGCGGGACCGGCACCACGAACGGCGGCGCCTCCTGACCGGAGAGGAAGTGGACGTTGTGCGGGCCGCGAATCTCGAAGAAGATTGCGTCGCCGGCGTTGATCGTGATCTCGCCCGGGAAGAAGGCCACCGCCTCGATCAGCTCCTCGGGGCTGCCGCCGCCGGCGATCACCCGCCACACCCGGCTGCCGTCCGCCCGCTCGCCGAGCTGGGGCGTCGCCATCGGCGGCGGCGCGCCCTCCTGCGCCGCCGCAATGTGGCCGGCGTGCCCGCCGGTCGCGGCCTTCCCCGTTGCGGTCGCGGTCGCGTCCCGCTCGAACAGCCAAGGCGCGGCGGAGGCCGAGAGGCCCAACGCCCCCAGCACGCCGAGCGCCTGGCGCCGGCTCAGGCGTCCGGCGCGGTACCGCGCCTTTGCCTCGTTCAGGATCGGAGCCAGGTCACCGGTCGTCATCGTCTTCCTCCTCGTGTCGTCGCGCCAACGGACAGCGGATCGTCGTTCCGTCGCTCCTGGTCGTCGTGGTCGTCTCGGCTTTCCCTTTTCCGACGGGTCGGGCACGGGCGCGATCTGTCCCACCCACCGTTCGCTTGCCGACCGCGCGGCTCAGCTACCGCACGATCACCCGGGCGGCCATCCCCCGCAGCGCGTGCTGCTTGCAGACCACCTTGAACTCGCCGGGGGTGTCGAACCGGACCTCGTACGTCCCGTTCGGCCCGATCCCGTCCGAAGCGAAGCTGCCGTCCATCGCGGCGACGCTGTGGAGGTGCCCCCCCTTGTTGACGAAGGTCACCGTCGTCCCCGCCTCAACCTCGATCGTTTTCGTCGCGAACCGGTCGTCGAGCAGCCCGATCTCGACCGCCGGTCCCGCCGCCGCCGGCGTCGCCGCCGGGGCCGCCGCGACCGTCGGCACCGGGCTCGCCACCGGGGTCGCGCCCGCGGTCACCGTCGGCAGGCCGGTCGGCGTCCCCCCGGTGGCGAACGGATCGCTGCCCGCTCCGTGCTCCGATGCGGCGTGGGGCGCCGAACCGGCGTGGGGCGCCCCCGGGCCTCCATGCATCGCCCCAAAGTCGGTCCCGTCCTCGCCGACCGGGCCGGTCGGCGTCGCGCCCTCGTACCCGATCAGGGTCATCATCCCGTTCGCGGCGTGGTTTTCCATGTGGCAATGGAACATCCAGACCCCCGGGTTGTTCCCCACCAGTTCCAGGTCGTAGCGCTCGCCGGGGCCGATCAGGACCGTGTCCTTCGTCAGCTCCATCCCCGCCGGCACCGGGTTGCCGTCGGTCGCCACGATCTTGAAGGAGTGGCCGTGGGAGTGGATCGCGTGCGGCAGATTTCCGGCGTTCGTCAACCGGATCAGCACGCGCTCCCCCTCCGCCAGCGTGATCGGCGGGATGCTCTCGTGGGCGCGGCCGTTGATCAGGAAGAGGTCCGTCCCCAGCTCGCCCCCCCGTAGCAGTTGGTCGCGCGGTCCCCGCGGCGCCTTGCCCGTCGCCACATCCGGCGTTAGCTCCAGGTCCCACTCGTTCAGGATGTAGCCGAACTCCCGGTCGTAGGTCCGGGCCGGCTCCCGCGGCTCCACCACCAACGGCCCGTAGAGCCCGAGCGCGATCTGGTTCGCCGGATCGGCGTGGGCGTGGTACCAGCGGCTCCCCGGATTGGTCGCCGTGAATTCGTAGACGAAGTCCTGCCCCGGCTCGACCTCGGCCTGGTTCAACCCGACCGGTCCGTCCATCTCGGGCGCCACGTCCATCCCGTGCCAGTGCAGCGTCGTCCCGACCGGCAGCCGGTTGACCAGCGTCACCCGCACCAGGTCTCCCTCCCGCACCCGGATCTCCGGCCCGGGCGTCTGCCGGTTGTAGCCCCAGGCGCGGACCGTCACCCCCGGCATGATCTCCCAGTCGAACTCCTCGGCGACCAGGGTGAAGGCGCGGGTCTGGGGCGCCGCCGCCGCGAAGCGCCCACCCAGCTCGCCCCAGGCGCCGCGGGCCGTCCCCGCCAGCAGCAGCAGCAGCCCGAGCGCCAGCACCGCCCCGGCAGCGCGGCGCATCCGCCGCGTCGGGCGCATGGCCGTCTCACAAGTGATCACCTGTTCGAACATCTGTCCCCGTCCTCTTCTCTTCGCCTGGGCGCAGACCACGCCCGCGGGCGTCGCCTCGTCCGACGTCCGATCGCCTTGAAGCGCCCAGCGCGCTCCCGGTTCGTTTCGATCCATTCCGAAACTATCTTGGCGGAGGGCGTCGCCGGCGGCATCGGGCGAACGGCGTATTTGCCCCGCCCATCCCCCGCTACGTCGTTTGACGTACCCGCTCGATCGATGGGTCGACGGGCCGAGTAGGAGGGACAACGACCCGGCCGCGACACGGGGCAAGCTGCGCGGTTGTGCTCCTCGTTTGTCCTAGGCCAGCCCGCCACCACCCGCCCGTGGGCCCGCGAGCGACACATCGGCCCCGGTTACCCCACCCCTCGCCGTACCCGAGGCGGCGGTTGCCGGCGACACAACCGGGGGGAGACGAACGGCCGAGATTCGGCAGCTCCCCGAGACGCGAAAGATCGGGCGGTCCCGTGGGACCGCCCGATCAAGCAATGCCTGCTTCTTTGCGCGTTTAGGTATCCATGAACCGGTGCGACCCCACCAGATCGGTCGAGACCGGCGTTCCGACGCTAGCGGGCGCCCGAGCGGCGCCCGCTGTTCGCCGCCGTGAACCGCCCTCGAGCGCCGGAATCCGGCGGATCGTCCTACGGGTTGGACGAGCAGGTCGTGGTGCCGGATGCGCTCACCGTGGGGCCGATGCGCGCGTGCAGCGCCTCCAGCCCGGTCTTCCACCCCACGGTCTGCGCAATCTGCTCCCGCTCGCGCCGTCGCTGTGGCAACGGCCGCCCCCCTGGCTCACCAGGAGGACTCTGTTGGACCGAAACGCCGCTGTAGTACTAAACGCAGCGCGGGCCGCCGAGGGTTATCGAGCAGTACTTCCCCTCCGGGCAGCAGAAGTCCATGCAGGCCCGGAGGCGGTCGCAGCAGACCCCGTATTCGGCCCACCAAGACTGCCCGCTCGGGCAGCAGAGGCCGTCGGGCCCCTGGCGGCCCGAGGGACAGCAGCCGCCCTCCGCGGCGCAGGGGCCGTCGCAGCATTGGTCGCCGCAGATCTTCTGGCCGAGCAGCGTGTTGCAGCAGCCGTCGCTGCTGCACTCCTCGCCCGCGAGCGCGTTGCAGCAGCCTCCTTCGGCGGCAGGACAGGCGACGTCCTCGGGGCAGCAGGCGCCCGAGTCCTTCTCGAGGCAGGAGCCGTCCGGGCACTCGCGGTGGGTGTAGGGGCAGCACTGATCGTCGGCGATGCAGCCGCCGCCGCAGGCCTTCTCGCCGGGGCAGCAGCGGTCCTCGCCGACGCAGGTGCTGCCACAGGCCTTCATCCCGTCCGGGCACTCGCAGCGGCAGGTGCGCCGGTTGCGGATCTTGTGGCCGGTGCACACGGCCCGGCACCTACCGCCGCACCGTTCCTTCCCGCGCGGGCACCGCACCGCCGCCTCGGTCGGCGCCGCGGCGCCGCCGAGGGCGCCCACGGCGCCCAGAGCAGCCCCCGCCAAAGCGCGCAGGACCGCCCGCCGCGATCCCAGCCCCGACATCGAGCGAGCCAGGTCATCGAACCCGTGTCCGTCCATCGTCCCCTCCACCCCCTGGGGGCGCCCCTGGCGCTCCCCTACCGTCCAGCCACCGCGCCTCTATGGTCGCGGACGGCATGGCCGACGGCATCGGGCGATCGACGTAAACGGCGGATGCGTCCGCCGCAAAGCGTCTACGTCGTGGGACGTAAGCCCGGCGAGACCCCGGCCGATGGACACGGGGAGTCCGCGCCGGGCGCGCCGCTCGACCCATTGCTCCGCGCGTTCCGCCTTTTCCTAGAAGTGCAAGAGCAGGTCCGAAAACCGCCCGAGGCTCAGCAGCCGCCCCCGTCCGCTCGCCAGCTCCGCCCGCTCCAGCCCCCACGTCTGGGCGTGGGGGACGAAGACCGCGTTCAGCCCCGCGGCCAGCGCCGGGTTGATGTCCGACTTCGGCGAGTTGCCGATCATCCAGGTCCGGCCCGGCTCCAACCCCAACTCCGTGGTCAGCGCCCGGTACGCCGCCGCGTCCTTCTCCGGCACCACCGCCGCGTGCCGGAAGTGCCCCGCCAGCCCCGACCGCTCAATCTTTAGACGCTGCTCGTCCGGATGCCCCTTCGTCATCAGGATCAGCTCGTGCCGCCGCCCCAGCTCCGGCAACGTCTCCGCCACCCCCGCGATCGGCTCGATCTCCTGCGCCAGAATCCGCTCCGCGAACCCCATCACGACCGCTAGGTCCTCGTCCCGGATCGGGTGCTCCGCAAGCCGCTCGTAGCATTGCCGGAGGCTCCGCCCGAAGGCCGCCGACCCGTACCCGTCCACCCCCGCGTTCGCCCGCTCGATCTCGTCGAGCGTCGCCCGCGCCTCGGCCCGCGACAGCGACGAGTGCGCCAGGAAGTCGAGGAACTCCTCGATCGCCCGCTCGAAGTAGACGTTGTTCTCCCAGAGCGTGTCGTCGGCGTCGAAGATCAGCGACTGCCGAGCGCCGCCGCGTCCGCCCACCGTCTCCCCTCCGGACTCGATCCCCGCCGCCGCCGACTCACGCCGGCCGCAGCCGATCCCGCAGTCGCTCCACCGCCCGCCGCCGCATCGAGTAGGCCATCTTCTCGGCCATTCCCATCTCCGCGAAGGTTCCCGAGGCGCCGTCCGGCCGAAAGATCGGGTCCCACCCGAACCCGTCGGCCCCGACCGGCGCCGGCACGATGACCCCCCGCGTCTCGCCGGCGAAGACTTCGACGCCGTCGCCATCGCAGTAGGCGACGGCCGTCCTCCCGCGAGCGGTGCGGTCGGCGTCCCGCGGGATCAAGCCGCAGATCCCGCCCGTTCCAATGGTCGCGAGGAACCAGCGCGCCAACGCCCCCGGCAACCCGCCCAACGCCTCAATGTACAGACCCGTGTCGTCGACCACCACGGGCCGCCTCGCCCGCGCGAAGGCCGTCAGCGCCTTCTGCCGCGCCACCTCCTCCACGTCGAGCGCCTGGATCTCCGGCAGATCGAGTTCGAGGCGCTCCACCGGTGTCCCCACGATCGCCTCGACCTCCCGCACCTTTCCGGCGTTCCCCGATACGAAGAGCAGCCGGTCCCCCATGCATCTCCTCCGCCACCGACCGAGCAGACCTCGCACGACGCGCCGACGGACCGCCTGCGAAGCTCACAGCAACCGCACGGCTCTGTCAGGCACGAAAGGAACTCTGCGGCGGGCCCACGATCGATCGACGCCATTTCATAGACGGCCGGAGAAACGGCTCAACTCACCCAGTCTCTCCAGTGCAATGGGGCGTCGCCCCGACCCGCGACGAACGCGGGACACCCGCACGAACGCCCCGTCCGCACCCGTTAACGGCCCTACCGCCGCCGCAGCCGTGGATCGATCAACGCCTGCAGCTCGTCGCCGAGCAGGTTGATCGCCAGGATCGCCGCCGCCAGCGTCAGCGCCGGGGCGAGCATCGTCCAGGGCGCCAGCTCCATGTAGGTCCGACCGTCGTTAAGCAGCGACCCGAGCGATGGCCTCGGCGGCTGCACCCCCAACCCGAGGAAGCTCAACCCGCTCTCCGCGATCAGCGCCCCGGAGAGGGTAAACGCGAGCTGGATCAGGAGCGGCGTGGTGATGTTCGGCAGGACGTGCCGGAAGAGGACCCGCGCCGGCGAGGCGCCCCCCACCCGGGCCGCGATCGCGTACTCCGTCCCCCGCACGCTCAGCGTCGGCCCGCGGGCGACGCGGGCGAAGATCGGGATTGTCGAGGCGACGATCGTGACGATGATCCCCGTGATCCCCGGCCCTAACACCATCGCCACCAGCAGCGCCAGCAGCAGCGTCGGAAACGCGAACAGGACGTCGGTCAGACGCCCGACCGCCTCGTCGACCCCGCCCCCGGCGTAGCCGGCGACGAGTCCGAGGAATGCGCCGATCACCGCCGACAACAGCGCCGCCACCACCGCCAGCGCCAGCGAGACGCGCAACCCGGCGAGGAGCCGATCGAGCACGCTTCGCCCGAGGTAGTCACCCCCCATCGGGTACTCCGCCGAAGGGGACGCGAACACCGCCAGCGGATCAGTCGCCAGCGGATCGCCGCCGAGCCACGGCCCGATCAGCGCCGCCGCCAGCGCGGCCAGCAGGGTCAGCGCCGAGACCGCCCCGATGGGGCTCCGCCGCGCGAACGACCAGACCGACCCCCGCGGTCGAACCGCCCGCTCCTCCAGCTGGAGCGTCCGCCGCCGTCCAGTCGGCGGAGCCGCCGGCGCGTCCCGCGCGATCGGGTCCGCCGGCCGCCCCGCCGCCTTCCCCGCCGTCATCGACCGAACCCCTCCCGGAGCGCCTCACCCACCCCCGCTACCTCCCGGCCAAAGGCTCATAGTTCAAGGCTCAGAGCTAGTACGTAATCCGCGGGTCGAGGTAGGCGTAGAAGAGGTCGGCGGCGAGGTTGGCGAGGACGAACGTCGCCGCCCCAACGATCACCGTCGCTTGGGCGATTGGGTAGTCGCGCCCCAAAATTCCTTCCAGGGCGTAGCGACCGAGGCCGGGCAGCGAGAAGAGGCGTTCGACGATCACCGCCCCGCTCAGCAGGTACCCCGTGTTGATCGCGACGATCGTCACGGTCGGGATCAGGGCTGTTCGCATAACGTGCCGCCAGGTGACGGACCGCGCCGCCAGCCCCTTCGCCCGCGCCGTCACCACGTACGGCTCCCCCAGAACCTCGACCACGCTGGAGCGCGTCACCCGCATCACCACCGCGGCGATCACCAACCCCAAAGACAGGACCGGCAATAGCATCGAGCGGACGTGCCCGCCCAGGTCGTCGCCCGCGGCGACGTAGCCGGAGACCGGTAACCCCAACCCCTGCGTCGAGACGACGTAGATCAGGAGCGTCCCGAGCACGAACTCGGGGATCGAGAGAAAGACGAGCGCCCCGATCCGGATCGCGCCGTCGGTCGGCGAGAAGCGGCGGAGCGCGGCGAAGACCCCCGCCGGCACCCCCACCAGCAGCGAGACGAGCGTCGCCAGGATCGTCAGCTCGAGCGTGACGCCGCCGCGTCGGATCAGCTCCGTCGTCACCGACGAGCGGGTGCCGAGCGACTCCCCGAAGTCGCCCCGCAGGGCGTTTCCCAGCCAAAGGCCGTACTGGACGATCAGCGGCTTATCGAGGCCGTACTTCTCCTCCAACCGCTCGACCAGCTCCGGCGACTGGAGGGAGGCGGGACCCGAGAGCGCCTCGATGATGCCGCCGGGCACCAGCCGCATCATCACGAAGACGACCGTCGCCACCCCGAAGATCGTCAGCGCCGCGGTCATCGCCCGCTGCGCCACGTAACGGAACACGGCACCCCCTCCCTGCGTCCGCCTTCGCCGGCGCCCCTCCTCCGAGGAAGGAGGGGCGCCGGGAATGGGAGCAACGCGTCGGTTACGCGGTCGGGGTGACCTCCTGGACCCGGTGCCAGAGCGGCAGCCCGTAGCCATCCGCGTTGGCCACCCGGATCTCGCCGAGCAAGTCGTTGCGGTAGGCCATGAAGTTGTTCCGCGTCACCAGCGGTTGGAAGCTCCCTTGGTTCGCGATCGCCAGCTCCAGCTCCTGCAGCGCCGTCTGGCGCGCGGCCAGGTCGGTCTCCCGCGCGACGCGACCGAGCTGCGCGTCGATCGCGGTGTCGGTTTGGCCGATCACCGGTCCGAAACTCTTCGTACTGACCGCGTCGATCAGGATCAGGTAAGGATCGCTGTAGCCGGCCCACCAGGAGATCGCCAGATGCGCGGTTCCCTCGACGTTGTACTCGTTGACGAAGGTGGCGAAGTCGCGCTGCAGAATCTCGACCTCGATGCCGACCTCGGCCAGCTGCTCCTTGACGATCTCCGCCATCGGCACCGTCAGCGGGATGTCGGGCGTCACGATCAGCGGCAGCGAGAGACCGCCGCCCTGCCCCGCCTCGGCCAGCAAAGCCTTGGCCCGCTCCACGTCGCGGGTGTAGAACGGCACGTCCTCGAGCGGGGTCGCCAGCTCGCCGAAGCCAGCCGCGATCGGTCCGCTCGCCTCGCCCCGGCCGAAGAGCGCCGCCTGCGCGATCTGGGCCCGATCGATTCCGGCCGAGATCGCCTGCCGCACGCGCGGGTCCTCGAGCTCCGGCCGATTGGCATTGACGAAGAGGATGTAGTAATTGGTCGTCACCTGCTCGACCGGCGTGACGTTCGGGTCGCTGCGCATCACGTCGAGCATCGCGGGGTTGTCGAACATCGCCGCCTGGATCTCGCCGGTACGCAGCGAAGCGACGCGCGCCGTCTCGTCGGGGATGACTTGCCAGACCACCTCGCCGACCACCGGCTGTCCGCTCTGCCAGTAGCCGTCGTGCCGCGCCAGGGTCCAGCTCTGGTCTTCGCGATGCTCCGTCACCTTGAAGGGACCGGTGCCGACCATAGTGGTGCCGAGATCGAGATCGCCGGAGGCGACCTCGGCGCCGGGCACGATGGAGCACGTCGTCGCGGTCAGCGCCTGGAGGAACGGCGCGTAAGGTTCCGAGAGGGTCGCCGTGATCTGATTCGGTCCCGTCGCTGCGAAGGTGAGACCGATCTTGTTCGCCGTCACCGGCGTCCCCAGCGCCTCGGCCGTCGCGTCGGCCGCCGCCACCGCCGGATCGGGGTCGACCGTGTACCCCAGCTTCACGTTCCACCACGACTCGGGGTGGTCGCGGACACGCTCCAGGCTGAAGACGACGTCGTCGGCCGTCATTTCCCGTCCATTGTGGAACGTCACCCCCGGTCGCAGCGTGAAGACGTAGGTCCGGTCGTCCGGCTGCTCCCACCGCTCCGCCAGACCGGGCAGCAACTCGAAGTTGTCGCCGAGGAAGACCAGGCTCTCGTAGACCATCGCCTGGACCTCCCACGACACCTGAGAAGCCGACAGGTGCGGGTCGTAGGTATAGAGGTCGAGGATCTTGCCGATCACCAGTCGACCGCCCGGCGCTCCCTGGGCCGCCATGGCCCGGACCAACTCTTGCCCGCGCGCCATCGCCGCGACACCGGCCGCGCCGGCCAGCCCGGCCTTGATCGCCGTCCGCCGCGATACCGACCGGTTCACCATCGTCTCCATGCCCGTTCCTCCCGCTCGCCCCGCGAGCCGCTCTCGACCGACGACGTTCCCGCGTAGCCCGAACCGAATCCTACCCCGACGACCACTCCGGATCGTCCGGCGACCGCGCCCCCGGTGTCCGCATGTCCGGCACCCCTCCCCGCGTCGTCGCCCGCCGCACCGCGTCCCGGATCGCGTCGGCCACCGCCTCGGCTGCTATCACGCCGACGGCGTCGTCGCTCGCCGCCTCGCCCCCGCTCGCCAGCACGAAGACGACGTCGCCGTCCGCCGAGGTGAAGGCGGGGTGGACCGCCCGCGCCAAACCCGCCTGCGCCATCCGGGCGACGATCGTGCACCGAGTCTTGGAGAGGGCCGCGTTGGTCGCGACGGCGACGAGGGTGGTGTAGCTCTCCCGCGGCGCCCGTGCGGCGGCCGACGGGTTCCGCTCCAGGTGAGGCGCCGCGTCGGCGTGCCAACCCCGGGGATCGTGGGCGCCGGCGACGATCCTGCCGTCCCGGTCGAGGACGTTGCCGAGCGCGTTGACGACCGCCAGGGCGCCGACCACGCCCGACCGGCCGAATTGCCGGCTCGCCGATCCGAGCCCACCTTTCATCCGGTGCGTCCCCGGCACGTCGGCGCCGACCCGGGCGCCGGTCCCGGCCCCGACCGAGCCACGCGCGAAAGCCCGGGTCGCCGCCTCGCAGGCGCGGTAGCCATCCTCGGCGCCCGGGCGCGGCGACGCCTCGCCGACGCCGAGGTCGTAGATCACCGCCCCCGGCACCTGGGGCACGGCGTCCCGGTTCCGCTCCTCCAGCCAACGCATGACCCCGTCGGCCGCCGCCAGCCCGAAGGTGCTGCCCCCCGTCAGGAGGAGGGCGTGAACGTGCGGCGAGGCACTCAATGGCGAGAGGATGTCGACGTCGCGCGTCCCCGTCCACCCCCCCCGGACCTCGACCCCGCCGACCGTCCCCCGCGGGCAGAGGACCACCGTACAACCGGTGACCGGCCCCTCCAGCGTCGCGTGCCCGACCAAGAATCCGGGAACGTCGGTTAGCACGCCGGTCCCCTCCCCGGGGGCACCTGTTCCCGCGGGGGGGGTCGCCGCCCGGCCAGCGCCGACCCCGCCGAGCGCGGCACCCGCCCCCAGCGCCCCAACCTTGAGTGCAGACCGCCGCGACAACGGTTGCTCCAGGGTGTCACCAACGTCGTCCAACGCCGACCCCTTAGCGTTGCCCTCGGCCCCAGCGCACCCGCCGGCGCCGGAGATTCCGCCCGCGGCCCCCTTGCGACGGCCCGTGGAACGCCGTCGCCCCGACTTCCGTCCCAGGCTCCGGGAGGGGGTTTATGGGGTGAGCGCGGTTTCTCCAGTCGCGCAGCGCGACCGGACACTCGGCGAACGGGAAACCCACGTTCGAGACCCCGCTACCGCCCCACCCCCGTGATCGGTCCCCGGTCCCCCGTCGTCCATCGCGTGATGACAACCTTACTCTCGGTGAAGAAGCGGACCGCGTCCCGTCCCTGCGGGTGGAGCGTTCCGAAGAAGGAGCGCTTCGCGCCGCTGAACGGGAACGCGCTCACCGGCGCCGCGACCCCGACGTTGATCCCGATGTTCCCCGTCTCCACCTCGTACCGGAAGCGCCGCGCCGCCGCGCCGCTCTCCGTGAAGATCGAGGCCGCGTTCCCATACTCCGCGGCGTTGATCAGCCCGATCGCCTCGTCCAGGCTCGCCACCGGCGACATCCCGACGACCGGCCCGAAGATCTCCTCCCGGTAGGCCGCCGTCCCCGGCCTCACCCCGTCGAGCAGGGTCGGCCCCACAAAGTACCCCTTCGGCCGCTCCGGGACGTGGGCGTCGCGGCCGTCGAGCACCGCCTCCGCCCCCTCCGCGACCCCGGCCCCGATCGCCGCGAAGATGCGGTCCCGCGCCCCCGCCGAGACGACCGGTCCAAGGTCGACCCCCGGCTCCAGCCCGTCGCCCAGCTTCAGCGCCCGCGCCGCCTCCGCCACCCGCTCCCGCGCCGGGCCGTGCGCCTCGCCGACCGGCAGCACCAGCGAGTTCGCCAGGCAGCGCTGCCCCGCCGCGCCGTAGAAGGAGTTCATCATTGTCGAGAGGTAGGCGTCCATGTTCGCGTCGGGCATCACCACGATCGCGTTCTTCGCCCCGCCCGAGGCCTGGACCCGCTTCCCGCTCCTGGCCCCCCGCTCGTAGACGTAGGCCGCGGTCTTGCTCGCGCCGACGAAGGAGATCCCCTTCACCGTCGGGTGGTCGAGCAGGGCGTTGACCGCCTCCTTGCCGCCGTGGACCAGGTTCATCACCCCCGGCGGGAAGCCCGCCTCCTCGATCAGCTCGAAGACCCGGCGCATCACGATCGGGTCCTGCTCCGACGGCTTCAGGACGAAGGTGTTGCCGCAGGCAACCGCGTACGGCCAGAACCAGAAGGCGATCATGAACGGGAAGTTGAACGGCGTGATCGCCGCGAAGACCCCGAGCGGCTGGAAGACGACCTCCTCGTCGATCCCCCGGGAGGCCCCGTCCTCGAGCCCATAGCCCATCATCAGGCTCGGCGTGCCGCACGCGGTCTCGACGTTGTCGATCCCCCGCTGCACCTCGCCCCGGGCGTCGGCGAGCGTCTTCCCCATCTCGGTCACGATCAGCCGCGCCAGCTCCTCCTGGTGCTCCACCAGCAGCTGCCGCAGCGCGAAGAGGGGCCGCGTCCGCTCCTGCGGCGGCGTCGCCCGCCAGGCCGGGAAGGCCGCCGCCGCCGCCGTCACCGCGGCGGCAACATCCCCCGCCCCGCTCAACGGGACGCGCGCCAACGGCTCGTCGGTCGCCGGGTTGCGGACCTCCACCGTCTCCGTCGCCTTGACCTCGACCCACCGTCCGCCGACGTGGTTGCGCAGCGTCTCCACGTCCGTCCCCACCGCCGTCGCCATGGTCGTCCTCGCTCCTTCCGCTCCCCGGTCAGCCGCCGGACGGCGGCTGATCGAGGGCATCCCGTCGTCCGGGTTGCATTCGCACCGGTACCGGCCACCCACCGTACCGCCCGTCCGGTCGGGTTTCACGACCGGCGTCGACCCCCTCGCACCGGAGACGGATGCACTCGGCGTCGTCTCCGGCTCCCCGTCTCCCTCGCGATGGAACGGGGGTTGGAGGGTGAAGGCTCCCAGAGCCCGTCCCAAGCCGAAGGGCGTCCGCCTGCCGCTGGGGTCGTCGCTTTCCTGCGATGTTGTACCTTTCCTGTACCATACGGAGGGCCTTGGAAGGTGTCAAGAGCCGTGTGGCACGCCGCCGTGAGCGGCGACCCACCTGCATGGCGGCCGCGCCCGCACCGCGCCCGAGGACGCCTTGAGACTCCTCCCCGCTGACCTCAAGTTCTCATCCCTCGCGAGGGATCGGTGGTCTAAGCGCGGGGTCTTCCGCCACCGCGGTGCGGACCGGAACCGTCGGCGAAGTCTTTTGAAGGGCGCGCCCGACCCACCGCTCGCCCCTTGTCCCGTTGCCTTCTCGCCGCCCCTGGAGGCAACCGTGCGCGTTCGCGAGGACGACCTCCCCGGCATCACGGACGGGGATCTCCTCCACCCGATCGGCGAAGCCGCCCGCCTGACCGGCGTCTCCGCCGGCCTGCTCCGCCTCTGGGAACGGGAGCGCCTCGTCGCCCCCCGCCGCACCCCCGGCGGCCGCCGCCTCTACTCCGGGGACGACCTCCGCCGCCTCCGCCAGATCGCCCGCCTCCGCCGCACGGAGCGCCTCAACGTCGCCGCCATCCGCCGCGAACTTGGCCCCCTCGACGGGCACCCCGTCCCGGAGCCGGCCGCCGCCGAGTCCGACCTCGGACCGCGCCTCCGCGCCGCCCGCTCGGCCCGCGGCCTCTCCTTGGCGGCGGTGGCCGCGGCGACCGGCCTCTCCGTCTCCTTCCTGAGCGCGGTCGAGCGGGGCCAGTCGCGCCCCTCCGTCGGCAACCTCTTCAAGCTCGCCGACGCCTACGGCACCACCGTCCCCGGTCTCGGCTCCGGGCCGCACCCCGAGACCCGCGCGCTCGTCCGCCCCGCCGACCGCCCCCGCTCCGTCGCCGGCCGCGGCCTCGTCGTCATCGAGGACCTGATCGCCCGCCCCGGCGCCCTCGAGGCGCAGCGGATCGAGATAGAGCCGGGCGGCGGCAGCGAGGACGCCTACGCCCACCCCGGTGAGGAACTGGTCCACGTCCTCTCGGGTGAACTCGCCTTCTGGCTCGGCGAGGGAGAGCACCACCGGCTGCGTGCCGGCGACTCCCTCTGCTTCCGCTCCACCCAACCCCACCGCTGGCGCAACGACGGCGACGCCCCGGCCGCCGTCATCTGGATCAACGTCCCGGTCGTCGACCCTTACCCGACTCCGGCCGACGGACGCGCCACCGCCAGGCCGCGGCCCACCGGCTGGGACGGGAGAGTGCCCGAGTCGTAGCGCTCGTCACCGCCCGTGGCCGAGGGCGGCGACGGGTCGACGGAGCGCGCAAGCGCCGGCGGCGACCGATCGCACCCCCTTGTTTCCGGAGCGCCGTCGTTGCCCGGATACCACCCCTACCGGACGATGCGCTCACCGACGTCGTCGTCCGTCTCCCCGCCTCTTGGGCGCAAGCGGCGCCCTTCGGAGAGCCGCTGGGCGGGACGGTTGTCGCCGTGCGTCCCCAGGCGCGCCCGGTCATATCCCCCCGACCGCACCTCGACAAAGAGGACTTCGGCGGTTCGTCCGGCAATCCCTTCGCTCCGGAAATCGGGCGCGACGTACCTCGTCGGGCCGAAGCAGAGCCTGGCGCGCGGCAGCCCCGCTCCAACGTCGTCGAGGCTCTGCCCACCGACCGCGACGCCGACGCCGGCGTGAACGTCCTCTGCCACGATCAGGAAGGCGTCGGGGGGCCGCACACGCCAGCGGAGACGCGACTCGCGCTCCGGCGGCGGGAAACGACCGCCCCGCCGCCCGGCGCTGGCGTCCCGCTAGGCCGCCTCCACAGCGTCGATATCCCACGGCAGCCCGCGCCCGAGAATCTTCTCACCCACCGCCAGCCGGGCCTTCGTGGATGCCATCGATCGGGAGATCCGACGCGGGGCCACGATTCGTCATCTTTGCCCGCCCGATGCTCCCGCGTTCGATCCACGCCGCAGCCCAGAAAAGATCCCAGGCTCTCCCCGCGCCGCCTCCGTCGAGTCCCCACCGGCCGGAGAAAGCTGGGACGCCGACGGGGACGGCCCAGGGAGCACAGGAGCAGCAGCGCAGCGGAGCGCTGCGCCGGCGAGCATCGGAGCCCTGTCCGCTTCGACCCCGCATCGCTCGTTAGCGACCCGCGTCGTCCGGTCTCCGGGGTGCCCCGGGTACCGCGCCGACCCTGCTGGCCCGTGGTCCGCGTTGGTGGGTTCGGACCAAGGTCTTAAATCCCGCGACTCCCAAACGGCGCCCACCTTCACCCCGACCCCGTCCTAAACAATCCCCTCCTCCCCCGTCGAGCCGTCCGCGTCCTCCTCCGTCGTCCCCAGTTCCTCGACGTGCCCGCCGAGCGCGATCCCCGGCGCCAGGTACCCCGTCGAAAGGGCGCCGACCCCGACCGGTGGCGCCACATGCCACCCCTCGTCGAGCGCCGCCGCTCCGGTGACGTTCAGGCGCACGACGCCGCGTGTAATCGCCCCCACCGCCTCCAGCGGCACGTAGACGTCGTCCGGGAAGAAGCGCCCCTGCTCGACCAGCACGTAGGTCGGCCCCGCCTCGATCACCGTCCCCACCAGATCGTCCGCCGCGTCTCGCACATCCCACCCCGGCAGGATCTGCCACGCCTCGCCCGAGTCCCCCTCCCCCATCCCGTCCCCTTCCCGCGCGCCCGTCAACGGCCACCCTCTCCGCCCCACCTCCGGCCATTCTCCCACGGCGCCGGTCGTCTGCCTGCCCCACGGCAATGCTCCAGCGGAGGACGCGACGGGACCCCGTTCCCGGCCTGGGACGGGGCCTCGTCTGGTCACGCCGCGCTCGATGCGCGCGTGGGGCACGTCGCGACTGATTGATCGGCTTCCTTCCGCCGGCGACGGGGCCGGTTCGCGATCCGCCTCAACCGCCTCACCCGCGCCCCCCGCTCGATCACCGCTCCCGGTCGGGTGTCGCCCCCGGCGCCCGCCGCTGCGGCCGCCGACGGGGGTGGGACCACTCTGCCACCGCCGCCGCGGCGATCGCTGCGGCTTGCTCCCCGCCGCCCTCGGCGGCCGCGGCCCCCTTCAACTCCGTCGCCGGGACCGCGATCCGCGCGAGGACCTCCCGCGCCACCCGTATCGGGGCCCCGGTCAGCAACGCCAGGTTGACCGCGTCGCTCGGCCGCGCGTCGACTTCCCGTGTCCCGCCCGGTCCCTCCACCACGGCGACCGCGTAATAGACCTCGTCGACCAGCCGATCGATCCGCACCTCCCGCAGCCGACCGCCGGCCGCCCCGAGCAGGCCCGCCGCGAAGGCGTAGACCATCGGCCGGGGCGGCTCGACCCCCTCCATCTGGAGCGCGATCGCCGTCCCTTCGAAGTCGCCGACCCAGATCGGCAACACCTGGCCGCCGCCCGCCTCCTCCAACAGCACCGCCGTGTGGACCGCGTGCCCGTCCTCCGCCGGCCCCCGCCGCACGTCGATTACCTGCACCTCGACCGTCCCCGCCTCGACCTTCGTGCCCACGTCCGCCTCCTTCCACGTCGTCGCGGTCGTCGCGAGCACCCGCCGCAGCGACTCCCGCCCCTTGTGCAGCCGCGCCTTGACCGCGCCGACCCGGATCCCGAGCTCCGCTGCCGCCTCCGCCTGCGTCAGGCCCGAGAGGTAGACCAACGCGATCGCCGCCCGCTGCCCCGGCGGCAGCCCCGCCACCGCCTCCCGCACCCGCGCCTCCAGGTCGGCCGCCTCCGCCCGCTCCGCCGGCCCCAGCCCCTGATACCGCGGCTCCGGTCCGTGGCGGCCGCCCGCCACCGCCTCCCACGACCAGGCCCACCGGGCCCGCCGCCGCGCCATCTGGCGGCAGACATTGAGTCCGATCCCGGCCAACCACGGCCCGAACGCCGCCCCCTCTCGCAGCCGGTCGAGGTTCAGCATCGCCCGCAGCGCCGCCTCCTGCGCGGCGTCCTCCGCCGCCGGGCCGACCACT
>CADCWL010000108.1 GCA_902806405.1 uncultured Thermomicrobiales bacterium | reverse complement strand
CCCTCCGCACCGGCGTCGCCTCGCCGGCCTGACGGGGCGCGCCGAGCCCACGGTTGCCGGTGGCGAAGGCGAGGAAGAGGTCGCCGCTGCCGTTCTCGCCGAGGCCGCCCGCCCGCGCCACACCGATCGTTGCCCGTTGCGCGAGGCGCCGGCACTGGTTCGGGAGGAGCGGCGCGTCCGTGGCGACGATGACGATGATCGAGCCGTCGCCACCGGTCGCGCGCTCCCCGGGGAGCGGCACCGCCGAGGACGGGATCTCGCGGCCTACCGGGACGCCGTCGACCCGTAGCAGGCGGCGCTGCCCGTGGTTCGCCTGGAGGAGGACGCCGACGGTCCAGCCCCCCTGCTCCGACGGCAACCTCCGTGACGACGTGCCGGTGCCACCCTTGAAGCCGTGGCAGATCATCCCCGTGCCGCCGCCGACGCACCCCTCGGCGACGGCGCCTCCGGCAGCGCCCCCGATCGCCGCCGCGACGTGCTCCGGGCGGATGTGCTGGCCGTTGATGTCCGAGAGGACGCCGTCGTAGGTCTCCGCGACCACGGGCAGGTCCCAACTCGTGTCGAGCCGCCCGCCCGCCGCGTCGTAGGCGACGATGGCGTCGCGGACGACGCCGACGCTGTGGGTGTTCGTGATCGCGATCGGCGTGGTCAGCAGGCCTGACTCGGCGACCCAGGCCAGGCCCGTCATCTCGCCGTTGCCGTTCAAGACGTGGAACCCGGCGAAGAGCGGGTCGGCGCCGACGTCCCCCTCGTGGGGGAGGATCACGGTCACGCCGGTCCGGACCGGTCCCTGGCCGACCACCAGCGGCCCCTCGCCCGCGATCAGGGTTGTCTGTCCGACCCGGACGCCGGACACGTCGGTGATCGCGTTGAGCGGCCCTGGTGCCAACTCGCCGATGACGACGCCGAAGGCGCGGGCGCGGCCGCGCTGCGTTGCTGGCCCGTCGCTCATCCCTGGCGCCTCCCGCGCTCGCTCCCCCAGCCGCGCGTCGTCGCTTGCAAGGTGCCGCGCAACGCACCTCGTCGCCCCGCTTCGGCCCAGCGCGACGCCCATCGCCGAGTCGACGGTGGCACGCGGACGGTGCCCGTCGTCAGGGCGACGATCAGGGCCACGACGTCGTCGGTTGACGAAGGGTTTGCCACCGTCCGATCAGCGTCATCCGGCCTCATCGGGGGGCGACCGCTGCCTTGGCCTCGCTCCGCGTCGGCCGGAGCGTCGGCGCGGGGATGGGGACGCGAGCGGCGCGGGCTGCCCCGAACCGCAGGCAGTGCGCCGTCTGAGCCTCCCGCGCCGCTTCCTTACCCGACTCAGCCGGCGCCGAGCACCGGCGTCGGTCGGGGACGATCGCCACGTGTTCCTCGTCCTCGTCGGACCGGACAATCAGGATCGGAGCGTTCGTCATCGATCGGCCTCCATCGCCTCGGCGTCCTCGTCTATCCGCGCCAGCGGCTCCCGTGCTCGATCAGCCTTCGCGCTGCCGTCCCCCCGAAACCGACGATCCAAGAGTCCACGCACCTCGGGATGCTTGCACACGCGGTGGTGACCGTGGATTCGATCGAGCACGAACCCATGCGCTTCGGCCACCGATACCCAGCCCCGGGATCGCACGTCTCGCTGATTGCTTCGGGCGCGCTCGAGGGATCTGCGGGGGTTCACCGGTTTGTCTCGACCGGGTCGCTGCCCGTCACAGCGGAATGTTGCCGTGCTTGCGCGCCGGCGTCGCCACCCGCTTGCCTCGCGCGAGGGCGAGGGCCTTGATCAGCCAGGGTCGGGTACGGCGGGGCTCGATCACGTCGTCGACGTAGCCGCGGGAGGCGGCCTGGTAGGGGCTGGCGAACAGCTCCTCGTACTCGGCGATCAGCTCGCGGCGGCGGGCGGTCGGGTCGGGGGCGGTGGCCAGCTCGCGGCGGAAGACGAGGCCGACCGCGGCGTCGGGCCCCATCACCGCGATCTCGGCCGTCGGCCACGCGACGTTGGCGTCGGCGCCGAGGTGCTTGGAGCACATCACGACGTAGGCGCCGCCGTACGCCTTGCGGGTGATGACCGTCACCTTCGGCACCGTCGCCTCGGCGTAGGCGTAGAGCAGCTTCGAGCCGTGGCGGATGATCCCCTCGTGCTCCTGCCCGATGCCCGGCAGGAAACCGGGCACGTCGACGAAGGTCACCAGCGGCACGTTGAAGGCGTCGCAGGTGCGGACGAAGCGGGCCGCCTTTTCGCTGGCGGCGATGTCGAGCGTGCCGGCCAGCACCTTTGGCTGGTTGGCGACGACGCCGACGGAGCGGCCGTCGAGGCGGCCGAAGCCGCAGACGATGTTCGCGGCGTGGGCAGCCTGGGTCTCGAAGAAGTCGCCGTCGTCGAGGACGACGGCGAGGAGGTCGTGGACGTCGTACGGCCGGGTGCTCGTCTCCGGCACCAGGGCGTCGAGCTCCGGGGAGTCCCGCACCGGGTCGTCGGCCGGGTCGAAGCTCGGCGGGTCGTCGAGATTGTTCGACGGCAGGAAGGAGAGGAGGACGCGGACCTGGGCGTTCGCGTCGTCCTCGTCGGCGGCGACGAGGTGGGCGACGCCGGTGACGGCGTGGTGGGTGGCGGCCCCGCCGAGCGCGTCGTGCGTCACCGTCTCGCCGGTGACGGTCTTGATCACCTCCGGCCCGGTGATGAACATCTGGCCGACCCCCTCGACCATCAGCACGAAGTCGGTCATCGCCGGTGAGTAGACGGCGCCGCCGGCGCACGGCCCGGCGATCACCGAGATCTGGGGGACGACGCCGGAGGCGCGGACGTTCCGCAGGAAGACCTCGCCGTACCCCGCGAGACCCTCGACCCCCTCCTGGATGCGCGCCCCGGCCGAGTCGTTGATGCCGACGATCGGGCAGCCGTAGCGCTCGGCGAGGTCCATCAGCTTGACGACCTTCGCCGCGAACGCCTCCCCCAGCGAACCGCCGAAGACGGTGAAGTCCTGCGAGAAGACGGCGACCGGCCGCCCGTCGATCTCGCCGAAGCCGGTCACCACCCCGTCCCCGAACGGCCGGCTCCGCTCCAGTCCGAAGTCGGTCGCCCGGTGGCGGACGAACGGGTCGAGCTCCCGGAACGATCCTTCGTCCAGCAGCGTCAGGACTCGCTCCCGGGCACCGCGTTTGCCCCGCTCCGCTTGCTTTGCCGCTGCCGCCGCGTGCTGCGCGGCGATCTCCTCCTTCATCGCCGCGAGGCGGCCGGCCTTCGATGGTCGATGTCCGTCCTCAGTGGCGGGCTCGTCCGTGGGGACGCCGACGGCGTTGGATTGGTGGGGGGGCGTGCTCATGGCGGCATCTTATCGGATGGGCGGACGAGTTGGGCCGCCGGTGGCGACCCGGTCTTGACCGCGTAGCCCATGTAGGCGACCGCGGAGAGCCGGCTCCGGCGGAGGGGCGCGCGGCGCCCCGCCTCGGCGACGCTGAGGGTGCCGCGCTTCTGCGCGACGACGGCGCGGAGCAGCCGGAGCAGGGCGCGCGGGTCGGTGTCGGCGGCGAGCCCAACCCGGCCTCGGGGGGGGAGGCCGTGCCGGGCGAGCATCGACTCCAGCTCGCGCGGCCTGAGGAACATCCGCCAGTCGTGGAAGCGGGGCGGCGCCAGCCTGGTCGCGGGGAGCTTCTGGGCGAGCCCGATCAGGACCAACCAGCTCGCCGGGGTCCGGTTCGGGGTGTCGTAGAAGAAGATCCCGCCGGGCCGCAGCACGCGCGCCGCCTCGGCGACCAGCCGCTCCGGGGCGGGGACGTGCTCCAACACGTCGCAGCAGAGGACGAGGTCGAAGGCGTCGGCGGTGAACGGGAGCCGCTCGCCGGCGGCGACCGCGTAGCCGATCCGGAGACCCGATCCGGCGGCGTGGGCGGCGGCGACCGCGACGGACGGCGCCGACGGGTCGATCCCGGTCACGCGGCAGCCGAGCCGCGCGACCTCCTCCGCCAACAGGCCGCCGCCGCAGCCGACGTCGAGGACGCGCGGGCCGCGCGGCACGGGTCCCGCTTCCCGGGCGAGGACGTCCCGGAGGTAGCCGAGCCGGGCCGGGTTGACCCAGGCGCGGAGGACATGGAGGAAGCCCCGCTCGTCCCACCAGGCGCCGGCGGCGCGGTCGTAGATCGCGTTGTCGACCGGCATGGGGGAGGCCCTCCCGAGCTCGCGCCGACGCCGCGCGGCGGTCCCGCGCACGACCGAATCCGGCCGATCGGCGTCGTCGCCGCGAACGCGGGATCCTCGACTCCGCGCCGAAGCGGCGACGCGTCGTTCGGGGGCGGGCCCGCGGCCGGTGCATGGGGGAGGTGGCCGAACGCCGAAACGATCCCCCTACTTATACATATCGTCACGGGGGCGATTTGTGTCACGGTTTTTGGAGGCGGGTTTCGTCATCCCGGAGCGCGGCCGCGGGCGGGTGGGGGGCCGATGAGCCCCCGCCGACCGCACCGGGTACCACCCGCCGCCGAGCACGGGGGTCGGCGACCGGGATCCGCCCGCGCGCCGGGGGGGTGGGCAGCCGACGTCGTGGCGCGTCCCCGGCGGGAACACCGGGCGGCTTCGAATGTGCAGCGGAGGCAAAGGACGCGGCCCGCGGCGGTGGGCGCGGCCACCTCGATCCCCGGAGGGGAGGGCGTCGATGCGGATCCGCGAGCTCCACCGCTGGGACGTCTCCCCCGCCGAGGCGCGGGCGCTGCAGGCGGACCTCGCGCCGCGGGTCCGCCTGGAGGACGCCGTCCCCCTCGATGCGGTGCAGACCGTGGCGGGCGTGGATAACACCTACGTCAAGGAGGGGGACGCCACGACGGCGCACGCCGTCGTCGTGGTCCTGAGCTTTCCCGCGCTGGAGATCATCGAGACCGCCTTCGCCAGCCGGCCCGTCGCCTTCCCGTACGTGCCGGGGCTCCTCTCGTTCCGGGAGGCGCCGGCCGTCCTCGCCGCCTTCGAGCAAGTTGCCGCCGCGCCGGACGCCGTCCTCTTCGATGGCCAGGGCTACGCCCACCCCCGCCGCTTCGGCCTCGCCTGCCACCTCGGCCTGATCCTCGACCTCCCCTCGGTCGGCTGCGCCAAGAGCCGCCTGGTCGGCCGCTGGGAGGAGCCGGAGCGCGCCTTCGGCGCCCAGACGCCGCTGGTCGACCGGGGGGAGACGGTCGGCGCCGCGGTCCGCACCCGCCCCCGCCGCGCCCCCCTCTTCGTCTCCCCGGGCCACAAGGTGAGCGTGGCGGGCGCCGTGGGGCTTGCCCTCGCCTGCTGCCGCGACGGCACCTTCATGCCGGAGCCGACGCGGCTGGCGCACGAGGCGGTGACCGCCAGGGGCCGCGCCGCCGGACCCGGACCCGAACCGGGGGGCGCCGCTCCCTAAGGCGTGTCTGCAAACCGATTCGGGTGGGCGTTTGCCTGGTTCGGGAAGCTTCGTAGCGGCCGCGAGTTGCGCATGCGGGCGCCCACTGGAGGACGATCAAGCGTCACCCGTGGGGCTGCAGCAACGATTGCAGACGCGCCCTAGTCCGTCTGCCGGACGACGAGGGCGGCGGAGAGGGTGCCGATGGCGCCGGCGGCGGTGACGAGGAGGAGACCCCAGGCGATGTCGAAGGTGGCGCTCTGGCTCTGTGCCTCGATCGCCGGCTTCGCCGTGGCGAGGAAGAGCCAATTCGCCGCCCCGGTCACGGTGCTGACGCCGAGCCCGGCGAGGGCGAACCAGGCGGCGCCCCTCGCGGGGCGGGCCAGCACCACCAGGAGCGCGACGACCGCGACCATCGCCCCGATCAGCGCGGGCGCGCCGTCCGTCCGCAGCCCGGAGAGCGTCTCGACCTCCCGCAGCACGCTCGGTCGCTGCCGCAGCCACGGCCCCGTCGATCCGATCGCGACCAG
>CADCWL010000107.1 GCA_902806405.1 uncultured Thermomicrobiales bacterium | reverse complement strand
CTAACCGGGGGAGCCGGACCGAACGGCGGATCTGCGACGGGAGCGACCGGCCGAGAGCGCCGATCCGTTCGTCGTGAGGCAGATCCCCGAGTTCGCCGCGGCCCAACCGCCAGGCGACTGGGCCCCTCGCTTCGACTTCGACGCCGGCTACGATCCGGCCTCGCTCACCCAGCGGCTCGCCGGGGTTCCCGCCGCGGTCCTGGTCCGCCCGCGGGCGGGCCGCTGCTCCTCCGACGGCCCGCCGCCGGCCGCCCGTGGGTGACGGCGCGGCGGGCGGGTCGGCGGCACGGGACGAAACGGGACTGCGCGGATCCGGCCACCCGGCCTTGTGCCGACGCCGAACAAACCGCCGAGGACGAGCAGCACATCGCAGTGCCCGTTCGGTCGGGGGCCGAACGGCACCCCAGGCAGAGGCCCGGCGCCCGTGTCAACCGCCACTCGTGGTCGGTCGTCGGCGGAGTCCTAGTGCTCGTCGAGGTCCAGCCGTTGCCCCGCCAACCCCGGCCCCCGAGCGTGCTGTGGGTGTGGTGGCACGACCGTGGCGCGCCCGACCTCCGCAGGTGTGGCGGACCCGCGTCCGCCGCTTCGACGCGGAGCATACGCGCCGGCTCTGCGAGCTGGCCCTGCGCTGGACCTCGTTGCGGCCGCGGCGCCCGGCGCAGGTCGGCCGCTGAACACGGGCGGTGGAGGCAGCCGACACCCAGCTCCGCATCGATCGCCGGTCCGTGGCTGGACGCCGTCTGCCCCGGGAACGCCGCCCGTCGACGGGGAAGGCGACCCCGGTCCGAGTCCGCCGGGACCCTCCGCGGCTCCCGCCCCCCGGGGCGCCCTCGGACGGGTCGAGGGTGGCCGCTCCCCGGACCATCCCCAGGGCCGCCGCACGGAGGATGCGCCCCGGCACGCTGCCGTCACGAAGTCTGCGAGAAGCCCGAACCGCGCCCGCCGCGGTCTCTTGCCCCGCCGGTATGGCCGCCCATTGCCCCTCCCTAACCCGCAAGCCCACACACCGCGCTCACGGACCTCACCCGGTGCGACGTGGCACAATCGCGCATGTGACCAGCAGACCCGCCGCAGCGCAGCACCTGAGCGACCTGGCGCGGCTGCGTCGCGTCCGCGACCGGATCGACCGGGAGTACGAGCAGCCGCTGGACGTGGAGGCGCTCGCCCGCGGCGTGGACATGTCGGCCGGGCACCTCAGCCGGCAGTTCCGGCTCGCCTACGGCGAGCCTCCGTATTCCTATCTCATGACGCGGCGCATCGAGCGCGCGATGGCGCTCCTACGTCGTGGCGACCTCAGCGTCACCGAGGTCTGTTTCGCGGTCGGCTGCTCGTCGCTGGGCACCTTCAGCAGTCGCTTCACGGAGCTGGTCGGTCTGACGCCCAGCACCTACCGGCGCCTTGCGGCGCGCGCGACGGCCGGGATGCCGTCCTGCGTGGCGAAACAGGTGACCAGACCGATCAGGAATCGAGAAGCGCCGCCCCCCGAGCCGCACCTATGATGGGCGTACGGCCAGTCGTTGGACGCCTAGCTCAAGGGGTGAGCGCCATGGACATCACCATTCACGCGAGCTTCCTCCCGCACGACGACCCGGACGCCTCCCTGGCGTTCTACCGGGACACCCTCGGCTTCGAGGTCCGCAACGACGTCGGATACGGCGGCATGCGGTGGATCACGGTCGGACCTCCCGGCCAGCCCGGCACGTCCATCGTCTTGCATCCGCCGGCCGCCGACCCCGGCGTCACCGACGACGAGCGCCGCACCATCGCCGAGATGATGGCCAAGGGAACCTACGCCATCATCATCCTCGCCACCGCGAACGTCGACGGCACATTCGAGCGGCTGCAGGCCAGCGGCGCCGAGGTCGTCCAGGAACCGATCGACCAACCGTACGGTCTTCGCGACTGCGCCATCCGCGATCCCGCGGGCAACCTGATCCGCATCAACGAGCAGCGCTGACCCGTTCGGCGTTGACCGTAGGCCCGCCGAGAAACACCGGGTCGATGCGACCCACGTCTTCAGGAGTGACCGTGACCGGTTCTTCCACCCACGGAATCAAGACGGTGCTGCATCCCGTTGCCGACCTGGCGACGGCCAAGGAGATGTACGCCGCCCTGCTCGGCGTACGGCCGCAGACCGACGAGTCCTCCTACGTCGGCTTCGAGGCCGGGGGCCAGCACATCGGTCTGGTACCCGGCGGTGGATCGCCGGGCATGACCTCACCGGTGGCCTACTGGCACGTGCCGGACCTCGAGGCGAAGCTGGCCGAGGTGACCGCCGCGGGTGCCACCGTGAAGGAGCCGGCGCACGACGTCGGTGGCGGCCGCTTGGTGGCCACCGTCACCGATCCCGATGGCAACGTCCTCGGGCTGCTCCAGGACCGATGAGCGCCGCCCCCCGTCCCCGCGCTCAGCGTCGTCGCGACACCGAGTGTCGGCTCACGCAGGACATCGATCTCTGGGTAGCCACTGCCTCCTCGGACGGCGCGCCCTACCTGGTACCGCTCTCCTTCGACTGGGACGGTGAGGCGCTGCTGCTGGCCACGCCGGCGGACAGCCCGACCGGCAGGAACCTGGCCGCCAACCGGACCGTTCGGCTGGGGCTGGGCGACACCCGCGACGTGTCCATGATCGATGGCGACGTCGAGCTCCTCGAGATCGACGCGCTGCCGCGGGAGCGCGGTGACCGATTCGCCGCGCGCACCGGCTTCGACCCGCGCGCGCTGACCACTCGGTACCGCTGGTTCCGCATCGTCCCGCGCCGTATCCAGGCCTGGCGCGAGGCCGACGAGCTCGAAGGCCGCGAGCTTATGCGAGACGGCCGCTGGTTGGTCTGACGCCTCCTCCGGGCGCGCCGCGTCCCACAAGGCAAAGGAAGAGGATAGGGGGGGCGGCGGCTCGCTCGCAAGAGGGTCCACGCCCGCAAATCTCGCAGAGGAGAGAGCAAGGGATGGCACAGAAGTCCGCCAAAAACACCACCGCGATCCCCGAGACGTCGCAAGGATTCACGGCCGAGGAACGGGCCGCGATGAAGGAGCGCGCCAAGGAGCTGAAGGCGGAAGCGCGCGCGAACAAGAACAAGGCGGAAGGGGAACGCGCCCTGCTCGCGGCGATCGCCGAGATGCCGGAACCGGACCGCGCCTTGGCCGAGCGGCTCCACGCGATCGTCACCGCCAGCGCGCCGTCCCTCTCGCCGAAGACCTGGTACGGGATGCCCGCCTACGCCAAGGACGGCAAGGTCGTCTGCTACTTCCAGGCCGCGCACAAGTTCAACGCGCGGTACGCGACGCTCGGCTTCAACGACACGGCGAACCTCGACGAAGGCACGATGTGGCCGACCTCCTTCGCCCTGCCGCAGCTGACCGCCGACGACGAGGCGAGGATCGGTGCGCTCGTGACGAAAGCGGTGGGCTGAGGCCCGAGCGCGCCACTTGACCCCGCACTGGGCGGGATCGTCGGTCGGGACAACGCGTTCCCGCGCGACGAGAACGCGCACCGTCGCGCGCCGGACGAGTCGCCGGCGGCTCCCTTTCGAACGCCCCCGCGCTCGCTGCCTTCGTCGCCTTCCGGGCGACTGCACGCCGTCAGCGTTTGCGACCCTAGGGTAGGCGGCGACGGTGGACGTGGCGGTGAACATGGGCGAACGCCGCGTCGATCCGGGTACGTGGGTCTGCGTCAGCAAACGATTGGTGGCCGAAACGAGGGCCGGCAAGGCCGTGCGAACCGGGTTGTCCCGCCGACGGCGTCCGCCGAGTCAGCACTTCGAGACGCAGAGCAGGTCCTCGGCTGCCCGCGGCGAGAGATGCCGCATCGGCGCGGGCAGCACGAAGGCGGCTCCGCCCAACGGATGGAGACACGATGCGCACGGCCACGAGGACGGACACGCAATTGCCCGCGCCGCACCTCCGTCGTCGGAACGACCCGAGATCCGTGCCGCTTAGGTCATGGGCTCCAGGATCACCACCGCGGTCTCGGACGATCTGAGTGCCGCGTAGGCGTCCAGCCTCGCGTTGACCTCCCGCCATCTCGCCCACATGCGCGACCGTTCGTCCCCCTTTGCCGCTCGCGCCCTCACCCGGCGCGGTCCGCCGCCCAGATCGACGCTCGCGTCGGGATGCGCTTGGAGGTTCAGCCACCAGGCCGGCTCGCCATCGGCCCAGCCGTTCATCGCCATCGTGGTGAGGTTGGGCCCATCCTCGAGGTAGGCGACGATCACGCCGTGCTGCCGGCCGGTGCGACGCCCCGTGGTCGTCAGGCGCAGCGTTCCCCAGCGGTTGCCCCTCGGACGCCAAAGCCCGACCCGTCCAGAGGTAAGGCGATCCAGACGCCGGTGCGCCGACCAGAAGAGACGGATGAACCAGCGTGGCGGAAGGCGCGGCACTCGCCCATGCTTCTCCGACATGACACGCCCCCCTCGCCTCCGGCTTCGGATCGCCCTCGCGGAGTTGGCAGCGCACCGCGACGATCGCCCAGTTTACCCTGGCTCCACGGGCCGAATCGGCATCGATGTCTCGGTTCTTGCACCGATCGGGGAGACGGCGGACCGTTGCCGCCACCGCGCCAACAAAGGAGAACTCGTCGTGCGTCATGCGGGATCCGCTGGATCGGCGGCGCGGCCAGGGTGCCGCGTGTCGATCCCGGCTCGTCTCGTTCGACCAGCAACACGAGCAGGTCAACGGTCCTGCGCCGGCGGCACGGAACGGGAGACAGCAGATGCGGAAGCTGGTGGCCGTCACATTCGTGACCCTGGACGGCGTGATGCAGGCGCCCGGCGGCTCCGACGAAGACCGCGAGGGCGGGTTCGCGCACGGCGGCTGGGTGGTACCGCACTTCGACGAGCAAGGCGGAGCGCATATGGTGGAGCTGATCCGGCGGGCCGGGGCGCTGCTGCTCGGTCGCAAGACCTACGACATCTTCGCTGCCGGGTGGGCGAACACGCCGGACACGGATCCGATCGCCGCGGTCTACAACCGGATCCCGAAGTACGTTGCCTCGCGGTCGCCCCGGGCACTGGAGTGGGCGAATTCGCATCAACTCGGAGAGGACATCGCCAGCGAGGTCGCGAAACTCAAGGAGCATGACGGCGGCGAGATCCAGGTCCCCGGCAGCAGCGAGTTGATGCAGGCCTTGATGAAGAGCGACCTGGTCGACGAATTTCACCTGATCGTTTTCCCGGCGATCGCGGGCAGCGGGAAGCACCTCTTCGGCCATGGCGCCATTCCGCGCGCCCTCTCACTCAAGAGCATCGAAACGACCGCGACCGGGGTGGTGATCCAGGTTTATGAACGGACCGGTGACCTCAAAACCGGCGAGATCGGCCCCGAGTTCGAAGAGACCTACCGATCGAATCGTTGAGCGTGGACATGGCGGAGGTGGCGTTGAACGCGCAGCAGTGGCCGTGCCTCGACCGCCGGCTGGCGGACCGGGCAACCCTCGAGCGGAGGTTGCCGCCCGGACGAACGGCCGCAACGCCTCGGAGGCGACGGTCGACCGGTGCGTGATGACCGCGGACGCCAGGATCAAGCGCGAGCCTTGCTATCCCGCCAATCACGATTGACGGGCCACTGGACATACTGCTCGACGCGGGTGAGATCGAGCCAGGTGGCGCCGACGGAGCCCGCGAAGGCGGCCTCGCCTAACCGATGGAGACACGATGAGCACGGCCACGAGGACGGACACCCGGTCGCCTGCACCACAGGTTGCCGACCGCCACGATCTGATCCGCGTCCTGGGCGCGCGCGTGAACAACCTCAAGGGCGTCAGCGTCGAGATCCCAAAGCGCCGGCTGACGGTCTTCACCGGCGTCTCCGGCTCGGGCAAGAGCTCGCTGGTGTTCGGCACGATCGCCGCGGAGTCGCAGCGGCTGATCAACGAGACCTACAGCGCCTTCGTCCAGGGCTTCA
>CADCWL010000106.1 GCA_902806405.1 uncultured Thermomicrobiales bacterium | reverse complement strand
GGACGCGCCCGACGACCAACAGCAAGCGGCCTGGCGAAGGTTCACCCACCGGGACGTGGCTTCGCCGTAGCCGTCACGGCTGCCTGCCTTCGTGGGCGAGAACCCCCGATCCCCTGTCGCGCGCCCGGAGGTAGGCCCGGCTCACCGGGACGGGGCGACGGGGCTTCGAGAGCGGACCTCAGCTCGCTCCGAGCGGTGATCCCGAGCTTCGGGAAGGTCCGGTAGAGGTGCGTACCGATCGTCCGGTGCGAGAGGTACAAGCGCTGGCCGATCTCACGGTTCGACAATCCCTGAGCGGCCATCCGCGCGATTTGCAGCTCCTGCGCGGTGAGCCGGTCGCGCGCGGCAGGATCCCGGCGCCGGCTGGATTCCCCGGAGGCGCGCAGCTCCCGGCGGGCCTGGGCGCTCCACGCCTCGCAGCCCAGCGCGTCGAACCCGTCCCGGGCCGCGCGTAGCGACGAACGCGACTCGGCGACCCGGCGCTGACGGCGCAGCCACTGCCCGTGGGCGAGGAGGATGCGGGCGCGCGGGAAGGGCCAGCGCGCGAGGTCGGCGCTGAGGGCCTCGTCGAAGCGCGCGGCCGCGTCGTGCTCGTCGGCCAGCAGCGCGCGGGCGTGGCGCAGGCTCAGCCCGATCCAGACGGCGGGGTCGGCCCCGGCTGCGGCCTCCACCTCCGCGACGCGGACCCGTGCCTGCTCTGCCATCCCGATGTGCATCGCGGCCTCGGCGAGGTCGCCGATGTGCCAGCACGCCATCACGGGATGGTGCGCCGGGTCGGCGGGATCGAAGAGGCGCTCGGCGAGCTCGTAGGCCTCCGCGTGCCGGGCAGCCCCGAGAGCGGACAGGATCCTGCCGAACTGCGCCATGCAGACGATGAACTTCGCGCCGATCGGCAGCGCGATCTGTTCGGCCCGCCTCGCCGCCAGTTCGGCCGCCTCCTCGTCGCCGCGCATGCCGGCGATGGTGGAGACGACGGTCTCCGCTCCGGCCTCCCACAGTGGTTCGGACAGTTCTCGCGCGAGGCGGCGCGATTCCTCGGCCGCGGGTAGGGCGAGGTCCCAGTCGGCCAGACGCGCGGCGACGGTGCCCTGCAGGGCGAGCAGGCGCGGCAGGTGCCCGAGGCGACCTTGTGAACGAAGCCCCTCGATGGCCACGCCCAGGGAGGTTCGCCCGGTGTCGAAGGCGCCCACCACGGCCGAGGCCGCGCCCAGGTACCGCGCGATCTCGGTGTCGGAACTGCGCTCCGCGGCGGCCGCTCGCAGGCGCCGGACGACCTCGGGGGTGTTGCCGAACGGATCGGCGTAGGCCTGGATGGCCAGGACCCGGGGGTCGTCCGCGTCGGTGTCGTGGAGACGGTGGGCTGCGCCGACGAGAGACCGCCGCGCCTCCGGGCCGGGATCGACCCACCACGTGCGCTGGGCGACCAGCCACAGCAGGTCGACCTGCAGGTCGCGGTCGCCGGCCTCCCCGGCGTGCTCGGCGGCAGCGATCAGCGTCAGGGCGCGGGTGGCGTCGAGGAGGGGACGCAGATCCACCACCTCCTTGATCCACGTCGCGCGGGCCCGCTCGAGGGGCCCGGGATCCAGGCGCTCGGCCTCGCGCACCAGGGGCACGACGACGTCCGGTTGCCCGAGCTCGAAGGCCAGCTGCGCGGCGGCCAGCAGGCGTCGGCCGCGGTGTGCGGTCTCGCTCAGCTCCGCGGAGCGCCGCAGGGCGCTGACCGCGATGCCGATCGCTCCGCGTCGCTGCGCGCGCCTGGCCGCCTCCTCCAGTTCGACGGCGACGTCCTCGTGCGGACCCACGATGAGTGCCGCGCGGTGCCACACCCGGTGGTCGGGCTCGTCGTGCAGCACGTCGGCCAGCGTCTCGTGCACGCGGCGGCGCTGCGGAGCGGTCGCGCTCTGCACCACCGCCGAGCGCATCAGCGGATGGCGGAAGCGCACCGTCCGCTCGTCCAGCTCGATGATGGCGGCCCTGGCCGCGGGCTCGAGCTCCTCCAGGTCCAGAGGGACACCGGCGATCGCGCTGCCGGCGCGGAGCACGTCGCTCACGCGCTCGCGACCGCTGAGCGCGGCGGCGAGGAGGAGCAGGCGGGTCCTCTCGGCGAGGTCGGAGACCCGGGCGGCGAACGCCTGCTCGAGCCGCTCGGTGAGGGGCCTCAACCCGGGCATCGGCGCACCGCGCTCCGGTCGCGACCCGGTGACCGGCAACTCGATGAGCGCGAGCGGGTTCCCGGCCGCCTCCCCGAGGATCCTGGTGCGCGCGTCCGGGGTGAGCTGCTTCCCCAACGTGTCGAGGAGCTCCGCTGCTGCCGGCGGCTCCAGGGCGCCGATCCTGAGCTCGGGCAGTCCCGCGTCGATGAGCGCGGAACGGTAACCGTCCCGCACGGCGGCCAGCAGGACGATCGGGTCGTGCTCCAGGCGGCGGGCGACGAAGGCGAGCGCGTCCGCCGTCGCGCGATCGAGCCACTGCGCGTCCTCGGCGACCACCAGCAGGGGCGCCTCGCCGGCGACCTCGGAGAGCAGATCGAGGGCCGCCAGCGCGATGCGGAACCGCTCGGGGGCGGCGCCGTCCGTGAGACCGAACGCCGCGTCGAGCGCGTCCCGGAGCACCTGGGGCAGCCCCGCCCTGTGGGCACGGACCGGTCGCAGCAGCTGGTGCAAGCCGGAGAACGGCAGTCGTGCCTCGGACTGGACGCCGGTCGTGGTCAGCAGCGCGATGCCGCGCTCCTGCGCCATCGACGCAGCGGCCGCCAGCAGTCGTGACTTCCCGATGCCCGGCTCCCCACGCAGCACCATCGCACCGCCGCCGGGGAGGGAGTCGAGCAGCGAGGTCAGCGCCTCGGTCTCGGCGCCTCGACCGAGCAGTGGATGGGCGGAACCGCGTCCAGCGACCGGCACCTCGCCGACGGTAGCAGCGAAGGTCAGTGGATCCGGGGCCATCGATGGCCTCCGGCGTAGGCCTCGGACAGTCGTCACCGCGATGTGGGCAGCCGGTCGACGTCGCAGGGGCGGGATCACGTACGTCGTCGGGTAGGTCGTGGCCGCGACGGGACCAGTCGCCCGACGGAGGCGACAGGAGAGGCGCGCGCCATACGTTCGCCGTGCTCAGCCACCCCTCCCCGAGGAGACCGACGTGAACCCGACCCCACCCACCGTCGTGCTGGTCCACGGCGCGTTCGCCGACGCCTCCCACTGGGCGCCCGTCATCAGGGAGCTGCAGGACCGCGGCGTGCCGGTGCTCGCGCCGGCGAACCCGTTGCGCGGACTCGCCGACGACGCGGCGTACATCGCGAGCTTCGCCAGCCAGGTCGACGGCCCCGTCCTGCTGGTCGGGCATTCCTACGGGGGTGCCGTCATCTCGGTCGCGGGCGCAGCCGCCGGCAACGTCGTCGGCCTGGTGTACGTCGCCGCGTGGGTCCTCGACGAAGGTGAGTCCTTCGCCGACGTCGCCGGCGCGTTCCCGCCGACGCCGCTCGGGGACGCGCTGCGCCCGAGCACCTACCCATCGCCCGGCGGTGGCCAGGCGGTCGAGCTGACGGTCGCGCCCGAGCACTACCGGGCAGCCTTCGCCGCCGATCTGCCGACCGCCGTCACCGCGGTGGCGGCCGTCAGCCAGCGGCCATGGGCGGCGATCTTCGACGAACGCGCGGCAGCGGCGGCGTGGAAGACGTTGCCGTCGTGGGCCGTCGTCGCCACCGCCGACCAGGCGATCCACCCCGACGCCGAGCGGCACATGGCCAGGCGTGCCGGTGCCACCACGATCGAGGTGGCGGCGTCGCACTCGATCGCGCTGTCGGAGCCCGCGGCGGTGGCCGACCTCGTCGTCGAAGCGGCAGAGCACACCTCCGCGGTGGCGGCCACGTCCTGGCTGAGCGCCCGACCATGACCGGTCCGCAGCCCCCCATCGACCGGACCATCCGCCCGTCCATCCACCCCCAGGAGAAGAGATGACCACCGAGACCTCGCACGTCCCCGGCTACAGCTACGGGGACGACTCCCTCGAGCGCTCGCCGATCACCCTCGACGAGCTCGACCTGCTGAAGCAGACGGTGCTGTTCGGTCCCGACGACGTCGCCGCCCTCGCGCAGGCCGGCGACGTGCTCGAGAACCAGACGGACCAGATCCTCGAGGTCTGGTACGGCTACGTCGGCGCCCATCCGCACCTGGCCCGCTACTTCTCGACGCCGGACGGGGTGCTGATCGCGGACTACCTCGGCCGGGTCCGGCAGCGCTTCCGTCAGTGGATCCTCGACGCGTGCCGTCGTCCCTATGACCAGGCGTGGCTCGACTACCAGAACGAGATCGCCCTGCGCCACACGCGGGTCAAGAAGAACGCGACGGACGGGGCCGACTCCGTGCCCGAGATCCACCTCCGCTACATGATCGCGTTCATCTTCCCGATCACCGCCACGATGGCCCCCTTCCTCGCCGCCGGCGGGCACCCGCGCGAGCAGGTCGACGCCATGCACGCCGCCTGGTTCAAGGCCGTGACCCTGCACGCCACGGTGTGGGCCCAGCCCTACGCCCCCGAGCGCTTCTGAGCGCTGCCACCCCGGTCCAGCGAGCGACGGAGCCCCTCATGTCCCACCATCTCGATTCCCCGGCCTCGCGGGCAGACCCGCGGCTGAACGTCACCGACACCTACGTCTTCGACGGCACCCGCGGCACCGTCCTGGCGATGATCACCAACACGTCGCTGGCAGGCGAGGCGCGGACCCCGGGGTTCCACCCCGAGGCCCGGTACGAGTTCAAGGTGCACACCGACGGCGAGTCGCGGGAGAGCCGTACCTACCGCTTCACCTTCGGCGAGCGCGACGCGGACGGCGGGCAGACCCTTGCCCTGCACGAGCTGACGGGCGACGACGCCCGCAGCGACGCAGCCGACGGCCGGCTGATCGCCGCAGGCACCACGGGACGGCCGGTGCAGGGAGAGGACGGCGCCCCGGTCCGGGCGTGGGCCGGCGAGGCGCGGGACCCCTTCTACCTCGACCTGCACCAGCTCTCGTCCGTCGTCGCGGGACTGCAGGACAGGGCGCCGATCACGTACGACGAATGGACGCCCGGATCCGCGCACAGCAGCTTCGACGACTCGCGCACCTTCGCGGTCGCCCTCGAGATCGACGCCACTGATCCGGAGCTGCGGGCCGGGAGGGACATTGCGGTGTGGAGCGTCACCAAGCTCGCCACGGACGCCGGGGGGTGGCGTCAGGTCAACCGCGCCGCGATTCCGATGGTGTGGCCCCTGTTCCGGGCCATGGGTGGCGACGACGACAGCAGCCGCTACGCCGCGGACACCGCCGCCCACCCGGCCGAGGACCGCGCCAACGACGGCGACCGCGTGCGCGAGATGGTGTGCGTCGCCGCGGAGAACACCGGCATCCGGAACTCGCGAGCCCACGCCGACCTGGTCACGGCACGCCTGCTGCCCGACGTGCTGCCCTACCGGGTCGGCACTCCGGCCGCGTTCGGCTTCGGCGGCTTCAACGGTCGCAGCCTCGCCGACAACGCACCCGAGGTCATGTACTCGCTGATCACCAACAGCGGCGTGCCGACCGGCCTGACGTCGGCGGTCGCGGCCGGCACCCGGAGCGACGAGTTCCCCTACGTGGTCGCCGCGGGCACCTGATGCCCCGTGACCCGTCGGCGGGGACGTCCCGGAGGGCCGTGAGCGCCGTCGTCCTCCGGGCCGTTTCCCCGGCCGTTCCTGCCGCCCGGGTCGGGTGACGTCGTGGAGGACCTGGCGTACCAGGACCTGCTCCTCGTCTGCCTCGTGGGCGCGCTCGTCCCGATCGTCCTCGGGTTGCTGCCCCGGCTGCGGCTGCCCTCTGTCGTCCTGGAGATCGGCGCGGGCGTGCTCGTGGGACCGGCGGTGCTCGGCTGGGTGCAGGTCGATGCCCCGGTGGCGGTGC
>CADCWL010000105.1 GCA_902806405.1 uncultured Thermomicrobiales bacterium | reverse complement strand
CGGGGCGTCCTTCACCACCGGGTCGATTCCCCGATGCGTGCGAGGGGAGCCGTGAATCTGGCTCTGTGCGACGCGCGCGAAGAGGGCCAGCTTGACGTCCGGACTTGGTACCGCAAGCGGCACCGCGAGCGGCAAGAAGCTTATGAGGCGGCGCTCATCGTCGGCCATCCGGGAGCAGCGAGCGCACGCGCGGCAATGACGCTCGACGAGATCCCGCTCGTCGCCGTCAAGCGCGCCGAGGGCGTACGCCGCGATCTGGTCATCGACGTGGTCGCCGCCGAATTCGAACCCCTCCAGTTCGTTCCCGCCGCGAGCCGGCGGTTTTCCGGCGAGGCGAGGCGGCCGCGTCTTCGCCGTGACGTTGACGACGTCGCTCACACCAACTCCATCTCGTTGCCCGCCAACGCTTCCCGCAGCTTCTGCATCCCGAGGCGCATCCGCGTCTTCACCGTGCCGAGCGGTTCGCCGAGCCGCTCGGCGATCTCGCGCTGAGTCAGCCCCTGGAAGTAGGCCAGCTCGATCGCCTCCCGCTGCGGCACCGGAAGCTGACCGAGCGCGCCGTTGATCGTCTCCCGCAGCACCCCGATCCAGACCTCGTCTTCCACGCCCGAGCCGGTTTCGGCCATCGCGGCCAGAACCGTCTCCGGCTCCTCACCGTCCGCCCGCTGCGGCCGCCGCTGGCGCTTCCGCACCTCGTCGATCGCCATGTTATGAGTGATCGTCAGCAACCACGTGATGAACGTGCCGCGCTCCGCGCTGTAGGCGGCGCCTTGCTTCCAAGCCCGGAAGAAGACCTCCTGCAGCAGCTCCTCGGCTAACTCACGATCGCCGACGGTCCGCAACGCGAACGAGAAGACGACGCGCGAGTAGCGGTCGTAGAGCACCTCCAGCGCCCGCGCGTCGCCTTCTGCGGCGCGGCCGATCAGGTCCGCGTCGGCCTGTTCCGAGCGGTCCGGGCGCCCTCCGCTCTCAGCGCCAGCCGGCATGGCAACGCTCGTCTCCGTGCCGGCCCTGCTTGTCTCTACGTCGCTGCCCGTCCATTCGGATCTCTTCGCCCCACCCTCGTCCGCGGCACGGAAGGACGTCTATGACCCCACTCGGAGCACCGCCCCGATTTCGTCCGGCGCGGAGCAAGACAATATCAGTCCATTCTACCCGATCGACCCCGGCGGACCCCCTCCAAAGCCCCCGTCCACGTCTTCATGACCCACGATTGTTCGCGTCCTCGTCCGGTCGGCGACAACGGGCCCCGGTGGCCCGGACGGACGCAGTGGAGGCTCCGGTCGTCCCTCCTCGTCGCTCCCGGCGGTGGTATCGACTTCCGAGGGCGCGGCGATTCGGCCGTCGCGCGCCGCTCGCCGAGGTGTACGCCCCTGAGATGGTCGACCGCTGGGCGTTGCGCTGCGGCCTTCGCCGGTTACGGCGATTCCGAGGGGCGCGGCAGCGGGTCGGGCCGCGCCAGCCCCAGCGCCTCGCGCGCCTCGGCAACGACGAAGAGGGAGCCGGTCACGAGCACCACCCCGTCCGAGCCGGCCCGCAGGATGGCTCGTCGGAGCGCCTCTCCCACCGCAGGCACGACCTCGATCGGGAGTCCGACAGCGCCGGCGACTGCCGCGATCAACTCCGCCGTGGCGGCCCGGGGGTGGGTCGAGCGCGTGGCGACGACCGCCGAGGTCACCGGGCGGAGGGCACCCAGGAGGGCCATCGTGTCCTTATCGTCGGCGGTGCCGAGGACGACGGTCGCCCTTCGGCCGGGATACTCCGCGGCGAACGTGGCGGCCAGCGCCGCCGCCGCGACCGGGGTGTGGGCGCCGTCGAGGATCACGGGCAGGGATCCGCCGCCGCTGACGCGCTCGAACCGCCCGGGCCAGCGCGCCGCGGCGTAACCCACCCGGATTGCCGCCTCCGAAACGGCCAGGCCGTTCATGTCAAGGCACCAGAGCGCGGCCAACGCGGTGCCGGCGTTTTCCACCTGGTGGGGGCCGGCAAGGCCAAGGCGAAGACCCTTCCAACGCCCCCAGGGACCGACTGCTTCGAAGCCGCGCCAGTCGCCGGCGAGCCGCCAATCCCGACCCCCGACGAGGAGGGGGCTGCCGCGCTCACTGGCGACCGCCGCGATTGCCACCAGTGCCTCCGGGAGCTGGGGGGAGACGACCACCGGCCGGCCGGCTTTGACGATCCCTGCCTTGTCGGCGGCGATCTCCCCGATCGTATCGCCGAGGATTGCCGTGTGCTCGAGATCTAGGCGGGTGATGGCGGCGACCAGCGGGCGGAGCACGTTGGTCGCGTCGTACCGGCCGCCGATGCCGACCTCGATCACGGCGATGCCACAGCGGGCCTCGGCAAACCTGTCCAGCCCCATGGCCGTGAGCAGCTCGAAGGTGGTCACCGGTCCCAGTTCGGGGCGCTCCGCCTCCTGCGCCTCGGCCGCGTCGAGGGCGCGCCTCGCGACGACGGCGAAGGTCGCCTCGTCGACCGGTTCCTCGTCGACGGCAATCCGCTCCCGCCAGGTGTGGAGATGCGGCGAAGTGTAGAGGCCCACCCGGTGCCCCTCCGCCCGCAGCGCGGCGGCGATGAGGGCGCTCGTCGACCCCTTACCCTTCGACCCGGCGACGTGGACGACGCCGTAGCGCTCCTGCGGCCGCCCCAGCCGGTCGAGGAGTGCCGCCGTCCGCCGCAGCCCCCGCTCCGCCCCCGCCACTCCGCCGAACGGGTCGGCCACGTAACCTCGGCCGTAGGTGGAGCGGTCGTGCAGGGCGCGGAGCGTCTCGCGGTACGTCCAGGCCGTGTGCGCCATAAGGGTCTGGAGCAGACCTACGTCGAAGGCCAGTTGCGGTTCGCACGCACCGCTCGTTTTCCCAACCTGTCGCCGTTGCGCTCGTGGGGACGGACCGCGATGATGCGGACGGGCTGCATCCGCTCGACGTGCGTGTCGACGAGGCGGTCGACGAATTGATCGGCGACATCCTCCGTGCCGCCCCCGTCGACGGTCGCCGGGAGGTACACCCCGTCGAGGTGATCGCCGGAACCGATCGACGACGGGACCGACGCGCCAGGGTAACGTCGTTGCACCAGAGCCTGGCGCTTGGACGCGGCCGGCTGCATGGGCGGACCCGCAGGCGGATCGGAACCAATCATCATCGCGGGTCTCCTTCGCGGGCTCCATCGTCGAGGACGAGCCGGCGCCCTCGTTGGAGCGCATGTTTGGTCTGGTTTCGAGTTCCGTCGCCGGTCTCGTGGTCCGCCTTCTGACGCAGCGGCCGGTTCTCGGACAGGACCCTCCGATGAGCAGACGGAAAGCGGTGCCGACGATACACCAAGCGCCCCGCGAACCGGCTCTCAATGGTGATGTGACCGCGTCGCCCGCCCCGACCGTCTGGTCGTGCCCCCGCCTTGAGCAAGGTCACGGTCGCCGCCTGGAAGCGCGCGGAGTCGGCGCGGTTATCGGATCCCTTGTATCACGTGCGTCGAAGTCGCCCTTGGCGCTCGCGCGGCTCTCCTCCGCCTTCCCCGGGTGCGCCTCGGCCGTCCCAACCTTTATGCCGCGATTGTACTTCCCCCGCGTGGGCTACCATCCCGATACGTGGGAACCTCGATGTCGAAGGGAGGATCGGACCGATGGACCGGGGAGGTACCGTTTCGATCCGCCGCGATGACGTCGTCGACACACTGCACGGCGTCCCCGTCCCCGACCCGTACCGCTGGCTCGAGGACGGCGAGTCCGACGAGACCCGCGCCTGGACCGCGTCCCAGAACGCGCGGACCGAGGCGGCCCTTGCCGCCGCGCCATGCCGGTCGGCGCTCGTGGCCCGGCTGGGGGAACTCCTCCGGATCGGGACCGTCGGGGCGCCCACGGTCCGTGGTGGGCGGCTCTTCTACACGAAGCGCGAGGGGAACCAGAACCAGCCGATCCTCCACGCCCGCGACGGAATCGATGGGGAGGAGCGGACGGTCGTCGACCCGAACGCGCTCGACGCCGCCGGGCTCGCCTCGCTCGACTGGTGGGAGCCGTCGCCGGACGGGCGCCTCATCGCCTACGGTGTCTCCCGCGACGGCGACGAGTGGAGCACCCTGCGCGTCGTCGAGGTCGATACCGGCCGTCTCCTGCCCGACGCCATCGATCGCTGCCGCTACAGCAGCCTCGCCTGGTTACCCGACGGCGGCGGTTTCTTCTACACCCGCTACCCGACCCCGGGGACGGTCCCACCCGACCAGGAGGAGTACAACAGCCACGCCTTCTTCCACCGGCTCGGTGCGGACCCGGCGGCCGACCCAAAGGTCTTCGGCGAGGGGCGCCCGCCGCAGGACATGATCGTCCTTCACGTTTCCGCGGACGGGCGCTGGCTCGTGGCGACCGCATTCGAGGGATGGGCCAGGAGCGACGTGTTTCTGCGCGACCTCACCTGGGAAGACGGCCCCTGGGTGCCGATCGTGGAGGGGGTCGACGCCCGCTTCGATGGCGCCGTCGTCGTCGACGACCGTCTTCTGCTGCGGACCGACCTCGGCGCCCCGAACGGTCGGATCGTCGCCGTCGACGCAACCGGGCCGGCGCCGGAGCTCGAGCGTTGGCCGACGCTAGTCCCGGAACGAACAGATTCAATCCTCGACGGCTTCGTTCTGGCTGGTGGCAGGATCGTCGCCCACGTGCTGGAGGCCGCCACCTCCCGACTCCGCCTCTACGGCCTCGACGGCGCGCCCGCGGAGGAGATGGCGCTGCCGGGTCTCGGGAGCGTGACCGGCCTCGACGGGGAGGCGACGGGGACCTTGCTCGGCGTTGGCTACACCGCCTTCGTTGTCCCGCCATCCGCCTTCGTCGTCGACCTGGCGACAGGGGAGCGGCGCGCGCTCTCGCCGCTGCCGCCGGCCCCCGGCTTCGACCCCGAGACGGTCGCGGTCCGGCAAGTCGACTACCCCTCCAAGGATGGAACGACGATCTCGATGTTCCTCGTCCACCGCGCAAGTCTGAAACTGACCGGCGACCACCCGACCGTCCTTACCGGCTACGGCGGCTTCAACGTCAGCCGCGGCCCGGCCTATCAACCCGCCCTCCCGGCCTGGCTGGAGCGGGGCGGCATTTTCGCCCTGCCGAATCTGCGCGGTGGCGGCGAGTACGGCGAGGCTTGGCACCGCGCCGGCATGCGCGAGAAGAAGCAGAACGTCTTCGACGACTTCCATGCGGCGGCGGAGTGGCTGATCGGGGAGGGGTACACCAGCCCGAGCAATCTTGCGATCTGGGGCGGCAGCAACGGCGGGTTGCTGGTTGGGGCGGCCATCACGCAGCGACCCGAGCTGTTCCGGGCCGCCGTCTGCGCGGTGCCGCTGCTCGACATGCTTCGTTACCATCTCTTTCGGATCGCCCGCCTCTGGGTCCCGGAGTACGGTTCCGCCGAGGAGGCGGACGCCTTCGCGTGGCTCCATGCCTATTCCCCCTACCACCGGGTGGAGGCCGGGGCCTGCTACCCCGCCACGCTGATCACCACCGGCGAGCAGGACGCCCGTGTCGACCCGCTGCACGCCCGCAAAATGACCGCCCTCCTCCAGCACGCGACCGGGTGCGGCTTTGACCGCCCAATCCTGCTCCGGGCCGAGACTCGGGCCGGCCACGGCGCCGGCAAGCCGCTCGCCAAACGGGTCGAGGAGGCGTCCGACCTCTGGGGCTTTGTCGGTTGGCAGCTCGGGGTGCGGTGGTCCTGACCGACCGGCGTGATCGATGACGGTGAGCATGCTGCGGGTCCGGCACTGCCGGGGACCGGCAGGAGACCGACGTGCCGCTCACCATCCGGGGTCAGGCGGACGCGGACGTGCTCGCTGCCGCTTCGCGAGGGCTTGGCCTGGGTGGATCGTTGCTAGAGCGTGTCATGGACTTGCAGTCGGCAGGAGCGCTAGCTTGTGAAGCATGAGGCAGGCGAAG
>CADCWL010000104.1 GCA_902806405.1 uncultured Thermomicrobiales bacterium | reverse complement strand
GACGCCACCCCGGCCCCCCGGTGCCCGCTGGCATATCGCCCGTGACGACCGCCGACATCGAGACCGATCCGGCATCCGGCACGGGAACGGGCACCACCGTTGCGGTGAGCGATCTCCTGCTCCGCTCCGGGCCGAGCTCGAACGAAGCGGTGCTGCTCGTGGTCCCGACCGGAGCCGCGCTGGTCCTGACCGGCGAGACCAGCGCCGGCTTCCTCGGCGTCTCCTACGGCGGCGTAACGGGGTGGGCCGACTCGGCGTATCTCAACGCCTAAGAACCCAGTAGGTCCTTCGCCACATCCGGCGGACGGCTGGCTTCGGGGCGCTTGACGCGGACCGGGGCGACCGGCGAGGATGGCCGGAGAGTGGCCGGGACAGCGATCCGCGGAATGGACGGGGGCGGCCGCGGAGAGTTGGGAGGCGCCGGTGAAGCTGCTCGAGGCACTCCGTACCGTGCCGGTCGACGGGCGTGCCGCGCTCCTCTCTGGACTCGCCGCCGGCACGGCGTTCGTGGCCGTGCTCAAGGTCGACCTGAGGCTGACCGGGAACAATGTGGACGACCGTCTCCTGCTCGGTCGGCCATTGGTGCGCGATCCGGAGCGGGCGCTGGTCGTCGGCAGCGCGGTCCATTACGCGAACTCCGCCGCCCTTGCACTCCTCTATGCCCGGCTCGCGCACCGGCTCCCCGGGCCGCCGTGGCTGCGCGGCGTGCTCTTCTTCAACGTGGAGAACCTCGCCTTTTACCCGGTCCTCGTCTTCGAGGAGTGGCACCCCGCGATCCGGGACGGGCAGCTCGACCGCTACTGGACGTGGCCCTCCTTCCTCCAGTCGATCCCGCGCCACATCGCCTACGGGGCGGTCCTCGGCGTCCTTTACGACCGCCTCCGCCGCCGCTAGCCGGTCTATGCGACGCCCCGGACGGGACCGGCTAGCGGCGGCGCCGGACCTGGCGTTGGTGCCGCCGATCAGCCCGCCAACAGAACCGAACGGTCGCTGCCGCGATCTACCCGGTACGGGCCGTCGACCTGCGCTGCCCCTCCACGCGGCCCACCTTGGCCACGTCGGCTCACTCCATCCCGTCGGCCCCTCCCCAAGACGCACCCTGATGCAGGCGGCGACGAAGCCCGAGGCGACGCGGCGGCTGGCCCCCATGGCACTTCTGCTCCGCGGGTGCTCCTTCCCAGCGCGGACGGCGAGCGTCAATCCGGAGACGTAGAATTCCGGCGATTCCGTAACGTTTTCGGCCGCGCCGTGTTTAAGGTGGTGAGGCACGGCGCGAGCCATCCCTCGCGCGGCGCCGCTCCTCAGCCGGGACCGACGGCGCGTGCCTCCCCCTTCGCGCCCCTGAGGGGCATTTCAGCCCAAACCTCACGGGTCACTGCACGCCGACTGCCTCGGCCGTGGCGAGGAAGCGACGCAGCTCGGTGCCGAGCTGCGACCAGTGGTCGTTCCGCGCCGCCCGCTCCTCCGTGGTGAGCTCTGCGAGGCGCCGCCCCCCGTGCTCCGGGCAAATCCACAGCGACGAGATCCAAAAGCCCCCGACCGCCGCGATCAGCCGCGGGTCGTACCCCGGCGCCAGGAACCCCGGCGCGTCCTCCGCCGTCCACGCCGCGACCACCGCTCCGTCGTGGGCGACCGCCATGGCCTCCCGCCAGCCGATGCGGCGCCGTTCCCCCGTCAGCCCTCCGGTGAGGGCGAGGAGCGCATCTGCCCGCACCCGGTCGCTCGCTCGCGGCCCGGCGAAGCGGCGGGTGAGGCGGGGATCCCAGGCGGAGTCAAGCGCAGGAACGAGGAGTCCGCCGTCGGTGGCGACGACCAGCCCCCCCGGCAGCGCCGCGGACGCGCGTCGCGCCTTGGCCGCCGCGACCATCTCAAGGGACGGCTCCTCCTCCCCGTCGGCGTCCGCGGCCAGTGCGACGGGGAGCGACCGGACCCGGACCAAATCCCCGACCAGGCCGGCAAGCACGTCGGCCTTCGCCGGGTTCCGCGAGGCGATGACGAGATTCGGGGAGGCCGGTGCCTCCTCCCCCTTCACGACCTCGGCCCGGTCAACCCCGGCCAAGGGCCGCCGTCGCCTCGGCCACCGCCGCGACGCCCGAGAGGTGAGCGCCATGGCAGGTCGAGTAGAAGTCGGGCGACGTCGCCTCCCCAGCGAGGAAGAGGCGGTCCTCGAGGGGAAGGGCGAGGTCGGCGCGGCGATGGGACTGGCCCGGCCGAGCGGCGGCGTAAGCGCCGCGGATGGTCGGCTCCCGCCCCCAGGCCGTGCAAGCCGTCGCGCCGACCTCTCGCACGGCGTTGCTCCCGAGAGCGTCGCGGAGCGCACCGACTGCGGCATCGACCGTCGCCGCGTCGCCAGCGTGCTCTAACTCTGCGCCGAGCGGTCCCGCCAGGTAGAGACTCGCCAAGTCGCGGCCGAACGGCCGCAGCTCCACGCCGACGACGGTGCCGTCCCCGATCGGGATCGAGGCGTAGGTATGGCCCTCCACGCCGAGCCGGCGGCCTTCGATCTGGAGCGCGACCTTGTTCGCGCTGCCAAGAGGGACCGCCGCGATCGCCTCCTGCATTCGGTCCGGCAGGGCCGGTTCAAAGCGGATCGTCTCCGCCGCCAGGACGCCGGTCGAGACGGTGACGATCGCCGCCCGCGCCGTAACCGTGCCGCGGGCGGTGGTGACGCGGACGCCCGGTCCGCCCCAATCAATCCGATCGACCGGTGTCCTGAGCGCTACCGGCAGACCAGCGGCGTGGCGGACAACGAGCGCGCCGTAGCCGTCCTCCACGGGCCAATTCGTGCCGGTGTCGCGGTAGCGGGCATAGTCCGTGGTCGAGACGTTCTCCGCCGCCACCCCCCACTCCGCGGCGAAAACCGCCCGAAGCTGGGCGATCCACGGCGACCCACCGTCGATGCTGTCCGTAACAGGCACGTCTCGGCCGTCGTGGCCAGCGGCCGCGGCCGTTCGCAGCCCTGAGTCGATCGCGGTCCTGGCAGCGGCCTGCTCGGCGTCGTCCGCCCATCGATCGCCGAGACGGATCCGCCGCTGCGTCGGTTCGCTGCGGTAGCGGAAGCCGTAGGCGTCGGCGAGCGGGGTGAAGGGGTTGACGTCGGCGGAGTGGAGCCAGTGGCAGCCGCGGTCCCAGGGGACGCCGAACGGAGTTGTCACGGTGTGCGCCCGGCCGCCGATCCGGGATGTCGCCTCGAAGACGGCGAACGACAGGCCCCGATCCAGAGCCGCTCGGGCCGCGCCAAGCCCGGCCGCGCCGGCGCCGACGATCACCAGATCGATGCTCCCTGCCTCCGGCACCGGTGGTTCACTCCCCGCTGCGTGTCGTCACGACGATAGCGCGCCGTCGCGCACTCCCCCTGGACGGCGCCGCGGGATGGCGCGGCCGCAGTCCCTGGTCGGTAGGTGTGCCGCTACCTCCTGAACGCTTTCTTACCCCGCCGATGGCGCCGCGACGCGGGTCCTCGTCCGCTTGCCGACGGCTCGCTCGATCGTGCCCACGACGCGCTCGATCCCGAGGTCCATCGGCCTCGCCAGCGCGAACGTCACCACCCGCCCCGGGCCCGGCACGGCGGTGCTCTCCGTTTCGACCCAGACCTCCGGCACGTCCGCCGCGTGGAGGAACACCCGCTCCGCTGGGAGGTCGCCGGTTTGGGGCGGACCGGGCACGAGGCGCGCCGCCGCCAGATAGACCCGCACCGTCATCGCCGCCTCCCAAGCACCCGTCCACCCCGGCGCTTGCTCATGTTAACCTCGATCCGTTCGCTGCGCGCCTCACTTGGGGGGCGACCGCCCGACCCCGTGTGCGGATCGCCTAGGTCGGTGGCGTCGCGGTAGTTAACCCCGTGGGCGAAGCGGAGACACCCTGGCTTTGCAGCCAGGGGATCGCTGCCTCCAGATCGGGCAGCTGGGCATCGATCGTCACCGGCAGCGGGAGGCCACGCGTCTTGGCGTTCGGCACCCAGAGACGGCGCATCCCGGCCGCCTCGGCAGCGGCGAGGCCGGCCGGCGCGTCCTCCAGCACTACGCAGCCGACCGGCGGTTCGCCGAGCCGGGAGGCGGCGAGGAGGAAGATGTCGGGCGCCGGCTTGCCGCGCTCCACCTCGTCGCCTGTTGCCTCCGCGTCGAAGAACCCGGCCAGGCTCGTCTCCGCCAGGGAGAGGTCGGCGTGGCTGCGGAGGCTGGAGGTGGCAAGGGCCAGGCGCAGGCCGGCGGCACGGGCGAAGGTGAGGAGGGCGGCGGCGCCCGGCATCGGCCGGAGGTTGCCGCGAAGCGCGGCAAGGCGTAATTCGTCGTAGGTGCGGGTCAGCTCCGGGAGCGGCAGGGTCAGCCCATACGACTCGGCGATGATCGCCATCGCGTCGGGGAGCCGGCGGCCGAGGGTGCTGGTTAGCGTCTCAGGCCGCAACTCGTGGCCATGGCCGTGGAGGAAGTCGGCGAGGGCCGCCTCGGCCAGCGGCTCGCTGTCGATCAGGAGACCGTCCATATCGAAGATCAGCGCCCGGACCGGCGCCGTGGTGGCCTTGACGCCCTCTTGCCCGGTCATTGCCCCTCCTTTTCGTCCCGCTCGACCCCGATCGTCAACGCACGCGCCGGGTTGTCGACCAGGAGCCGGCGCACCGCCGCGGCGTCGAGCCCCGTCTCCATCAGGAGGAGGGCGAATCGCTCGAAGAGCCAGACCCACCCCGGCTCCCCGCCGTAGGCGCGCAGCGACGAGCGCCGATCGAGACCGGGGGAGAGGAGCAGCCGGTCACCGTGGCCGGCCGCGACGAGGTCGCCGATGGTAGCGGCCTGCTCGGCGACGGGCCACGACCCATTTCCGGCGAGGCGGTCAAGGGCGAGGGAGGCCCCGGTCGCCAGGATCGCCTCAAGATCGCGCACCTCCGCTCTGCCGGCGATCCCGCCGACGACGACGCGCTCCGGTGCGACCCCCTCGCCGCCCATAATCGCCAGCGCGGTGGGAGCCAAGTCCGGCCGCGCAACCCGGAGCAGGATCGGCGCCGCGATCGACCGATGCGCAAGGGCTGCGGCCCGGAATGCAGTCGCGACCCCACCGCCGAATCCGTCGTCTCCCATGCGGACCAGAATCGCACCAGCGCGGATTGCGGTGCCGGCGATTCCCTCCGTCAGCTCCCCCACGAACGATGCCGCAAGGCGTTCGGCGAGGGTGGCCGAGTCGCCGCCGGAGATGGCATCGCTCCCGACGCCGGTGACGGCGACCAGGTGGACCGGTGCCCGTGCCGCGATCCAGCCGAGAACGGCGGCATCGCGCCCCTGGTCCGTCGTCGCGTCGAGGACGGCGCGGCCGCCGGCGGCGTACAGGTCCTCCAGCTCGGCCAGCGTGGCGTGGGGATCGTCGGCCGGTTCGCCGTTCGAGGCAGACGGCGGCGGACCGGACGAGATCCGCTCGGCGGCGAGCGTCGGACCGAGCGCGGCCGGCTCGATCGGCCCGAGCGCGGTCATCACGTGCGGTCGGCGGAGATCGAACGGTTCCGCTTCCGCGGCCAGCCGGCGGTCGAGGTCGTCTTCCTCGCCGGCACCGACCCAACCGGAGTCGAAGATCTCCCCGCGCTCGCGCACCGCCGCTCCCCCAATCCGTCGCCTTGGCTGCGGGCGGCACCGGCCCCGCCGGTCGGCATTCCGCACCATCCGCGCCCCGGGCGCCGCGGTCGGCCGCCCGTCGCGGGAACGGGTGGCGACGCGATGGGCCCCCTCGTCAAAGCGGTCGAAACCCGCGATCATCCCGCCGATGGGCAGTCCGGGCGGCGAAGGGCGGTAACGGTGGCGGCGACGGCAGTGAAGCGGGAGATGCACCCCTGGGTGAGGGCGCACCAGGACCGGGTCGGCTTCGGCCTCCAGGTTGTCGCCCGGCCAGACGACCCGGTACCGGCGCAGCGCGTTCTCGCCGCCGGTCGGCTCGCCGACGCATTGGGGTTCGACGCCTTTTTCCTGGGCGACCATCCGGCGTACGGTCTGGAGCCGTGGCTCCACCTCGGCGTCCTCGCCGCGACGACCACGCGCGTCCGTCTCGGCTCGGTCGTCCTCTCCGCCGGTTACCGGCCCCCTGTCCTCACCGCCCGCCTCGCGGCCGACCTCGACAACCTGAGCGGTGGCCGCTGCCTGCTCGGCCTCGGCATCGGCTGGAACGCGTCCGAGTTCGCCCAGCTCGGCCTCGCCTTCCCGCCCGTCCCCGCGCGGCAGGCGGCGCTGGCGGAGACGGTCGCGATCGTACGCGGCGTCTGGGGGATCACACCGTTCAGCTTCCACGGAAACTATCACGCCACGGTCGACGAGCGGGTGACCCCTCCGCCCGTGCAGCCGGCGGGGCCGCCGCTGATCCTCGCCGGCGGCGGGGAGCGGGTTGCGCTGCGACTCGTCGCCGAGCACGCCGACGCTTGTAACTTCGGACCGGGGCACGCGACCGGACTGGCGCGAACCCCGGACGAGGTGCGGCACAAGCTCGGGGTGCTGCGCGACCACTGCGAGGCGGTCGGGCGTCCCCCCAACCAGGTGCTGCGAACCCACTTCACGACCTGGCTAATGCTGGCCGAGACGGAGCGCGCCGCCCGTGCCAAACTCGACCGTTACTACCCCCACGGGGTCAACGAGGAGCAGCGGTACAGCCGGGTGGCGACGACGCCGGGCGGGGCCGTCGCCTACTACCAGGCACTCGCAGACGCCGGGATGCAGTACTTCGTCGTCCAATCCCTCGACGCCGCCGACGAGGAGACGATCCGCCTCCTCGCCGAGGAGGTCGCGCCGCGGGTGATGGTGGGCGGAGACGGGGGAAAATGACGCTCCCCCAGGATGACCTCGCCGCCACGACGGGCGCGGCACCGCCATTGGCCGAGCGTCTTCGGCGGCTGCGGACGGAAGCGGAGAAGATCGGTGACCTCATGGACGGGACGGTGTCGCTGCCGTGGCGGGGGGATAACTATCAGATCGCCCAACCGCGAGACTTCGGCGGGCTGCTAGATGCGGCCGCGGACGACCCGGAGCAGAACATGCCCTACTGGGCGGAGCTCTGGCCGAGCGGGGTCGGTCTGGCCGACGCGATCTCCCACGATCCGGAGCGGGTTCGAGGGCGGCGGACGCTGGAGCTAGGTAGCGGTCTCGGGGTGACGGCGATCGCGGCGTTGGAGGCAGGGGCCGCGCTGACGGTCGCGGACTACGCCCCGGAGGCGCTCCTTCTCTGCCGCTACAACGCGCTGCGCAACGCCGGGCGGGAGCCAGAAACGCTCCGAATCAACTGGCGACGTCCGGAGCCGGCGCTGCTGGAGGCGTCCGGCGACGGCTTCCCGGTGGTCCTCGCCGCCGACGTCCTCTACGAGGGGCGAGACGTAGCGCCGCTGCTGGCGCTCCTCGATCGCGTCGTGGCGCCGGGCGGTCTCCTATGGCTGGCGGAGCCGGGACGGAAGGTGGCCGAGCGGTTCCTCGAGGCGGCGTCCGCCGCGGGCTGGCGCGGGCGGACGGACCGCCACCCCGGGCCCTGGCCCGACCCGAAGGATGCCGGGGTGGTGGTGCGGGTCCACGCCCTACGGCGGGACGGCTGAGGCGGACAGCGGAAGGAGCAAGGGGTGCGGATCGCGAGCATGGTCACCGCCGTCGACGCCCACGCCGGGGGCGAGCCGGGACGGGTCATCGTCGGCGGCGTGCTCGACGTGCCGGGCGCGACGATGTTCGCCAAAATGCGCCACCTGGCGACCGAGCGGGACGACCTCCGGAAGCGGATGCTGCGCGAACCTCGCGGCTACCCCGGCCTCTGCTGCAACCTCCTCCTCCCGCCGACCGATCCGGCCGCCGACGCCGGCTTCGTCATCATGGAGCAGACAGAGTACCCGCCGATGTCCGGCAGCAACCTTATCTGCGTCGCAACCGTCTTGATCGAGACCGGGATGGTTCCGGTACGGGAGCCGGTAACGGAGCTGACGCTGGAAGCGCCGGCCGGGCTGGTCCAGGTCCGGGCCGAGGTACGGGACGACAAGGTGACCGCCGTCACCTTCCGCAACGTGCCGGCCTTCGCCGTCCACCTTGGGGCGCCGGTCGAGGTGCCGGGTCTCGGCACCGTCCCCGTCGACGTCGCCTACGGCGGCATGTTCTACGCGATCGCCGACGCTCTCGCACTCGGTCTCCGCCTGACGCCCGACGAGGGGCGCGACATCGTGCGGATCGGCGAGCAGGTCAAGGCCGCGACGCGGGAGCAACTGCCGGTCGTCCACCCGGAGAATCCGGAGATCGCCGGGGTCTCCATCGCCCAGCTCTCGGGACCATCGACGACGCCGGGGGCGGCGATGAAGAACGCCGTCGTGATCTCGACCGGCGTCTCCGACCCCGCCCGCCCCGAGACCTGGACGGGTGTGCTCGACCGCTCCGCCTGCGGTACCGGCACCTGCGCCCGCATGGCGACGCTCCACGCCCGCGGTCGCCTCCCGCTCGGGGCCGATTTCGTCCACGAAGGGATCCTCGGCACCACCTTTACCGGCCGCTTGATCGAGGAGACCCGTGTCGGCTCCTACCACGCCGTCGTCCCGATGCTCACCGGCCGTGCCTGGATCACCGGCCTCGCCCAGTACGTCCTCGACCCGGACGACCCGTTCCCGGAGGGCTTCACAGTCGGGGACCTCTGGGGGAGTGCCTAGGCTAAGAGGCCCCGCGCGTGACGCCCAGTGGGCGGCGCGACCGTATCCCTCCCACTGGGGCAACTCGTGCGCAAACCGCCACCGGAGACGTACGTAACGCGCCATGAGCTCGGTTCAGCCGGGGACCGATGCCCAGGCAAGCCGGCAGCCCCCAGGAGCGGGGTGAGGACCCTCGACCCGCGCACCGTCTCGGCCGCCCGGAGGAAGCAGAGTCGGCGCTGAGTCCAGATTATGCCGACGTCGAGCACCCGTCGGTCCTCGTCGTCGGCGTGAGTCGCTCCGGGACGGAAAGTGCGGCCGTCGCAGCCGGGCGGGACAACGAGCTTTCACTCCTTTCCCCTGGCGCTCCGGATCGCCATCATCGCAACCCGGTCACCCGCCGTGACGTGGCGCAGGTCGGCCTCGCCATCGACCCCGTTGCGCGAACTCACCGCGGCGTCGTCGGCGAGCGACTGATGGTTGACACGCGGGGCGAGCGGGACGTAGCGGAGGAAGGCAAGCAGCCCGTGCTTTGGTGTGGAGAGCCGGTACACGTCGGCCGCATCGTGCCACCGGCGGCCATGGCTTCCGATTCCGCCTGGTCCGCCCACATCCGGTACGCTCGTTCCGGGGATCAGGCGGACCGTGGTCCCCCATGCGGCCCCCGCAGCCGCGCCATCTGGTCCCGCCCCTGCCCTGTCGCCGCGTCGCGGGCTCCGGCAGGGACCAGTGTGGCGTTCTCGTCCGCGATAGGAATTTCGGCGGCGCGGATACCAAGGGCCACCGCCGGAAGCGTCGCGGAAGCGTCTCGGGGAGGACGTCCAACCCCGCGCAAGCGAATCACGGAATACAACGGCGTTCTGCCGGGCTTCGGGCAGCGTCCGATGCTCCCGAACGGCGCTGGGGTCGAGCCGGCGCGCGAGGTCGATTAGGCCGGCGGGAGGGGGCGTCATGAAGGACGCGACGCGCCCGTTTCCTGGTGTCGAGGAGGCTATTGCTCGGAAGTGGATTGGGTGACGCCGGCGGCGATGGCGGAAGGATCGCTCGGCCGGACGAGGCGGGCGAAGCCGTCGACGTCCGGCTTGCCGCCCTGCACCGGTTCTCGAACCGAGCGGGTATACCCTAAGCAAATATGCGGCGAGCCTCGCCCTCCGCTTGGACGGCTTGGACGGCTTGGACGGCTTGGACGGGGGAGCGTTTCCGGAGGACCCCGGCTCGCGGATTCGAGAGGCGCGAGAACCCAGGCTCGATCGGGAGGGCGACTGACGTTGGAAACTCGGGAAGCGATGGGGGCCGGACCCGGTTCCGGTTCTGAGATGGACGTCGAGTTGGAGACCGCCGTATACGCCGCCACCGAGGCCGGCGCGGTCGTGCGCGACCTCTACGACCGTGCCGCGGCGGCGACGTACGAGAAGGCGGACGGATCGCCGGTGACCGACGCGGACCTCGCCGCCGACCGCGTGATCCGCGGCATCCTCCGGGATCGGTTCCCCGACGACGCGATCCTGACCGAGGAGGGGGCGGACGACCCGGCACGCCTCACGGCGGCGCGCTGCTGGGTCGTCGATCCGATCGACGGGACGGAGCAGTTCGTGCGCCGCACCGGCCAGTTCGACGTCCTGGTCGCGCTCGTCGTCGACGGCCGGCCGGTCGTCGCCGCCGGCTACCAGCCGGCGGCAGGGCTCCTCTGCGCCGCCGTCCGGGGCCGGGGTGCCTGGACTCGGCTGGACGGCGACGCCGAGCGCCATCCGCTGCGCCTCGACCCGGTGCCCGAGGGAACGCCTCCGCGGCTGGCGACCGCCGTCTGGTTCGGCGCGCCGGCCAATCTGCCGACCCTGGGCCGGGTCGCAGCGCGGGTCGCGGGGCCACCGCCGGAGACGCTCGAGACCGGTTTTTCGCCCCGAATCTTCCTTCGCGGTCGCCGCTGCGATGCGATGGTCGGCATTAAGGACGGCCCCGACCGCTCAATGGCATCGGAGTGGGACTTCGCGGTGACCGATCTCTTCGTCCACGAGGCGGGCGGCGTCGTCACCGATCTCCGGGGCAATCATCACCGCTACAACAAACCCCAACCCCGCAACGAGGGCGGCCTCCTCGCTGCCGCCGACCCCACCACCCACGCCCGGCTGCTCGCCGCGGTCCAGCCGGAGTTGCTCGCGGATTGAACGACCTGCCGTTAGTCGAGGCGACTCGCGGCCGCCTCGTCGGCGATCACCGTCAGGCGCTCCCCTTCGAGGCGGAGCCAGGAGGCCGGGACGGCTTCGGACATTGGCTCCTGCAGGGCGCGCCGGAGGATGTCGGCCTTCGCGGCACCGGAGACGATCAGCACGATCCGGCGCGCCTCGCGCAGCGTCCCGACGCCGACGGTGATCGCCCGCTCCGGGATCGGCAGCTCCCCCTCCCAGTAGGCGGATGCCTGGGCAATCGACTCCGGCGTCAGGGAGACGATCCGTGTCCGGCTCTCGGCATCAGTGCCCGGCTCGTTGTAGGCGACGTGGCCGTTCGGGCCGAGTCCGAGCACCGCCAGCGCCAGGCCGCCGCGCTCGGCCAATTCCGCCTCGTAGCGGGCCGCGGCTGCGGCCGGGTCGGCGTCGGCGGCGGGGACGACGTGGATCCGCGTCGGGTCAACCCCGGCCGGCTCCAGGAAGGCCCGCCGCAGCCAGCCGGTCAGGCTGTTCGGGTCGTCCGCGGTGACGCCGAGGTACTCGTCGAGGCAGTAGAGGTGGGCGCGGGAGAGATCGAGTTCGCCGCGCCGGACGCGACCGACCAGTTCCTCGAACATCGGAAGCGGGGTGCTGCCGGTCGGGACCGCGATCGCTGCCTCCGGCGCGTGGTGTATCGCCGCCGCGACCGCGTCCGCCGCGGCTCCCCCCATCGCCCTTGCGTCCGGCACGATCGTGAGCCCAAACCCGGCCGCCGCCCCCGACATCGCTCACCCCCACTCATGGACCCGTCGCCCCGGCCACCGTCGGCGGCGATCATAGCGGAGGGTGCGGGTGGGACGGGGTGGGGGTGGCCGCGTATCCTTCCCCCTTGATGCGGGGAGGGGGCGGGAGTGGAGACGGCCGACGACGTGACGCCGGCCGGACCGGTCGGGAAACCCCGGCTAGGCGGAGCGCTGCGGGCGATCGACGGGTGGCTCGGCCCTCAAGGCGCGAGCGGCGTCGGCGCCGTGGTCTGGCACCGGGGCCGGGTTGCCGCCGAGCGCTACGCAGGCGAGGGGCGGCCGGGCGCACCGGTCGATGCCCGGACGATCTTCCCCCTCGCCTCGGTAACGAAGCCCGTCACCGCCGCCGTCGTAATGACGCTCGTCGAGGAGGGCCTCGTCTCCCTCGACGAGTCGGTTGGCCGGCTCGTCCCCGAGTTCCGCGCCGACCCGGAGGCCGAGGGGTTGGACCCGGCACGGGAGCGGCTGCGTCCGAATATCACCGTCCGTCAGCTCCTCGCCCACACGTCGGGGCTGCCGGAGGACCTGGGACCGCGCGAGGGGCGCTACGCCGAGCGTGTCGAGTTGAACACCATTGTCGACGCCATGTGCCGTCTCCCCCTCGTCTCGGCGCCCGGGTCCGAGCTCCGCTATTCCAACGCCGGTTACGGCGTTCTGACCCGCCTCGTGGAGCGACTGACGGGCCAGGAATTCTGGGAGGTTGCTCGTCGCCGCGTTCTCCTGCCGATGCGCCTCCGGGACACGATCGCCCGTCCCAGCCCGGAAGTGACCGACCGCGTCGCCCTCCTCGCCGACACGACCCACGCCGGCACCGAGCTGGAGACCTACAACGGCGACTACTGGCGTGGTCTCGCGATCCCCTGGGGAGGCCTTTTCGGCACCCCGCGCGATCTCGCCCGCTTCGCGGGCACCTTTTTGCCGTCGGGCGCCGCCGGGCCGCGCCTCCTCTCACCGCCGGCGCTGCGGCTGATGACGGCGGACCAGGCAGAGGGTGTCCCCGGCGGGGTCGAGAGCGCCCGCGTCCGTTGGGAGGTTGCCCACTGGGGCCTCGGCTGGGAGGTCAAGGGGGGGAAGCGCCGCCACTGGACGGGCGAGTTGACCTCCCCCGAGACTTTCTGCCACTTTGGGGCCGCCGGGACCCTCCTCTGGGCCGACCCGACGCAGGATCTGGCGCTGGCCGTCTTCGCCAACCGCGCGGTTGCCCGCATCTGGACGTTCATCCTCCCCCGCTGGGCCCGGCTGAGCAATGCCGTGGTCGCCGCCGCCGCGGAGTAGTCGGAGGTCGGACAAATGCGACAGGAGAGAGGACGCTGAACCACGAGCGCACGGTGGCCGCCGGCAAGGACGACGAGGCAACCGATCCTTCTCCGACCTCCAACCTTTCGCCTCCGACCCGACTTGGCTTCGCCGTGAAAGTTCTCGGCCGACCTGGGTTGAAGGCGAACGACGCGCGGCGCTGGCAGAACGGACCGCACCTGTCGGTGAGCATCGGGTTCTTGGACGCGATCTTCGACTACCTCGCCGAGACCGGCATCCGGATGTATCGGATCTCCTCCGATGTCGCGCCGTACGTCACCCACCCCGAGCTGCCGCAGTTCCACGGGCAGATCGAAGAGTGCGCGGAGGACTTGGCCGTCCTTGGGGCAAAGGCCCGGCGGCTCGATCTGCGCCTTTCGATGCACCCGTCGCAGTACATCGTCCTCAACTCACCGGAGGAGCGGGTCGCCGCGTCGGCCGTGGCCGACTTCGCCTACCACGCCGCCTTCCTCGACGCGCTCGGTGCCGGGTCGGAGGCGAAGATCGTGACCCACGTCGGCGGCGTCTACGGCGACCGGCCGGCGGCGATCGACCGCTTCGTCGCCCGCTACAGTGCGTTGCCAGAAGCGGTCCGCCGTCGACTGGTGCTCGAGAACGACGAGATTTCGTACCCGGTCGCCGATACCCTGCTCGTCCACGAGCGGACCGGCATCCCGCTCGTCTTCGACATCCTCCACCACCGGGTCAACGACCCGGCCGGGATGCCACCCGAGGAGGCGTGCCGCCGCTGCACCGCCACCTGGCCCCCGGGGCAGACACCCAAGATCCACTATTCCACGCAGCGGGCGGCGGAGCGCGAGGTGACGCGCCGCAACCGGACCACCGGCGAGCGCACCGTCGGCCGCCAAGCCGCCAAAGCCGGCCAGCACGATGACTTCATCGATCCGGACGATTTCGTCGCCTTCCTTGCCGCGACGACCGATCTCCGGTACGACGTGATGCTGGAGGCGAAACAGAAGGATCTCGCGCTGCTCAGGCTGCGGGAGGCCATCGCGGACGCGGGGCTGCGGTGGCGGATCTGGTAGCGGTCGCGCAGGTCGCCGGCCTTAGCACCGAGGATCCGCCGTCTCCTACAGGGGGGCGGTCATCGGTGGACCTGGCGGGGTTAGCCCCTCGCTATCCCTCCTCGTGCATCCGGTGCACGGCGGACTGCCGCTCTGCCGGGAGCTCGTTCAGGGCTTCCAGGTTCACGGACAGTAGGACCCGCTCGCCTTCGACGGCGGCGACAGCGTGCATTGGCACCTCGTAGTCGGTCGGCACCGACTCGCCCGCGCCACTCTGCAGCGTCGATTCGAAGACGAAGAAATGCGGGTACGCGGTATGGACCGTCCCCACCGTCGTGCCGTTCGCGGCGACCACGGTCGCCCCGGCGCGAACATCGACCGGCCCCCTGGCCCCCTCCATCGTCCCATCCTCCCCCGCCCCGCATCCGCCGGCCGTCCGTCCCGAAACTAGGCGTCGCCGTCGGAAACCTGGACGGCCAACTCGTCGGTTGCGGGTGATTCTGCCGCTGGCGTCTCTTCCGAGGGGGCGCTGCTCGAGGTGTCCGTCGCCGGTCGTACGTTGACCGCGGCGCTCCCCTTTGGCCGCTGGCCAATCTGGAACTCGACCCTCTGCCCTGGCTCCAGCCGGGGTGCCACGCCGACCTCGGCGCCTTCGATCCCGCTCTTGTGGACGTAGATGCGGTCGCCGCCGCCATCCGACTTGATCCAGCCGCTGCCGCGCCCCGCCGACCACTGATGAACAGTTCCCGTCGCCATCGCCTGCCCCTCCTGTTGGTTCCTTGCTTTAGACCACCGCGGCCCTAGCCCGCAACTCGGCATAACCGAGTGAGGGTACCACGCTCCGGAATCCTTGTTGCTATTAGGCGACGAGATATGTGTCTCATGGGATATGTAGTCTGATCTCGGCGACCGCGCGGAGATCCCTCGGACCGAACGACCGTGGCAATAGATCGGCGAGCGCGACCTGCTCCGGCCCCTCCGGCCCCTCCAGAACCACCACCAGTTCACCCTCGATCGGTGCGAATTCGTGCAGAACCTGGCGACAGGCGCCGCATGGCGTCGTCCCCGTTGCCTTCGGTGCCGTCACCGCCACCGCCCGCAGCTCCCGGTGCCCGGCCGCCACCGCCGACCAGATCGCGACCCGCTCTGCGCAGACCGTCAACCCATAGCTCGCGTTCTCGATGTTGCAGCCGGTAATGACGGCGCCATCGCTCGTCAACGCCGCCGCTCCGACAGGGAACGACGAGTAGGGAACGTAGGCCGCCGCTGCCGCACGCGAGGCGGCGGCAAGCAGCGTTCGGGCCTCCTCCACGGACAGCGGCCGGAAACCGAACTCAGCCTCCAAGATTCTCCCCTTCCCATCCCGTGGCCAGGCAACCCGTTGCAACCGGCCGCCGCCGATGCTGGAATGTATGGTACAGGTCGTCGTTGTCGACCACGCCGCGGACCGTGACGGCGGGCGAGATGGCGCTCACCGATGGGCCATCGCTGTGGGAGCAGGTGCGACGCGGCGTTGGCGTTGCTGACCGTTCCGCCCGATCAGGGAGCAATCCGGCCGGATGATCGACCACCATGCCGTTCGCGTTGCCGCGGCCGCCTTCCTGGCCGAGGCCCTCGCCCTGCCAGATCCGCCAGCGGCCCTCGCCTCAGACCTCACACCGGTCGACGACGACGGGACGGTCGCGGTCTTTGCGGCCGAGGTCGACTCCTCGGTCGGTCTGGCCGCGTTCCTCGTCTACGTCTACGCCATAGCCCCCGTCGACGACGGCGCACCGACTGGCCGCGTCCGCTTCGGCGACGACCTCGACGTGCTGCGCACCGCGGCCGAGCGGGACGCGCCCGGCCCCCGCCTCGTCGCCCACGCCCTCTCCGACTCGGCGGGCTTCCTGCTCGCCACCTCCCCCGCAACCCTCCGCGCTCTCGCCGGCGCGACCGCACCCGCCCTTCCCGGGCCGGACACCGACCCGGTCCCCAACACCGATCCGCGGCAAGCGCGCGCCGACGCCGCGGCGACGCTCCTGCGCCTCCTCCAAGCGGCGGACCGCGAGGCAGCGGACTGGTTGACCGCCCGCGACGCAGCGGCGACGGGCGGGTTCGTGCCGGAGGAGACGGCGCTCGCCCTCTTCCTCCTCGACGACCGCTCGATCCGTTCGCTGCTGACGGTCTTGGACCGCGTCCTTACCACCGCCCGCGAGGATGCCACGACCCGCCTTGGCGATCGAGCCTGACGCGCGGGGCTGCACCGAGAGCACCGTTTCCCGCCGGGAGAACCGGGATTGCGGAGGGCTCCAACGTGCCGGATGATACGGGCTCCAACCGTTCCCCGAACCACCGCCCGCTTCCTCCCCCGTGAGGTGATCCCGAATGCCGCACATCCCTTCAGAACGGTTGCGGCGCCTCGCGGAGGCCGCCCTGGGGGCGGTGGGCGCCTCCACCGACGACGCCCGGCTCGTCGCCGACTCGCTTGTCGAGGCCAATCTGACCGGGCACGACTCGCACGGCGTCATCCGCCTTCTCAACTACTGCGAGTGGTGCAGCGCGGGCAGCATCGACCCCACCTCTCGCCCGCGAGTCCTCTCCCGGCGGGGAGCAACGGCCGTGGTCGACGGCGGCTGGGGTTGGGGCATGGTGGCGATGACGCTCGCCGTGGAAACCGCGATCGGTCTGGCAGCCGAGGCCGGGGTCGGCGCCGTCGCTGTCCGCCGGAGCAACCACATCGGACGGGTCGCCCCCTACGTTGCCCGAATCGCGGAGGCGGGGATGGTCGGCGTGGCGGTGACCAACGCGAACCCGGCGGTGGCCCCGTACGGCGGCACGGGCCGCCTCTTCGGCACCAACCCAATCGCATGGGGCCTGCCGCGCGGGAGCGGCCGCGCCCCGCTCGTCCACGATATTGCCACCGCCGCCGTCGCCGAGGGAAAGGTCCGGGTCGCCCGCGCTAAGGGGGAAACGTTGCCCCCCGGCCTGATCCTCAACGTCGCCGGGCAACCCTCCGTCGATCCGGAAGATTTCTACGCCGGGGGCGCGCTCCTCCCGTTCGGCGGCCACAAGGGCTCCGGCCTGAGCGTCCTTATCCAGATCCTCGGGCGCGGCCTGGCGGCTGCCGACCCGGAGAGCTTGGCCACCCATCGCGGCGGCAACGGTCCGGTCGTCATCGCCATCGACGTGCGGCCGTTCGCCGACCTCGACGCCTTCGCCGCCGAGGCGGACGCCGTCTGCGACCAGATCACCGCCAACCCGCCCGCCGACGGAGTCGCCGAGGTTCTCCTCCCCGGTGAGGCAGAGGCGCGCAGCCGCTTGCGGCGACTGGCCGAGGGAGTCCCCATCGCGGACCGCACCTGGAACGATCTCCAAACACTCGCGGCCGAGCTAGGCGTGTCGGCCTAGGCGGCGCCGTCGGGAACGGCGCCGGTTCCCGGGATGGCACCTCCCGTCGTGCCCCGAACCTCCTCCACCGAGGCGTTTGTCGGGTGCACTGGGGTGCCGTATGCTCGAGGGGCGCCCCGCGTTGTTTGACCCGCATGTTGCCTCCTTGGAGAATCCCGATGTCGCCTAGCCTCCAAGACCTCCTCGATCGCGCCAGGGCGGCGATCCGGGAGGTCGACGCCGAAGAAGCCGACGGGCTCCGCCGGGATCGAGCCGCCGTGGTCGTCGATGTCCGCGAGCCGGACGAGGTCGAGCAGGGAGCAATCCCCGGCTCTCTGTCGATCCCGCGGGGTCTCCTCGAGATGAGGATCGAGGAGGCCGTCCGCGACAAGACGCGGCCGGTCGTCCTCTACTGCGCCGGCGGGGCGCGATCGGCCTTTGCCGCCAAGGCGTTGCAGGAGTTCGGGTACGCCGACGTCGCATCCCTCGCCGGCGGGTTCGCCGCCTGGAAGGGCGCCGGCCTCCCCTGGGAGCGGCCCCGAACATTGACCCCTGACCAGCGTCGACGCTATGCCCGCCACCTGCTCTTGCCCGAGGTCGGCGAAGCGGGGCAGCGCAAACTGCTCGACGCCCGGGTCCTCCTCGTCGGCGCCGGCGGCCTCGGCTCCCCCGCCGCCCTCTACCTCGCCGCGGCCGGCGTTGGCACCCTTGGCATCGTCGACGCCGACACCGTCGACGACTCGAACCTGCAACGTCAGGTAATCCACGCCACCGATCGGGTCGGCATGCCGAAGGTCGAGTCGGCCCGCATCGCCGTCAACGCGCTTAATCCGGACGTGACGGTGATTCCGCACGAGACCCGGCTCTCGGGCGAGAACGCCCTGCGCCTTATCGCCGACTACGACCTCGTCCTCGACGGCAGCGACAATTTCGCGACCCGCTATCTGATCAACGACGCCTGCGTCCTACTCGGGAAGCCGAACGTTCACGGCAGCATCTTCCGCTTCGAGGGCCAAGCAAGCGTCTTCACCACTCGCGGCGGCCCCTGCTACCGCTGCCTCTTCCCGAGCCCACCGCCTCCGGAGCTAGCCCCGAACTGCGCCGAGGCGGGCGTCCTCGGTCTCCTGCCGGGCGTCGTCGGCCTCCTCCAGGCGACCGAGGCGGCGAAGCTGATCCTCGGCGTCGGCGAGCCGCTCGTCGGCCGCCTCCTTACCTACGACGCCCTCCGCGCCGAGTTCCGCGAGCTGAAGCTTGGGCGCGACCCGTCCTGCCCAATGTGCGGCCCGGACGGTCCCTCCTCCCTCGACGGCATCTCCTACTCCGACGTCGGCTGCGCGATTCCGGCACTCGTCGCGGCGGATTGATTCGCCTGCCGCTGCCGGCGCGGCAGGGTCCGTCCGCCGCCGATCCGCCCTCACTGAGGGGGCCGCGGCGCGGCGGGGCGGGACGCGACGCCCTTCGTGCCTCTTACTCAAAAGGATCGTCCGAGGTGTGACCCGTGTGAGGGTGCCTACCCCCAGTTCCCTACCGACGACCCGTGGGCAACGTGGCAGGACCCGGTCCCGATCAACGCTCGCAGAGGCTCGGTAACACGGTGCCGAACTCATGCCGTCGCTATGCGGGTCGACGACCGTGAGCGAACAACGGGAGTGGCGCCGGGGTTGGCGCAAGGATATGCCCGTTCGACCGGGCGTGATCAGGAGCGCTCCCGTCATGTCCCTGTCTACTGCGGTGTGCGGCCGTCACGTTCGTGGACAACTCAACCCCGGACCGCTGCTATCCACGGATGGGGGAAGCCGACCGAACTGCCTGGATGGGGGCAGCGGCGCGGCATCCGAATGGCCAAGGAGCGATGCGGGCGGTTTGGGAATGATCCGGCGATCACGCTCTGGGGACGGCGTGTCAGTTCCGAGTCGGGGCAGTGGGAGATGCCCGCGGTTCCCGTAAGGGGGCCACGGCGGTTCGCTTGCGGCACCTCCTGCGGTCACCGCTCCCCTTCGGGAGGGGCGGAAGGGCCGTCCTGGCATGAGCGACGGGACCGTGACAACCGAGTCCAACTGCGGATCAACGGGCGCAGGACGCAGCCTCCCTACCACCGTCTGCAACCGTGGCCTCCAGCGCGACGCGCGTCAGGCGAACGCCGGCAACTGGTCCCCATGGGCCGCAATCAATTCGTCGACCATCGCCACGATCTGCTCCGGGTCGAGCTCGGCGGCGGTGTGCGGATCGAGCAGTGCGGCGTGGTGGATGTGGTCCCGCTTGCCGGTCAGGATCGCCTCAACGGTCAGCGTCTGGACGTTGACGTTGGTCTGCATCAGCGCCGCGAGCTGGGGCGGCAGCGCACCGACGCGGGTGGGCTGGATCCCGTTGCGGTCGACAAGGCACGGCACCTCGACGCAGCTCGTGGGCGGCAGGTTATCGATCAAGCCGTCGTTGGCGACATTGCCATAGACGACGCGCGGCGTCCCCGTTTCGGCGCTGTGGATGATCAGGGTGCCGTACTCCCCGGAGTGCCCGGCCTGGCGCGCGCCCCTCTCCGCGAGCCAGAGCTGGCGCAACTCGTGGGCGCGCGACGGGTCCTCCCGCGCGGTCGCCTCTAGGCGGCGCTCCAGCATCGGACTCAGCCGGGCCTGTCGGCCCTCGGCGTAGCGATCGGCGGCCGCCGGGTCGTCCGCGGTGAGAGCGGTCCGCATCGCGTCCCAGTCGGCGATCTGGTCCTCGCAGCGGGCCGGGTACTCATCGAGCGGGACGTTGAAGCGATCGAGGAGGTCCGGTCGGTCCCCCTTGATGAACCAGGGGACATACTCCGAGAAGTGCTCGCTCGACTCGGTCACGAAGGATCCGAAGCGGCGCAGCACCTCGAAGCGGACGCGCTCGTGCCCGGGAAAGCGCCCCTCCTGCCCGAGCTTCCGTAGTTCCGGGTAGAGGTCGCGCCCCCCGTGCTCCAGCGTCAAATAGAACGCGAGGTGGTTGATGCCGGCGCAGCGGTAGTCGATCTCCTCGGCCGGCAGGCCGAGCCAGCCCGCGATCTCCGAGGCGGTACCTTGGACGCTGTGGCAGAGGCCGACGGTGCGGATCGGTGTTGCCCGGAGCATGGTAGAGGTCAGCATCGCCATCGGGTTTGTGTAGTTGAGGAAGAGGACGTTGGGGCAGCACTCCGCCATGTCCTCCGCCATCTCCAGCATCACGGGCGCGGTCCGCAGCGCGCGCATGATGCCGCCGATGCCGAGCGTGTCGCCGATCGTCTGGCGCAGCCCGTACCTCTTGGGGATCTCGAAGTCGATCACCGTCGCGGGTCGGTAGCCGCCGACTTGGATCATGTTGATCGCGTAGTCGGCGCCGTCCAGCGCTCGCCGCCGGTCCTTCGTGGCAGTGATCGTCGGCGCGGCGCCGGCATCGGCAGCGACCCGCCGCGCGACCCGCTCGGTGACGTCGAGCCGCTCCGAGTCGATGTCCATCAGCGCGATCTCGGCGCCGTGCAGCTCCGGGAAGCTGAAGAGATCGCGCAGGAGGTTCCGGGCGAAGACGGTGCTGCCGGCGCCGATGAAGGCGATCTTCGGTGCGGTCATGGCAGCGGATTTCCTTTCGTGCGTAAGACGTGGCAACGAGACGCCCGGATTCTACCGACCGGTGGGCGGGCGCGTCGGTTGGTGGGTCGGTTGAGGCGCTGGGCGTCGCTAGCGGGTTCCGCCCTGGTAGAAAACCCAGCGTCCGGAGGTGCGGAGGAGCACCCCGGTCACGATCAGGATGATCACGAACAGGACCCAGGCCATCGCGGACGCATACCCCATCTTGAAGTACTGGAAGGCGGTGTCGTAGAGGTAGAGGGAGTAGACGAGGGTGGCGTCGGCTGGGCCACCGCCGGTGATCACGTACGGCGGCACGAAGTACTGGAAGCCGTGGATGAGCCCGATGATGACGTTGAAAAGGATCACCGGGGTTAGCAGCGGCACCGTGATGCTCTTCATCCGCTCCCACCCCGATGCTCCATCGAGGGCCGCCGCCTCGTAGAGCTCGACCGGGATGTCCTGCAGGCCGGCCAGGTAGATGACCATCGCGTTGCCCAGGCCCCACAGCGAGACGATGACGAGGCCGGGCATCGCCCAGGCGGGGTCGGCGAACCAACCGGGGCTGGGCAGGCCGACCAGGTCGAGAACGTAATTGAGCACCCCGTACTGTGGGTGCAGGAACCAGACCCATATCACCGACACGGCCACCAAGGGGACGATCGTCGGCACATAGAAGACAACGCGATAGACCGCCATCCCTCGCAACCGCTGGTTGAGCAGCATCGCCAGCGCCAGCGCCGCCACGGTTCCCAGCAGGACCGAGGCACCGAGGTAGTAGAGCGTGTTGCCGAGCGAGGTCCAGAAGAGGTCGTCGCTCATCAGGAGCCGGTAGTTCTCGAAGCCGACGAACGTCCCCGACTTCAGCATCGTGGTCGAGTGGAAGCTGTAGTAGAGGGAGGCGAAGACCGGATAGACCTGAAAGACGAGGGCGCCCACCAGCCACGGGCTGACGAAGAGGAGGCCGGTGCCGATGCGGCGGAGCTCGCGGCGACGGAGGGCGGCGCGGCGGTCGGCGGCGTCCGCCCCCGGCAGGGCGAACGTGGATGTGGGCTGCGCGATCGCCATCGCTGATTCCTCCGGACAGTGCGCCCCGATCGGCTCGTTAGCCCTTCACGCCGGACGCGGCGATCCCTTCGATGAAATAGCGCTGGGCCACGGCGAAGATGAGCAGCACCGGCGCGACGATCATCGTCGCCGCCGCCATGATCTGGCCGAACTCGCTAAGACCCAGGTTCGAGCGCATGGTCGCCAGCCCGAGGGCGAGGGTGAACCTGGACTCCTCGCTGATGTAGATCAGCGGACCGAGAAAGTCGTTCCAGGCGAAGAGAAATTGGAAGAGGGCGACGGTGATCATCGCCGGTCGGGCCAGCGGGACGATGATCTGCCAGAGGATCTGAAGCTCGTTCGCCCCCTCGACCCGGGCCGCATCGGAGTAGTCGCGCGGGATGCGGAGGAAGAACTGGCGGAGGAGGAAGATATAGAAGGCGTTGCCGAAGAAGGCGGGCACCGTCAACGGGAGGTAGGTGTTGGTCCAGTCGAGCCGCGAGAAGATGATGAAGAGCGGGATCAGGGTCACCTGAAACGGCAGCATCAGCGAGGCCAAGACAACGACGAACAGGGCGTCGCGCCCCCGCCACTCCAGGCGCGAGAAGCCGTAGGCGACGACCGTGCTGGAGATAACCACCCCGACCACCGAGGTGACGCAGATGACCGTGGTGTTCCACGCGTAGCGGAGGAGCGGCGCGGCCTCGAACGCGTCCAGGTAGTTCCGCCAGCGGACCGGGCTCGGAATCCACTCCGGCGGGTAGACCAGAACCTGCTGGTTGCTCTTGAGGGAGGTGACGACCATCCAGACAAACGGCAGCACGAACACCGCACTGCAGGCGAGCAGGATGGCATGGCGGGCAGCCGACCCGGCCCAGCGTCGCCCGGTCGCCGCCCGCGTGGTCCGCCCGCCGACCGGCGCCAGGGGCGAACCGTCCCGTCTGGTCAGCGTCGCCATCGCACCCTCCTCGCCGCGTCGCGCGAAGCGGCCGTCGGCGCCGATCGGCGCCGACGGCCGGTGAAACCCCTACCGGGCGCGGTCGAGCTCCGACTGGACGGACTGATCCAGGTCGTCGAGCGCCGGCCCCGGTTCAGCCTGGAGGAGCATCACGCTGTCGGTGGCGGCGGCGAGGCGATCGGTGAAGAAGGCGGCGGCGGGCATGACCGGAGGCGAGCCGATCCGCTCCCCGTTAAGGAGCGCATCGATGAAGACGTCGAAGCCGGGATGGCTCGCGACCACCTGTTGAAAGCTCGGCACCTCCAACACAGCCCGCGAGACCGGTACATTGATCGGACGCTCACCCCAGGTGCAGCGTCGGGCGTACCCGTCCGGGTCGTTGACGCCGGCGGTGAATTTGACGAACTCGAGCGCCGCCGCCGGGTCCTTCGAGCCGGTCGGGATCACCTGGATGTCGCCCCAGGTCCAGTTCGCGGGCTGCGCCTCGGCGTCGGCCAACGGCGGCCGGACGACGCCGTACGCGAAGTTCGGATCGCCGAACTTCTTGATGTCACCCAGCTTCCACGGTCCCTGGATCTGCATCGAGAACTTGCCGGCGATCAAAGGATCGAGGTTGGCGGCGCGTTCGCTGGCCAGCCCTTCGTTGAACTCGGCCACTTTTTGGGCGTCGTACTTCTCGGCGTAGGAGCGCATCCAGGCCAGCGCCCGCACCACGTTCGGGTCGTTCGCCGTCACCTCGTTCGAGGACGGATCGTAGAAGTTCCCGCCGAAGACCGTGCCCCACAGCAGGAGGTCGCTTGGGAGGAAGCCCATCCGGGAGATGTCGCCGCTTCCGGAGCGAACGGTGAGCCGCTCGGCAAAGGCGTCCAAGTCGGCGACGGTCGCCGGTCCCACCTCCGGGTCGAGACCAACCTCGGCGAAGTGGGCCTTGTTGTAGATCAGGGCGTAGGCACCGGCCCAGTAAGAGAGGCCGTAGAGATGGTCCTCGTATCGGCCAAGTCGATAGACGTTCGGGTCCATCCAGGCTTCGACCGTGGGCAGGTCGGCGCCGTCGAGGCTATCGAGCGGGACGAGTGCGCCCTGGCTGGCGAGGGTCGGGATCGCGGTCGAGCCAAAGAGAGTGACGATGTCCGGCGGCTCGCCCGCCGCGATCGCGGCCGTCAGCTTGGCCAGGAACTCGGAAGACTGCTCCTGGCTGCCGACCGGGACCACCACCGGCTCGATCCTGATCCGACTCTGCTGCTGGTGGAACTGGTCGACGACGAACTGGACCATCTCCTCCCACTGCTCGGTCCAGCCGTGCCAATAGGTGAGCGTGATCGGCTCCCCCTGGATCGCAGGCACCCCCCTCGCTGTCGCCCAGGACGGACTCGCGGCGCCGGAGGCAAGCGCCGCCGCGCCGGCCCCCGCTTGCAGCAACCGGCGCCTCGTCAGCCGGGACGACCGGATCGAGGGGACGGTCGGGTCGGCGTTGACTCGATGCGGTCCAATCACGGAAACCTCCTTTGGAGAACGAGGCATGTCCCTCAGAACGACGGCGTCGGACCGGCTGCCGGCCTCCTCTCCTGACATGCTGCGTGGCCCGTAAGGGGTTCGCTCAGCAGATGCGGCCCCGCTTGCCGGCGGCACCGTGCCCGATCGGCTGCTCCCCGACCCAGCGCTCGTCCGCCGGCTCGGAGGCAAGCTGGTAACGGGAATCTGAGGAGAGGCGGATTCGGTTCGATCGGTTGTCTAGGCTTGCGTGGAGGGTGTAGAGGGTGAAGGTCAGCAGATCGCCGGCCCGGAACTCGGTGGTCAACCAGCGGAGGCCAAGTTGACGCCGGAGCTCGGCCGGATTGTCCGAGAGCGCGCCGTTCCACCACTTCTCGCCCGAGGCGTATCGGGTCGCGTCGACGTCGTTCTCGCAGTAGCTATCGACGTCGCGGGCGCCGTAGGTTCGCTTGATCTCGTCGAGCTTGTGCGATCGGTCGAGGACGATCAGGCCGCCGAGGTCGAGGTCGACATCGCCGAGCGGCACCCAGGCCGTGTAGAGGTTGGTCGTGCCCCGATTCATGAAGACGCTATCGCCGTGTGGGGCGGTTCCCTTGCCGGGGGAGACCGCCCGCAGCCAGGTGTAGTCGAAGTGGAGCACCTCGCCACCGAGGAAATGTCTGTAGAAGGCCATCATCCGGCCGGTGTAGAGCAACTCGTGCAGCGGTGCGTTCCCCTTAGCCAGGTCGGGGGCGAACTTGATGGTGGTCGCGGTGTTGGCCACCGCCTCCATCGGCGGGGTGCCGGGCGCAAGATGCCCGGCTTCGGCCAACCGATCGACGATCTCGCCACGCGCGGCGAAGACTTGGTCGCGGTCCAGGTAGCCGGGGAGGTAGAGGTAGCCGTCCTCCGCCATCCGCCGACGGAGCGCCGCGGCGTCGTCAACGACGTCCATCGACGGGCGTAGCCGGCCGAACGCCCGCTCGGATTGGTCGAGCACGACTCCGCTCGAGGTGAGGGGGGAAGCCGGGGAATCGATCGTGGTCGTCGCCATGGAAGCCTCCGCTCGGCGATCGGGACGAGTAGACTCATCCTACGCGCCCGCTTGACCTTCGCCTATGGCGTTTCTGACCCGTCCGCTTGTGTCTTTTGGCCACGTCCGAGGAGGCGTGATCGTGGAGCGGGAATCGTCGGTCCTCTCGCGGCATGTCGCCCAATCGCCGCTGGGACGGATCACGCTAGCCGGGTTTGTCCGCAACGGCCGGGGCGTGCCGACCCACCCCCTACGGGTGCTCGGCAGCTACGCCGTCGTCTACCTGGTCGACGGCGGCGGGCGCTTCCGCGACGCGAGCGGCCTCTCCCTGGCGGTCGCGCCGGGCGACCTGCTGCTGATCTTTCCGGAGCTCGGACACAGCTACGGACCGGTCGGACGCTCGCGCTGGTCGGAGCTCTTTCTCGTCTTCGACGGCCCCGTCTTCGACCTCTGGCGGGCCGGCGGCTTGCTCGACCCGGCGAGACCCGTGCACCACCTCGAGCCGATCGAGCACTGGGCTCACCGATTCGAGTCGGTACTCGGCGCCCCCCACCGGCCCGGCGCCGGGCCGCCGCTGGTGGAGGTCTGCCGGCTCCAGACGGTGCTGTGCGAAGCGCTCCTCGCTTCGGGCGCTCGCGGAGGGGACGAAGAAGCGGCCTGGGTGGAGCGCGCCTGCGCGCTCCTCGAAGCGGACCTGAGCCAGAACCTGGATCTGGGCGATCTGGCCCACGATCTGGGCATGTCCTACGACGGCTTTCGGAAGCGGTTCACCCGGGCGATGGGGGTACCTCCCGCCCGCTACCGTGGCACCCGCCTCATCGACCGGGCCTGCGAGCTGATGCAGCAGGGGAACCTGACCGACCGCCAGATCGCCGAGAGTCTCGGCTACTGCGACGAGTTCTACTTCTCGCGCCGCTTCAAGCAGGTCACCGGCCGTTCCCCGCGGCTGTTCCGCGCCGGTCTGCCCCTCACCCGATAAGGACACCGCGACCGGGCCTCGGACCCATCACTCCCCGAACCGCTCGTCTAGGAAACGGAGGCTCTCGACCGTCTGGTGCGAACCGCCTCCCTCGTGACCGTTGTAGGGCCAGACACGGATCTGCTTCGGCCCCGCGTAGTTGTTGAAGGCGGCGAAGACGGTGGAGGGGGGGCAGACCTCGTCCATGAGGCCGACGGAGAAGAGGGCCGGGGCGGCGGCGCGGGCGGCGAAGTGGACGCCGTCAACGTAGGCGAGGGTCGCGAAGGCCCGCTCGATCCGGTCGGGGTGGACGGCGCAGTACCGCGCCAGCTCCCGATACGGATCGGCGTCGGTGATCTCCGTCGCCCGCCGAATGTGACAGAGGAACGGGACGTTGGCGACCACGGCCGCGACGTCCAGGACGAGCCCGGCGACCGCGAGGGCGAGGCCGCCGCCCTGGCTGCCGCCGGTCACGGCGACCCGCCCGGCGTCAACTGCTGGATGGGCGCGGGCCGCCTCCACGGCGCGGACGGCGTCGGCATAGACGCGGCGGTAGTAGCTCGTCGCCGGGTCGGAGAGCCCGCGGGTGAGGAAGCCGGGGAAGGCGGGGTCGCCGGCCGGGGCGGGATCGGGCGTGTCGCCGTGGAGCCAGGCGCTCCCCTGGCCGCGGGTGTCCATGACCAGGTGGGCGTAGCCGGCCGCCGACCAGAGGAGCCAGTCGGTCGGCCGACCGCGCCCGCCGCCGTAGCCGATAAACTCGACGACCGTCGGCAGGGGAGCCAGGCGCTCCCGGGGCAGCAGCAACCACGCCTTGATCGGGTGGCCGCCCCAGCCGGCGAAGGCGACGTCGAACGTCTCGACCAGCCGGATTCCGGCGTCGACCGGGGTAAAGGTCGGGTCGAGGGGACTGATTCGGGTCTCCGCCAGCGTCTCGGTCCAGAAGGCGTCGAAGTCGGGAGGCTCGACCCGCTCCGGACGGTAGGCGCGCAGCGCGTCGAGTGGCAGATCAACGAAGGCCACGTCGCCCCCTTCCGAGCCAAGTCTTTCGTCCGGTGGTCGCCCAGCTTAGACGAGACCGCGCACCCGCGCCCCCGTCTCGTCGTCCACGTCCGGCACGCCAGCGTGCCGGACGCCGGACGCCGGACGCCGGACGCCGGGCGGGAAGCGGGCCCGGTCCGTGGCGATCGTTCAGTCGCGCCCGCCGACGCCGATCGCCGCGCCGCAGGTGCCCTCCGCGAAGTGGTCAAAGAACGTCAGCCACTGACCGACCGCCGGGAATAGGCACGGCGCCTCGGTTCGCGGCGAGGTCACGAGTTCGGAGACCGCGTGGACCGGGCCGGTGGCGGTCGCTAAGGAGCAGACGCGGAGTGCTCGGAAGGGGGTGCCTGGCCGGTCCGCGCAACGATCGTCCTCGACGGCGAAGAACCAGCGGCCGTCGTGCGCGGCCAGGGTTGCGTCGATCACGCTGCGGCCGCGGTCGAACACGGGCGCGGCGCGCGTACGAGACGAAGTCGCGCGGCGTCATCGCCCCGATCCGGTGATCGCGGGCGCCGTCCCACCGGCCTGGCCCCCAGCCTCGCGAGCCGTCCGGGTGCACCGTCGAGGACCGGAGGAGAACGTAGCGCTCCTGATCGGCATCACAGACTCACGTGGGGTCCCCGCAGTCGTGGGCGCCGGCGATGTTGGCGATCACGCCGACATGCCGAGGCGCGGACCAGGCGAGCAGGTCGGGCGAGGTGCCGTGGGTGATCGCGTCCGCGTCCCAGCCGCCCGCGAAGAAGAGGTGAAAGGTCCCGGCGTGGTCGCGGCTGATGTGCAAGTCTCGCACTGCCGGCGACGCGCCGGCGCCGAGCGCGAACGGCCAGTTGTTGCGGAGCGGCGTCCAGGCCCGGCCGTCGGCGACGAGACCGCGGTGGAGCGCCTCGACCTCCGTCTTGAAGTACGCCATCACGAACTGCGACCCGGACTGCTCCCCCCCGTCCCCGGTCCACCCGGCCGCCGCGGGTCCCGCTTCTGGCATGAACGCGGGTGGGCGACGACGCCCGTCACGGCCATGCTGATATGATTATCGTTACATGATCCCCGATCTCCCGCGTGAAGGCAGCTATCCATGGGCGAGCTCGTTGCCGGCACCCCGGCCCTGCGGCTGACGGTTGCCGTCTCCCTCCCGCTCGACCTCGTCTCCATCCTCTCCCTACTCCACCGCGCCACGCCCGGGAGCGGTTTCGATCCCTGGCTTGTCGCCGCCCGGCAAGCGCTGCCGGCAGAGTTGCGCCGCGACCTTGATCTCCTCCACGGCTTCTCCGGCCCGCGCTTCTACTACGTGGAGGAGCCGGTGATGCGGTTTCGACCACTTGCGCCAGAGCAGGACGGGGCCGGTATCAACGATTTCCTAGCGTTCCTCGATACCCTGCCGCCGAGCGCCTTCCTGGCGATGGCCGACAACGCGCTGGCACGCGTCGGT
>CADCWL010000103.1 GCA_902806405.1 uncultured Thermomicrobiales bacterium | reverse complement strand
TGATACCGGCCAGGCCGGTCGCCACCAGCAGGGGATGGGCGATCGGTACACCGTCAGCTCGGCCACCGAGAAGAAGGACCAGGCCTGGGAGCTGCTCAAGTTCCTCTACTCCCCCGCGACGATGACGACCATGTACGAGCGGGGCATGGGCGTGATGGGGGTCGCGGCGGCCAACACGGGCGAGTCCGCTGTCCGCGGCATCCCCCTGCTGGCGCCGACCGAGCGCGACCTGATCACCCCGCCCGAGCCGGAGCTGCCGACCATCACCCCGGACTACCAGACGGTCTTCCAGGCGATCTTCGACGACCCCGCCTCCATGGACCAGCAGTTGACCAATGTCGAACGCGTCTACAACGAGACGCTGGACAAGGCGGTCGCCGACGGACTGCTGAAGTTGGAGGAGTTCGTCGTCCCCGACTTCGACCCGATGACCTGGCAGCCCCCGCAGTAGGCATCCGATCCGCGGGCGGGGGGCGATCGTCGCCCCCCGCCCGCGCGGCCTTGGTCAACGACCGGTCGAGGGGGATCCGATGGCGACCACCGCGGTTTCGGCTCCGCTCGCGGCCGGGCAGCGTAGGGGGAGGGCGTCGTCCCTCCGGCCGCATCTTCCCGCCTACCTGATGTGCGCCCCGACCGTGCTGATGTTCCTCGTCTTCATGGCGTTCCCGATCGTCTTCGTCCTCTACACCTCGCTCTTGAACTGGGACGGCATCACCAGCATCTTCGACGCGCGCTGGGTCGGGTTCGACAACTACCAGACCCTTGTCCGGGACGCGACCTGGTGGACGGCGGTCCGGAATACGGTCCTCTACGCCGTCCTCAAGCTGGCGATCGAGCTGCCGATCGCCCTCCTCATCGCCCTCATTCTCGGCGCCAAGCTGCGCGGCGCGACCGTCTTCCGCACGATCGGCTTCCTCCCCGTCGTGACCAGCATCGCGGTCGTCTCCCTTGCCTTCACCTTCTTCTTCTCTCCCCTGGGTGGCGCGTTCAACACGTTGCTGATCAACCTCGGGGCGATCGACGCCCCGATCGCCTTTCTCGGCGAGCGGCGCTACGCCTTCTGGACCGTGACCGGCGTCGCCGTCTGGCACGACCTCGGGATCAACATGGTCTTCTTCCTGGCCGCCCTCCAGACCGTCTCGCGCGACCTGTACGAGGCGGCCGACCTCGACGGCGCGACCGCCTGGAGCAAGTTCCGCGAGATCACCCTGCCGGCGATCCGACCGATGACCGCCGTGATCGTGATGCTCTCGCTGGCCGGCTCGCTCAAGGTCTTCGACCACTTCGCGGTCATGACCGGCGGTGGACCCGGTTTCAGCACGACGACGATGGTGCTCTACATGTTCCGCTACACGTCGTTCGGCGGCGGTGGCTTGGCCGGCACCCAGACGATCCCGAACATCGGCTACGGCTCGACCGTCGCGATCGGGCTCGGCCTGATCGTCTTCGCCGCGGTCCTCCTCCAGCAGTGGATCGCTCGCTGGCAGGAGGGGAGGTAGGGGATGGCGACCGCGACGGGCACGACGCACCGATATCCCGCCTCCGCCGCGCGAGGGGTTCCGCTCGCCACCCGCCTCTCCCGGCTCGGCTGGGACGGGGTTCGCTACGCGCTGCTCCTCCTCTACGCGCTGCTCTGCCTCTACCCCTTTCTGTGGATGCTCTCCACCTCGCTGCGCTCCACCGCCGGGGTCTTCTCCGCCGGCCTCTCGCTCTGGGTCGACGATCCCCAGTGGCAGAACTACGCCGAGATCTGGACCGAGGCGAACGTGCCGCGGGCGGCCGTCAACACCGTCCTGATCACAACGGTCTGCATGGGCGCGATCATCCTGACGACCTCGATGGCGGCCTACGCCCTGACCCGCTCCCGCTTCCCCGGGCGGCAGGTGATCATGGTCTGCCTCCTCGCCACCTTTCTCGTGCCGGGCGAGATGCTGATCATCCCCACCTTCTACGTCAACCGCTCGCTCCACCTGATCGGCGACTGGCGGAGCCTCGGCGCCGTCATCCTGGTGATGACCGCCGGCGCTCAGGTCTTCAACATCTACCTCCTCATGAGCCACTTCCAGGGCGTGCCGTCGGAGATCTACGACTCGGCCGCGATCGACGGCGCCGGCTACTTCGAGACCTACCGGCGGATCGCCTTTCCCCTCATCCGCCCCGCCCTCGCCACCGTCGCCCTGCTCACCTTCATGGGGATTTGGAACGCTTTCCTCGTTCCCCTCGTCTACCTCTCCCAGCAGCCCGCCTACCAGACCCTGACCATTGCCCTGATCCAGTATTCGAAGCGGTTCCAGACCCTCTATCACGTGATGGCGGCCGGCGCCGTGATCGCCCTCGTCCCCGTCATCGTCGTCTTCATCTTCCTTCAGCGCTACTTCATCCGCGGCCTCACCGAAGGCGCGATGAAGGGCTGATCGGAGCGAGGATCGGGCGCGCTACCGTTTCCGGGACGGCGATGGCCGAACCGCTTCCGGGAAGCTGATGTGGTTTGGACGCCGGATCACGGGCGGTGCGAGGCGAGGCGGGATCGGTTTTGATTCGGGACAGCGGCGCTTGTGGTGCGCCTGGCGGTTCCGGGCGGGCAAGGGTGCGGAGAACTGAGCGACCAGATCCGTGTGGATGCCCTCCACGTGTCGTGATCGTCGCGGGGGCGTTTCGTCTGTCGGTGGACGAGGTGCGTTCCGGCGACCAAGCGGTGCTGTCCCGGAGCCTAGACGCCCGGGGCCGGTCATGGTCCCGAGCGTCGGCTGTCACGCCGCCGACGCCGAACGACGTGCAACGGAACATCACGAGCAGGGAGCTTGTACGAGGGTCAGTTTTCCGACCGAGTGGCGTACGTTGAATCGCGTCGGGCGTCGGCAGATCGCGCTTGCGGTGTCGGCTCGAAGCGCTTGTTGGGCTGCCCGGACAGGCCGTCACGCCCGTCAGCAGTCGAACACCGACCAGCAGATCTCGTTTCGCAACCGCTGATCCTCCAGCACGAGGTCGCGGATGGCGTCGGGGAGCCGTTCGCGCTGCCAACGGCACTCGATCCGGCCGGCGCGCTCACCCTCGCAGCCGGGGGCAGCCGCGCGCGCGGCCTTGATCGCGTAGGCCGCGGCACCGAGCTCGTGCGCGGCGACATGCGCCACCGCTGCCGCCTGGCCGGCCGCATAAGCGGCGTGCCGAGCGGCGCCGCTCAGTTCCCTTGCTGCAGACATGGCATGGCCACCCGCCGCGCGGGCCTGCGACATCTTGATCTCGCCGCGCGTCCATGCTCGGGTCTGCTCGATTGCCCGGCGGGGCCGCAGGTCCGCGGGCTGCACCAACTCGAAGAGGTGCAGAACGTGCTCCGCGCACGCGGCCGCCCACAGAGCCAGGAGCCGATGGTCGGGGTCCGTGAGCGTCCCCCCGCGGCGAATGGTGATGAAGCGGGGGTCGCGGTCTTTGGGGAGGATCACGGTGCCGTCACCATCGTGTGCGACCTGATCAAGCCCGCCCCTGACCTCTACATCGGCTTGGGACGTATGCGGGATGCGCTCCCGGAGGTCGGACCTGGTCCGGTGATGGGAACGGGTGGCGACGGTCAAAGCGCGCGGGCAGGTCGTGCCAGGTAGCGCCGCTGCGATCGATCCAACGCATTGGATTGAGGATGCGGCGACGGTCTGCCGCCGGTCGGCTACCCGTACAACCCTTCGCCGGTCGTTGCTCTGGAAGCAAGGGCTCCCGGCGCTGCCATCGCGCTTCCGTCGAGGCTCCTCTCCTCATGTCGCTGCCATACCGGTTTTGCAAACAGATTCTAGGACCGCGCCGCCAGCCGCTCCCGCTCGTGCACGACGGGCACCGGCGCCGCTCCGGCGCCGGTGAGGCCGAGCGCCGCCTTGCCGATGATGGTCAGCGCGGCGTCGTCCTGCGGCGGGTGGCCGAGGCCCGCCCGCACGTCGCGGAAGTACCGCTCCAGCGGCATCGTCCGCGAGAGCGCCGCCGCGCCGACGACCCGGAGTGCGAGGTCGGTGACGCGGATCGCGTGGTTCGTCACGAGGTGCTTGACCGCGGCCAGCTCCCACCCCATGGCGGGGCGGGCCTCCGGGTCGGCCGTCCACCGCTCGGCCGTGCCCCAGAGGACGGCGCGTGATTGGAGGAGGAGGAGCTCGATCTCGGCGACGCGGTGCTGGATCGTCTGCAGCTCGGCGATCGGCCCGCTCATCCCGTTCGGCGTCCGCCCGCGGGCGTAGGCGACGGCGGCGTCGCGGGCCGCGGTCGCGATCCCCAGGTAGACAGCAGCCGTCGGGAAGGCGCCCCAGCCGGCGCCGTCGCCCGCCGACGCCGCCCCCGCGTCCAGCCGGGCGTCGGCCGGCACCGCGACCTCCTCCAGGATGACATCGTGGCTTCCCGTGCCGCGCATCCCGAGGTTGTCCCAGGTCTCCTCGACCCGCACCCCCGGCGTGTCGGCGGGAACCAGGAAATCGGCGCGGACGGGGTCGTGCCCCTCCTCGATCGCCGTCGCCATCACCACCAGGTAGCTCAGGGCCGGCGCCAGGCTCGCCCACCGCTTGTGCCCGTTCACGATCCAGCCCGTGGCGCTTCGGGTCGCCGTCGTGCTCGGTAGGGCGCCGCGGCTGGGGCTGCCCAGGTCCGGCTCGCTGGCGACCGAGTTGATCAGCGCCCCGTGCTCGACCACCTCCCGGCAGACGCGCGCGAAGATCGACTCCGGCCAGGGCCGGGTCGCCGCGAGGCGGCCGATCAGGGCGAGGTGCATCGTCGCCGCCAGCGCGGTCGAGCCGTCGCCCCGCGCCAGCCGCTCCTGGGCGCGGGCCACGTCCAGGGCGCTCGCCCCGGCCCCGCCGTACTCCGTCGGCACCGACAGCGCCAGGTAGCCGGCCTCCCGCAGGTCGTCGAAGTTCTCGAAGGGGAAGGTGTTCTCCCGGTCGTGCGCCGCCGCTCTCGGCGCGATCCGTTCCGCCAGGCGCTCGCCGAGCGCGACGAAGCCGGCCTGCCGGTCGGTCGTGGGGGCGTCCATCGGGTCTCCATCGGTGATGCGGCTCGACAACGGGGCGCGGGACGAACGGCCGTCGCCGTCGGCGGTTCTCCCATCTCCCCCTATTGAACCATCACGCCCGGTGCCGCGGAAGGCGACGACTACCCGCCGCGCCCGAACAGGGCGCAGCGCCCGTGAAGGGCGGACCGTCACGCACCCTTCCGGGGGGAGGTCCTGCCGAGTCCTGGGCTCCGTGTTTGGCGCCGATTAGGCCCCCTCCCGCGCCCGCTCGGTCCCGTTCGCGGCCGCCGCGCCGATCCTGAACAGGGCCTGCTCGGTTGTGGCGTCGAAGAGGTGGAGGTGGTCCTGGTCGAACTCGACCCAGATCGGGTCGTCCGGCGCAGCGCGGAAGTCGGCGTCCTCGCTCGCCACCAGGAGCTGGCCGCCGAGCCGGAAGTGGACGTAGGTGAGGTCGCCCGTCGGCTCCACGGTGTAGACCTGGGCCGCCACCGTGCCGGGCCGCGCCTCGCGGTAGATCCGGACCTGGCTGTGCCGGATGCCGACCACGACCTCGCCGCTGCTCCGCCCCGCGCGCTCGGCATTCACCGCCGAGAGGGGATGCTCCCACCCCTCGGAGCCGCGGACGAAGCCGCCGCCGTCGGCGGCGACGTAGGCGGCCCGGGTCAGGTTCATCGCCGGGCTGCCGATGAAGCCGGCGACGAAGGTGTTGACCGGCCGCTCGTAGATCTCGTCCGGCGTCCCGTACTGCTGAAGGACGCCGCCGCTCATGACCGCGATCTTGTCCGCCATCGTCACCGCTTCCATCTGGTCGTGGGTGACGTAGAGGACCGTCGCCCGCAGTTCCTGGTGAAATCGCTTCAACTCCGCCCGCATCTGGACCCGGAGCTTGGCGTCCAGGTTCGAGAGCGGCTCGTCCATGAGGAACGCCTTCGGGTTCCGTACCAGCGCCCGTCCGAGCGCGACCCGCTGCTGCTGCCCGCCCGAGAGCTGCCGCGGCTTCCGGTCGAGCAGCGGACCGATGCTCAGGATGTCGGCCGTCTTCCGCACGCGGGCGTCGATCTCCCCCTTCTTCATGCCCCGCATCTTCAGGGGGAAGGCGAGGTTGTCGAAGACGTTCTTGTTCGGGTAGAGGGCGTAGTTCTGGAAGACCATCGCCAGGTCGCGGTCCTTCGGGTCGAGGTCGTTGATCGCCCGATCGCCGAGGAGGATGTCGCCGTCGGTCAGCTCGATCAGCCCCGCTACCAGGTTCAGCGTCGTCGTCTTGCCGCACCCGGACGGTCCAACGAGCGCCACAAATTCCCCGTCCTCCACCTCCAACGACACCCGGTCGACCGCGACCACGTCGTCGTACGTCTTGTAGACCTCGCGCAGCGACATGCCGGCCATCGCGGTCCTCCAATCGTAGTCAGGGGCCGGACGCCGGTGGTCAGGGTCCAGCCGCCGGTCGTCAAGCGATGCTCGATGAGTGCGAGTCGGGCCGCAGGCCGGTCAGGCCGTCCAGCGACGCTTGCCGGTCGTGGAAGACCTGGCCGATGGCGCCTGGCTCCTCTCGGCTCTCCTCAGTGCTTCACTGCCCCCTCCGTCAGCGCCTGCACGAAATAGCGCTGGAGCAGCAGGAAGAGGACGACGACCGGGACGCTCATGATGAACGAGGCGGCCATCAGGCCGGGCCAGTTGCTGGCGTATTCGGTGAAGAACTTTTCCAGGCCGACCGGCATCGTCATCTTGCTCTCGTCGGTGATGAAGGTCCGGGCGTAGACGTACTCGTTCCAGCCCTGGATGAAGGCGTAGATCGCGGTCGCCACCAGCCCGGGGGCCGAGAGGGGGAGCACGATCAGGCGGAACGCCTGAAACCGCGTCGCCCCGTCGATGCGGGCCGCCCGCTCCAGCTCCGGCGGGATGTTGTCATAAAAACCTTTGAGTAGCCAGATCGAGAGGGGCAGCCCGAAGGTGAGGTAGGTCAGGATCAGGGACCACTGGCTCCCGTAGAGGTTCATGCGGCGCATCAGGATAAAGAGGGGGATCAGGAAGACCACCGCCGGGAACATGTTCCGGACCAGGACGGAGAAGAAGAGCATGTCGCGGCCGGGGAAGGTGAAGCGGGAGAAGGCGTAGGCTGCCGGCACCGCGACGACCAGGCCGATGACAGTCGTGGCCAGGGAGACCCAAACGCTGTTGCGGAGGTAGGTCAGGAACTGCCGCCCGGTCTCGCCGGCGGGGGAGAGGAGGCGGGTGTACTGGTCGAGCGACGGCTCCGACGGGATCCAGACCGGCGGCTGCTGGATCGCGGCGAACTCCGACTTCAGGGAGGTCGAGACCATCCAGGCCATCGGCACCACGGTGAAGAGGAGCAGGAACGCCAGGAAAAGCCAGCCCAAGAGGCCGAGCGGCGTCACCTGAAAGCGGCGACGTTTGGTCCTCGGTCGCGCCCGCGCCGGGGCCAGCGCGCGGGGCGGCGCGACGGATGCCGCCGAGGCCGGCATGATCGACGTTCCCGGGTCCGCCGAGGTGGCGGTTCGGGTCGGAGGAGTCGTCGCGCTCATGCCGCACCCTGGTCCGGGTTGCCGCGGGTCAGCGCCCGCACGTAGAAGTAGCCTAACCCGAGCATGATCAGGAAGAGGATCACCGAGAAGGCCGAGGCAAGGCCGCGCTGCGGCGAGCCGACGAAGGCGAGTTTGTAGATCTGGGTGATCCAGAGGGCGGAGGCGTTGGCCGGACCGCCACCGGTCATCAGCCAGACGAGCGTGAACGAGTTGAGGTTGGTGACGAAGAGGAGCAGGGTGGTGATCAGGACGACCCCTTTAAGGTGGGGCAGCGTCACGTGGCGAAACTGGTTCCAGATGTTGGCGCCGTCGATCCGGGCCGCGCGGAGCAGCCCTTCCGGCACCGTCTGCAGGCCCGCCGTCAGCATGATCATCACGAACGGGAACTCTTTCCAGACGTTGACCGCGATCAGCGTCGGCATCACGTTCGCTTTGGAGTCGAGCAGGACCGGTGTCTGGTCGAGCGCTCCCCAGGCGACGAGCGAGCCCCCCAGCAGCCCGTAGTCGCTGTGCAGGATCCAGCGCCAGACGTAGGCGGCGGCGACGTGGGAGATCACCCAGGGGATCAGCAGGATGGCGCGGACGACGCCCCGGCCGGGGAACCGGCGGTGGAGCACGAGCGCCGCGCCGAAGCCGAGAACCGTCGCGAAGAAGGTCGAGCCGACCGTCCAGTAGAGGGTGTTGCCGGTGATCTTCCAGAAGTTGACGCGGCGGTCAGTCAGGATCCGCTGGTAGTTGTCGACGCCGGTCGCGACGCGCTCGCCGCTCGACGTGATCTCGAAGAAGGAGAGGAAGACCGTGGAGACGAGCGGATAGCCGATGACGACCAGCATCACCAGGATCGCCGGCAGGACGTAGAGATAGTCCGTCCGTCGCCGGACGATGGTCGCGAACAAGCCGGGCGGACGCCGACCCGGTCGCGGCTTTGGCGCGATGAGCGCGCGAGAGTCGGCGAGTGCCATGGGCCGACAGACCTCCTGGATCTGATCCCGGGGCGCGTGCCGGACCCGGCGTCGGCGGAGGCGGTGGCCGGGTCGGGGGGGCGAGTCCCCCCGCCCGGCTCGGAGTTCGGCCTGCGTCGCCTACGCGCGCACGGCCAGGGCGTTGATCTGCTCCGCCGCGTCGTTCGCCGCGTCCTCGACGCTCAACGTCTCCGTCAGCGCGTTCTGGATCATCTGCGGCACGATCACGTTCATGATCTCGGTCGACTGCGGCACCACCGGGAACGGGATGCCGTAGGGGAGCATCGAGGTCGTGTTCTCCAGGAAGCGGATCTCGTCGAGCCGCTGCTTCATCCACTCCGTCTCGAAGCCGCGCAGGTTCGCGGGGTTCGAGCCGGCCCACGCGTTCTTCAGCGACCACTCCGGGTAGGTCTGGGCCGCGATCAAGGCCCGTGCCGCATCACGGTCGATCGGCCCGCCGTGGACCTCCTCCGTCATGATGTGGATGTTCGAGCCGCCGAAGACGACCGCGCGCCGCACCGGGCCTTCGGGGATCAGCCCATAGACCATGTTGGCGACGATCTCCTCTGCCCGCGCCTTGTCCTGACCGGTCGCCTTGGCGGCGCGGTCGCGGATCGCGGCGTACTCGCTGGGGTGGGCGATCATCATGGCCAGTTCGCCGGCCATGAAGAGGTCCTGGTTCTCGACCTGGGTGTTGGTCAGGGCCGAGGTCGGCACCGAGCGGTCGGTGACGTACATGTCGTAGAAGTTCTGGAGAGCGGCGATGCCCCCCTCGGTGTTGATCATCGAGGTCTGGTAGGTGGGGTTCTCCTCCGCCTCGTCGAGGGCGCTGCCGCCGTAGGCCCAGAGCATCGGCATGTAGCGGAACGGGGTGTTGCCGGCGTTCTCCTTGGCGACCATCCCGTAGCCGTTCTTGCCCGTCTCGTCCTTGATCTGCTTGGAGTAGCGGACCACGTCGGCCCAGGTCGCCGGCGGCTGGTCGGGCGGGAGCCCGGCCTGCTCGAAGAGCGCCCGGTTCCAGATGAAGGCCATCGTCTCGTTGTTGGTCGGGATGCCGTAGAGCTTGTCCTCCCAGGTCACCGACTTGAGGGCGCCTTCCCAGAAGAGCTCCCGGCTCAACCCGAACTCCTCGAGCGTCACCTCCTGAAGCTGCCCCTTCGCCGCGAACTCGACGCCCCACAGGATGGGCATCTTGGCGACGGCCGGCGCCGCTCGCCCTTCGGCCGCGGTTCGGATCGTGTCGAGCATCCCGTTGTAATCGAGGTTCTGGTTCTGGAGCTCGATGTTGGGATAGTACGTGGCAAAGGCCGCGAGGAACTCGTCATAAAAGCGCTTTTCGACCGCCGACGACGCCTCGGTCGGGCCGACGTTCCAGTACATCACCTCGCCCGCGGTGTCGGCCGGGACCAGGGCGTGGAGCTCGGCCGCGGTGTCGACCGTGATCGTGCCGGCGAGCTGGCGGATCGTCTCCGGCGTGAACCGGTTCGGGTCGACACCCGTCTTGGCATTGGTGGCATCTTGGGAGAGGGCGAAGGCGCCGCGGGGCAGCATCGCGGCGCCGGCGAGGCCGGCCGAGGCGGCGAGGAGCGAGCGGCGGGAGAGGTGGAGCCGGGCAAGCCGATCCAACTCGGGGGTGCGGCGGAGCGTCATCGGTCGTCTTCCTCCTCAGTCGTCGTCGAGCTGATGGATTGACGGGGCGGTCGGTTCCCGCGCGCTCGGCGTCGAGGCGCTGGCTGCGGGGGGCAGGCGACCTGGGATGAGCCGCTCCTCCTTTCGGTGCAAACGGCCTGCCCCCGGTAGGGCCTGGCGCGGATCGGGCAGGAACTCGATGTTACCCATAGAACCACCGCCCCCATTCTCTGTCAAGGCATGCCAGAAGCGTTTCCCGCCGTCGGCGTCGAGCCGCCATCGTCCGGCCGAACCTCCACCATCAGCAACGATGCCGGGACGTCGCGCGCGTTCCCGGCCGTGGCCGCCGCCCCCGTCGCCAGGAAGAGGGACGACCCCGCGGAGACCGTCGCGCCCTCTCCGATGGCCACCGGCCGCAGCGGCCCCGCCGTCGATGACGGCGCCGGGGCCGCGGCACGCCCGAACCGGACGACGCCCGCGGTCGCCGTCAGCGCGAGCGACCCCGACTCGACGTAGGCGACCGCCGGACCCGCCCGCGGCGCCGCCGGCAAGGCACCGCCCGGTGGGACCCGGACCCGGACCAGGGCGAACGCGACCGGTCCCGGCGGCACCGACTCCGCGACGACGCCCGTCAAGAGCTGGAAGCTGACCCCCTCCTCGGTCGTGAACGCGGCGGCGACCGGCTCCGGCCCGGCCGGGAAGAGCGCGGCGTCGAGGTAGACCGCCGGCCGCGCCCCGTCGTTGCTCACGGTCCGCAAGGCGCCCGTCTCCAGGATCAGCCGGTCGCCGGGACCAAGCACCAGGTCGGTCTCGGCGACGATCTCCTCCGGGCCGCCCCAGCCGCCGCCGCCGGGCGACCTGACCACCCGCCCCGGTCCGCCGGTTCGGACGGCGAGCAAGCCCGCCTCCACGGCGAGCAACCGCGGTCCCCGCGTCCCCGCCGACTCCGTCCGCGCCCCGGGCCGAACCACCACCTGGGCCACGCCGAGGAAGAGCGGCGGCGGCGGGGTGGCCGCGACCTCGCCGACGGCCAGCTCCTCGACGACGGCCGCGGGGGCCGGCTCCGTCCGTGCCGTCCCGGGCAGAACCGCCATCGCACCGGCGAGGGTGGTCAGGAGGAGCGGCGCCACCCGTCGCCGCGCCCGGGTGCCACGACCGCCCAATGCGGCAGACCCGCGCGGCTGCCCTTCCCGGCGCCGCGGGCCGCATCGCGTAGCCGCTCGGACGACCGCTCGGACCGATCGGGCCGCCCAGCCCGGTCGGCCGTCGACGTCGGTCACATCCGGCCCTCGATACCGAGCAAGCGCGCGATGGTTCCGCCCATCACCCGCTCCCGCTCCTCGGCCGAGACCTCCCCTTCCAGCAGCGCGCGGTACTTGGCGAGCTCCACGTGCATGAGCTCGAACGGCGTGTCGCTGCCGAAGCAGACCCGCTCCGCGCCGAGGGTCCGGATGGCGCGCAGGATCGGGATCGCCCGCACCGCGCTCCCGACCAGCGTCAGGTTCGGGTGCTCCTCGGCGACGCCGATGGCGGCGGCGCTCAGATCGTGGAAGGCGGCGCCCCCCATGTGGACGACCAGGATGCGCAGCTCCGGGTACGCCCGGGCGATCGTCGCCACGCGCGAGGGGTGCGTGTGATCCGGCGCGTCGGCCCCGACGTGGAGCGCCAGGGTCGTGCCGAGACGGGCGATCTCCTCGATCACCGGCATCGCCCGCAGGGGGTCGTCGATCGGGTAGCCGTTCTGGGCGCCGTTCAGCTTGACGCCGAAGCAGCCGTGCTCCTCCACCGCGCGCCGGGCGTCGGCGATCGCCCGCGCCACGCCGAGATTGGGGTCCGCCCAGCCGAAGCCGACGATCCGGTCCGGGTGCTCCCGCATCGCGCGGGCGACGTAGGCGTTGCCGGCGTCGATCTCGTCCCGAAGGTACGGTGGCTGCAGCCAGGTCACCGCCTTGTCGATCCCGGCGTGGTCCATCCGGCGCAGCAGCTCGTCGGTCGAGATGCTGTTGCCCCCCTGGGGCGTCGGGGAGATGTGGACGTCGGCGTCGACGATCACGGCGGTTCCTCCCGGGGCGCGAGCGGTCCTTGCCGCAGCATACGGCCCGCGTGCCGGCGACGCTCGCGGGCGGGGGTGATAGGCTGCGGGCCTGCCCAACACCCGTCGCGCGCCACCGAAGGAGAGCCGCCGGTGTCCGTCCCCCTCGCCGCCGCCGCGTCCGTCGAATCTCTGCTTCCTCCGCCGTGGGAGCCGGCGAGCGGCCCCTCGGGCCCTCGGATCACCGCCGTCCGGCCGATCTGCACCGCGCCGGACGGCATCCGCCTCGTCGTCGTCAAGGTCGAGACGAGCGAGCCGGGCCTGTACGGATTGGGCTGCGCCACGTTCACCCAGCGCCCAATGGCGGTGGTGACGGCGATCGAGGAGTACCTCGCGCCGTTTGTCCGCGGGCGGAGCGTGCACGAGATCGAGGACATCTACCAGTCCGCGTACGTCAGCTCCTACTGGCGGAGCGGCCCCGTCCTCAACAACGCCCTCTCCGGTCTGGACATGGCGCTCTGGGACATCAAGGGCAAGCTGGCCGGGATGCCGCTCTATCAGCTTTTCGGAGGCCGTTGCCGCACCTCGGCCGCCCTCTACGCCCACGCCGCCGGCGGCGACGTCGTCGAGGTCGAGGAGAACGTCCGCCGCTACCAGGAGCAGGGCTACCGCCACGTCCGGGCCCAGATTGCCGTCCCCGGCTACTCCACGTACGGCGCCCAGATCGCGCCCACCAAGGCGGAACCGTCCCCGCAGCCCCTCGGTCTGGGCCGAGAGCCCTGGAGCGCAGCCGCCTACTGCCGCCTCGTTCCGAAGCTCTTCGAGCACCTCCGCGTCGCCCTCGGCGACGAGATCGAGCTCCTCCACGATGTCCACGAGCGCGTCCCGCCGATCCAGGCGATCGGCCTCGCCAAGGAGTTGGAGCCGTACCGCCTCTTCTTTCTGGAGGACCCGTTCGCCCCGGAGGACGTCGGTTACTTCCCGCTCCTCCGCCAGCAGAGCGCCATCCCGATCGCGATGGGCGAGCTCTTCGTCAACCAGGCCGAGTACGTCCCCCTGATCAAGGACCGCCTGATCGACTTCGTCCGCGTCCACATCTCCGACATCGGCGGCCTCACCCCCGCCCGGAAGCTCGCCGCCTTCTGCGAGTTCTTCGGCGTCCGCACCGCCTGGCACGGCCCCGGGGACGTCTCCCCGGTCGGCCACGCCGCCAACCTCCACCTCGACCTGTCGACCCCCAACTTCGGGATCCAGGAGCAGCACGCCTTCCCGGAGCGCACCCGCGAGGTCTTCCCCGGCTCCCCCGAGCTGCGCGACGGCGCGCTCTGGGCGAACGACCGCCCCGGTCTGGGCGTCGACCTCGACGAGGAGGCCGCCGCGCGGTACCCCTTCCCGGATCACCCGCTGAACGGCGCGTGGCCGCCGGTACGGCAGATCGACGGGACGGTGATCCGGCCGTAGGGAGCGATGCGGGCAACGATCGACATCGCGTCGTGGTCGGGGTTTCGAGCCCCGACCGACTGCGACGAAGCCGACCGAAGCGGGCTGGAGACGGCCGGGTTGTTCCAAACGGCGCTTTGCGCCCCCTTCGAGGGGTGAGAAGAGGTCGCCCAGGGGGTTCGCACCGCGGGCGGCGCGGGCGCCGTGCCTCGATCGCTCGCGCCTGCGCAGCCGCTCCTGTCCGGCATCCGGAACGTTGGGTCGTTGCCCCCACTCCTACGGCGCCGGCGTCGCCACGTCCCCCGCCGCCGCCTCGGCGAAGACCTGCTCCATCCGCGTCTGGGCCGCGGCCACCGCATCGGCCGCGGGGACGCCGTTGATCAGCACTTCCTGGAGCATCCCCGGCAGGATCAGCGTCTGGTAGACCGCGCTCAGCTGCGTCAGCAGCAGGGGAGAGGCGGGTGCCGGGAACCAGGTCGGCCGCGAGGTCTCGATGATCTGGGGGAAGTCGGCGAAGAAGGGGCGCTCCTGCCAGAACGGCGCCTGGGCCAGGTCGCGGTAGACCGGGTACCAGCGACCCCCCACCTCCTCGTAGACCGCCTGCAACGGCTCCGGCTGCATCAGTGCCGTGATGAGCCGCTTGCCGGCGTCGACGTGCGGACTGCCGGCGAAGACCGACCAGGACCAGGTCCCGACCGACGGGAAGTTCCCCGCCGGGCCGGCCGGGAATGGCGCCTGGGTCGTGTCGGCGAGCAGATCCGGGTCCTCCTTCTCCAGGTAGGCGAAGATCGACGCCGGGTTAAAGACGAAAGCGGCCTGCCCGGAGTTGTAGGCGGTGTTGTTGCCCGCGTCGTCCCACGACGCCGAATTCTCGGGGATCAGCCCGTTGTCCCACCACCGCTTGATCCGCTCGATGGCTGCCACGGTGGCGGGGCTGTTGAGGGCGGGCGCGCCCTGCTCGTTCACCAGAAACCCGCCTTCGTTCAGGATCAGCTGGACGATCTGGCCGTGCGCGTCCGGCGTCCGCCCCACGGTGAGCCCGATGCCGAAGGTCTGCGGCGGGTCGCTCACCTCGGCCGCGATCCGCTCCAGGTCGTCGAGCGTCGCCGGCGCCTCGCGCGTTCCGGTCGCCTCCTCGATCAGGTCGAGCCGGGCGTACATCACGCTCACGTCGGACTGCATCGGGATCGAATAGACCCGGCCGTCGGCCTGCACCCAGGGGAGCAGCGTCTCGTACATCCCGCCGGCGAGACCCTTCAGACCGTCGTAGACGTCGGTGAGGTCGACCAGGCGGTCCTGCTCCGCGTAGAAGAGGGTGATGTCCTGGAGCATCATCACCACGTCGGGGACCGAGCCGGCCTCGACCGCCGTCGCGAGCCGGGTCGCGTAGTCGGAGCCGGGCAGGGCCTGGTAGTCGACCTCGAACCCGTTCGCCGCGCCCCAGTCCTTCATCTGCTGGCCGAGCAGCGCGTCCCCCTCCTCGGTGAACGAGACCACGCCCCAGACCGTGAGCCGGTTCTCCTGGGCCCGCGCCCTGCCCGCCATGGGCCCGAGGGCCGTCGCCGCCGTCAACGCGGCGGTCCCCTTGAGCAGCGCCCGCCGGTTGATCCCCGGTCGTTCGTCGCGTCGCATCGTGGTTCCCCTCCTTCGAGCGTCGATCGCGGCGACCGCCTCGTCGCCGCGTGTCGTGCCGAGCAGAACGACTCGTGCCGGCGGCCTCCATCGCCGCTCAGCCCTTGATCGCCCCTCCCCCGAGGCCGGAGACGACCCACTTCTGGGCGAGGACGTAGATCAGCACCGGCGGCAGGGAGGCGATCAGGGAGCCGGCCATCAGCGGTCCCCAGGCGAAGACGTCGCCGTTGACGAACTCGTGGAGCCCGATCGGGACGGTCTTCTGCGAGTCGCGCCCGATCAGCAGCAGCGCGAAGAGGAACTCGTTCCAGGCGTGGGTGAAGGTGAAGAGCGCGATCACCGCCAGCGCCGGCAGCGCCAGCGGCACGAAGATCGTGAAGAGCGAGCGGAGCCGCGACGCCCCGTCGACCATCGCGGCGTCCTCCAGGTCGCTCGGGATCGTGTTGAAGTAGGAGATCGCCAGCCAGGTCGAGAAGGGGACCGCGAAGATCAGGTAGATGACGACCAGCCCCGCCGCCTGGCCCGTGAACGGCATCTGCTGGGCGACCTGGAAGAGCGGGATGAAGAGGAGCGCCGGCGGGATGAGGTAGGTGACGATCGTGGCCCGCGCCACGAAGCCCCGACCGCGGAACGAGAGGCGCGTCATCGCGTAGGCGGCGAGAACGGCGACGACCATCGCGATCACGGTCGTCGCCGACGCGACCAGGAAGCTGTTCCGGAAGTAGGTCGGGAAGGGCGTCTCCCGGAGCACCTCGACGTAGTGGGCGTTCGTGATCCGGGACGGCAGGAGGGAGACCTTGCGGTAGAGGTCGCGGTCGGGCTTCAGCGATGTCGAGACGATCCAGAGGATGGGGAAGAGCGTCCAGACCGTGAAGATCCCGAGGCCGACGAAGAGGACCGCGTTGCGGACTCCCGTCCGCCGCAGCCGCGCCCCGAGCGTGCGCCGCGCCGCCGGCTGTCGGACCGCGGCGGGTCGCGCCATCGTCGTCGCCATCGCCCTACGCCCTCCCTTCGGTCGAGAGCATCCGCTTCGTCAGGATGTAGATGGCGACGATGAAGACCGGGAAGAAGAGGACCGAGACGGCCGCCGCCAGACCGAGCTGCCGCGCGCCGGCGATGCCGACCTCGTAGGCGAGCATCGGGAAGGTCATCGTGGCGTTGACCGGTCCACCCCGGGTCAGGGCGAAGACGAAGTTGATGCTGTTCGCCGTCCAGATCGTGGAGAGCAGGGCGGTGATCGTGATCGCCGGGGCGAGGCTCGGCAGGGTGATGTCGGCGAAGCGCCGAAAGACGTTCGCGCCGTCGAGCGCCGCCGCCTCGTACTGCTCGCCGGGGATCGCCTGCATCGCGGCGAGGAACATCATCGTGAAGAAGGGCGTCCCCTGCCAGATCGCGACCGTCACGACCGACCAGAGCGCCAGCTTCGGGTCGGCCAGGAACTGGACCAACTCCTCCTGCCCGAAGTACTCGACCCGGACGAAGTTGATCAGCCCCGCCACGCTGCCGTCGTAGATCCAGCGCCAGGTGAGGGCGACGATGATCGTCGGCATTGCCCAGGGCAGGAAGAGGACGGCGCGCATCAGCGTCTGCCCGCGGAAGCGCTCGTTCAGCATCAGCGCCATCGCCATGCCGAGCAGGAGCTTGACCGCGATCGCCGTCGCCGTGTAGGTCAGGGAGACCCGCACCGAGTTCCAGAACGTGCCGGCGTACTGCTCTCCGACGAGCAGCTCCCGGTAGTTCTGCAGACCGACCCAGGCGGCAGGCTCGCCGACCACCTTGCGCTGCAGGCTGAGCCAGATGCCGGCGATGAAGGGGTAGGTGACGAGTCCGACGAGGACGAGCAGGAGCGGCAGGAGGAAGAGCCAGGCGATCCGCCAGTCGCGGCCGAGAAGGCGGCTCACGGCCGACCGCGGGGTGGCGGTCCGGAGCAGCGCGGGACGCCGTTCGGTGCCCGGGATGGCGGCCATCACCATCGCTCCTTGCCCGCCTGTGCGAGCGGAAGCGGGAGCCGCGGTGGCCGACGCGGGCGATGCGCCCGACCGTCGGCGGCCGGCAACGCTGCCGGCCCCGCGGGGCGGCCACTCTAGACCGTCCTCCGGTGGTGGTCAAGGCCACCGTCCCGCGCGGCCCTCCCCGCGAGCCGCCGGTCGTTGCCACCCCGCGCGGGGGCTGGTTGAATGGCGCCCTGCCGGTCGGGGTCCCAGCGGAGAGGAGTCGGGCGCCATGTTCCAGCTCGCCGAGTACCTGCCGCCGTACCCGAACACGACCTGGACGCTGGCACGGCAGTCCGGGGTCACGCATGCCGTCTCCCAGGTCCCGCCCGACGGCCCGGACGGGGCGGGTTGGGATTTTCTGCCGCTGCTCCGGATGAAGACCCGTTTCGCGGACGCCGGCCTCAGCCTGGCGGTGATCGAGACCGGCTTCCCCTGGCTCCACGCCGCCAAGCTCGGCCTCCCCGGCGCCGACGAGGAGACCGACCGGGCCTGCACCCTGATCCGGAACCTGGGCGCCGTCGGCGTCCCGATCGTCTGCTGGAACTGGATGGCGGGCTTCAACTGGACCCGGACCTCGACCACCACCCCGGGTCGCGGCGGCGCCCGCGTCACCTCCTACGACCACGGCCTGATGCGCGATGCTCCGCCGACCGACGCCGGCGAGGTGGCCGACGACCGCCTCTGGGAGAGCCTCGCCCGCTTCATGGAGCGGATCGTCCCCGTCGCCGCCGAGGCCGACGTCAAGCTCGCTCTCCACCCGGACGACCCGCCGATCTCCCCGATCCGCGGCATGGCCCGCATCCTCCGCACCCCGGAGGCGATGCGGCGCGCGATCGATCTCGTCCCGAGCCCCCACAACGGGATCACCATGTGCCAGGGCACCTTCGCCACGATGGGCGCCGATGTCCCGGCCGAGATCCGGCGCTTCGACGAGCGCGGTGCCCTCCACTTCGTCCATTTCCGCGACGTCCGGGGCACTCCTGAGCGCTTCGCCGAGACCTTCCACGACGAGGGCCAGACCGACATGTGGGCCGCGATGCGCACCTACCAGGAGCTCGGCTTCGCCGGCCCCCTCCGGCCCGACCACGTGCCGACGATGGAGGGCGAGGAGAATCTCGCCCCCGGCTACGATGTCCTCGGCCGCCTCTTCGCCATCGGCTACATCAAGGGTTTGGCCGAAGGCGCCGCCAAGTCGGCCGGCGCGTAACGGGGCCGCCAACCGGGAGGACACCGTCCACGTCCTCGCCGTTCGCACCCCCTTTCACTGTCATCCCGAGCCTACGGGGGGATCTCTTCCACGCCGCGAAGGCGGTGGCGAGATATCCCGTTCCTCGGGATGACAACCTGGAGTGGTGCCGCCGCCGAGGCGAAGCGGCGGCACAGCGGCGAGGAGGAGCACATGCGCGTCGCCATCGGCCAGTTCAGCCAACTCACCCACGAGCGGCTCGCCTTCGCCGCCCAGCTTGGGGTCAGCGGCGTCGTCCTCAACACCCCCGTCCTCCCCGGCAAACGCTGGGAGCACGTCGACGTCCATCGGGGCGGCGAGAGCTGGCAGTTCCTCGACCTGCTCGAGCTGCGGACCACGTGCGAGAACTACGGCCTCCGCCTGGAGGCGATCGAGAACGTCCCAATCGGCTTCTACGACCGGGCGATGCTTGGGCTTCCCGGGGCCGACGGCCAGATTGCGGCCTACGCGGAGACGATCCGGCACCTCGGCGCCGCCGGCATCCCGATCCTCGGCTACCACTGGATGCCGAACCAGGTCTGGCGTACCTCGTTCACCACCCCCGGCCGCGGCGGCTCTCGTGTCAGCTCGTTCGACCTCGCGCTCGTCGAAAACGCCCCCCTCACCCACGGCCGCGTCTATGCCGAGGAGGAGCTCTGGGCAACGTACGAGCGCTTCATCACGAGCGTCCTCCCCGTCGCCGAGGCGGCGGGTGTCGTCCTTGCCCTCCACCCCGACGACCCACCGGTCACCAGCCTCGGCGGCGTCCCCCGCCTCTTCAAGGATCGCGCCGGTTTCGAGCGGGCGATGGCGCTTGGCGACAGCCCGCACCACGGCCTCGACTTCTGCCTCGGCTGCTGGTCTGAGATGGGACCGGGCGTCCTCGACGCCATCGCGCACTTCGGGGAGCGCCGCCAGATCGCCTACGTCCACTTCCGCGACGTCCAGGGAACGGTCCCTCGCTTCCAAGAATGCTTCCTTGGGGAAGGGAATCTCGACCCGGTCGCGACGATGCGTGCCCTACACCGGGTCGGGTTCGACGGCTTCATGATTGACGATCACGTGCCCCAGGTCGTCGACGACACCGACTGGGGCCACCGCGGCCGCGCCCACGCCACTGGCTACCTCCAGGCTTTGGTCGCGGCCGTCACGAGTGAAGGAGCCGCCTGATGCGCGTCCTCGTCACCGGCGGCAGCGGCCGCCTCGGTCGGTTCGCGATCCGCGACATCGTCGACCACGGCCACGAAGCGATCAACGCGGACCGCCGCCCGCCGTCTGGCGCCGACCCCACGGGGGCGCCGGCCGTCCGCTACGTCGCGACCGACCTGGGCGACGTCGGCGAGGTCGCCGGCGCCCTCCGTGGCTGCGACGCCCTGCTCCACCTGGGTGCTATCCCGTCCCCCTACGGCCACGCCGACGAGGTCGTCTTCGCCAACAACACCGGCGCCACCTTCGCCGCGCTCCAGGCGGCGGCGCTGCTCGGGGTGCGGAAGGCGGTGATCGCCTCCAGCGTCTCCGCCTACGGCACCGCGTGGGCGCCCAAGCCCTTCCCCCTCCGCTACGCCCCCGTCGACGAGGCCCACCCCCTCCTCAACCACGACGCCTACGGGCTCTCCAAGGAGGTCGACGAGCGGACGGCCGAGATGTTCCACCGCCAGACCGGGATGGCCGTCGTCGCCCTCCGTTTCCACTGGGTTGCCCTCCCCGGGGAGGCGGCGGTCAAGGCCGCGGCCCTGACCGCCGACCCCGACCACGACGCCGAGTGGCGCCTCCTGTGGGGCTACGTCGACGCCCGGGACGCCGCGGCGGCCTGCCGCCTCGCCCTCGAAGCCGACGGCCTCGGCTTCGAACCCTTCAACGTCATTGCCGCCGACACCCTCTGTGACGCCCCAACGGAGGCACTGATCCGCCGCCACACCCCGACCACCGAGCTCCGGCGCCCGATCCCTGGCACCTCATCTGGCTTCTCCATCGACAAGGCCCGCCGCCTCCTCGGCTACGAGCCGCGACACGGCTGGCGGGACGCTCGTGGGGGCCACGACGACCGGACCTAACAGGGAGTCCGGTCGATGGCTGCGGCCTCTCCGGGCGCAGGGCCGGGTCCGATCCCCGACGTCGGTGGTGGCCCGGTTTCGGCCCGCGCGAGCGCGGCTTCGGTGAGCGGCCGATCGGGGCGGCGTGACGCCTGACCGCTTCTCCGGATCGTCGCGGGGGCACTGTGGGGGAGGGCGAATCGGAACACGGTCCGGCGTCCGGGCGGTATCGCCTCGGTTCTCCGCAACGGGGGGGCGATCACCGCCGTTCGCATCGACGATAGCCCAAGGATCGGATGATGCGCGCGCGGCGACTTCCTTGTTTTCCCGGCGAGAGGGAGGGGGACGGTCGTTTGGCCTTCTGGGAGGGCGTCACCAGTTCGTGTACGAACCGTCCCGACGCCGCCAGTGGGGCGCCTCCCAGAACTCGAACGGGTGGTTCGCCGCGGCTGCCTCGTCGAACTCGACCCCCAGACCGGGCGCGGTCGGCAGCGGGAAGGCGGCGCCGTCGAGGACGGGCATCCGCGGGAAGAGGTCGGTTGGGTACGACTCGGCGAGGCGGTGCTGGTACTCCAGCTGGGCGAAGTTCGGGGTCGCCGCGGCGAGGTGGATCGTTGCGGCGGTCGTGATCGGTCCGAGCGGGTTGTGGGGCATCACGTCGACGTAGTGCGCCTCGCACCAGCCGGCCACCTTCTTCGACTCGGTGAGACCGCCGACGTTCGAGACGTCGATCCGGGCGTAGTTCAGGATCCCCTCTTCGACGAATGGGGCGAACGCCCACTTGCTCGAGAACTCCTCCCCGATCGCCAGCGGCACCGAGGTCATCGTCCGCAGTTGCTGGTACGCCTTCGCGCTCTCGGCCCGGATCGGCTCCTCCACAAACTGAAGGTGGAGATCCTCCGTCCGTCGGCAGAAGAGCGCCGCTTCCGCCACCGACAACCGATGATGGAAGTCGATCGAGAGCTCGACCGAGCGGCCAACCGCCTGGCGCACCTCCCGCAGCCAACGGTCCGCCAGCTCCATTGACTCGATCGGCTCGTAGACCGACCCGGTCTCCCCGGTCCAGCCGGGGTCGGCCATCCCCGGGGTGAAGCGCAGGTACCGCCAGCCGAGGGCGACCAGCTCGACGGCGCGCGCGACGACGCGTTCGTCTGTGAGCGCCCCCGGCGTCGCGAAGCACTCGATCCGCTCCCGGCAGGCCCCTCCCAGGAGCTGGTAGACCGGCACCCCGAGCGCCTTGCCGAGGATGTCCCAGAGGGCGATGTCGACCGCCGAGATCACGGCGCCGCTGATCTTGCCCCCCTCGAAATAGGCGCTCCGGTACATCGTCTGCCAGAGATGCTCGATCCGCCCCGGCTCCTCGCCGACCAGGAAGCGGGCGTAGTGCTCCAGCATCCCCTGCATCGCGAGCTCGCGGCCGGAGATTCCCCCCTCGCCGAGCCCGTACAGCCCGGCGTCGGTCTCGACCTTGACCACGAACTGGTTCCGATGACCGACCTTGACCGGGAAGCCTTTGACCGCGGTGATCTTCACGACACGCTCCTTCGGGTGCCGGCGGGCGATCCGGCTCTCGACGCGGTCGCCCGCGTCCGTCCCGGCCAGGTCCCCGGGAGGGGGCCGCCATCCTACCGATCACGAGAAGATGTCGCCACGGGGTGATGCGTCGACGCTCCGTCCGTATGTTCCTCGGTTCGTTCCGGTTCGTCGTTAACATACCGTTGATTCCGACTCTGCATCATAGAACCTTAGCGTTTTGAAGGCACGCCGCGTTTGCGCTCCCTTCATCCCGCCCCCGAACCCCTGGTAGAGCGCAAATCTTGCCCTTTCCCCGTCCCGCCCAACCCCACCGCGCCGTGTTCGCCGAGGACCTCGCTGCCATGATCACCGCCCACGCCGTCGCCGGTCCCGCGGCGGTCCCGCCGTCGCCTGGCGGCGATCGGGCCCTGTTCGACTGCCTCACGCCCTTCTTCACGACCCACGCCGGCGGCTCGGTTAACGGGTGGAAGATCCCGTTCGCTCGCCTGGAGCGGGACGGGATGCTCGACGGCGCGGCCGCCGCCGCGATCCTGGCCGCCGCCAGGGCGCACGTGGCGGCGATGGCCGACCGGGGCAACACCGCTTTCTCGGTCGGGGACCTCGCCCACCTCGTCGTCCACGACTTCTACCCCGGAGCCCTGCAGCGGAAGCTGGCGTCGTACCGCGCGCTCTACGATCGCCTCTCCGCCGTCGTCAAGGCGCGAGGGCCGAAGCTCTTCGCGTTCACCGACTCGCTGTTCGACAATGATGCGATCGAGGCCCACCTGGAGGAGCGGCGGAAGAGTTCGGCCGATCTCTTCCTCGAAACCGTCGTCGCGGCCGTCGCCGTCCACCTGGGGATCGACGGGGTCGTACTCCGCTTCGGCGAGAGCGACGGGGTCGACGTCGCCGACGCTTTCAAGAGCCGGTTCACGACCGTGCTCCCCCGCCAGGCGCGGGCGCTGCCGCGGTGGCTCCTCCTGGACTTCGAGCAGCGGAACCTGAAGGCCGTCTTCCGCACCTGGACCCTCGGTGCCTATCCGACCGGCGACCTGATGCGGAACGCGCGGACCTGCGACGCCGTCTTACGAGGAATCGGGAGTCGGAACCCGATCGTCTCCTTGAACTACGGCAACGCCGATTTTTTCGCCACCTGGAGCTCAATTCCTTCTTTTTCCGCGGACCCCGGCGCAATCTCGTCGAACTGCAGTGCCGCCGGGAGTACGAGGGAATGGGGACGTTTCCGGCCTTGGTCGGGGTCGCCTACGCGGGGTACCTCGCCGCGCTGCGGGAAGGCGGCAGCAACCTGGCCGGCATCTGCGCGATCGAGACCGGCGGCTGGGCATCCTTCGTCCGCGTCGCCTCCTGCGCCAACGGCGACCTCTGGAACGAAGTGAACACGGACGTCACGGTCAAGCCGCTCTGTACCGGCGCGCCGCTGTCCGAGGTCGTCGCCGGCTTCTGCCGGGAGCAGGGGATCGTCGCTGTCGCCGCGTTCCTCCGGCTCTCGGAGCTCTCCGACAAGGCGATCGGGGAGGGGCTCTCCGTCCGAGCGTTCGCGCGCCGCCCCATCTCCTTCCGGGGCGTCCGCGTCCCCCCTCATCTGGGTCTTCCGGGACTACGTGGCCGCCGGCGGCCTCGTCGCCCTCCTCCACCGTTGCCTGGGGCGGGACAAGGTGGCCGCCGTGGCGGAGGGCCAACGGGCGGTGGCGACGGGGTCGGAGGAGCTGCGGCTGGTGGGGCAGCTGGGCCTGCCGGACGGCGGCATCCGCTTTCAGCTCGACACCTTCCGCGTCCTCGCCCTCCAGCGCGAGGTCCTGCTCGGCGTGGCCACGGACCAAACCCACGAACGCCTGGCGACGATGCTGGCCGACTATCGGCGTCACCACCCCTTTGGGGGGTATCGCTTTGGTGTCGCCGCGCCACGCCCGGAGGACGCCGGTGGCCGAGGGGCACTCCTCGTCCGCCTCCTCGTCCGCCACCAGACGGACTACCGGCGCGGCGACCGGCTGATGCTCAACCGGCACGTCACCCTTCTCAAGTCGCTCGATCTTCGCCGCCTCCGGTTCCGCCTCTCTCGCTTCGTCGACAAGCAGGGGATTACGGCAGAGGCACTCCTGCGCTAGTCCCAGGGCGGCGACGGGTGATGATTCTCTGACCCGCCACGTGTTCCTCCGCAAGCCACGGCGGCTCCGCGGCCGCGAATGGCGCGCCGCGGCGGCGGGAAGGGCACCGATGTCGACGCCGGCGACGGCTGCCACGAGGCCGTCGACGGTCGTGCCTGCGCCTGGGTTGGTGAGGGACATCTGACGAGTCGGAGGAGCCCGGGGTAAGCCCCGGGCTCCTCGGCGATTTCGTCGATCCGTTCACGCGTTGATAACGCCGATTTCACGGCGCCGCAACAGGTGGAGCGCCCGACTTCGCTACCGTGCCAATAGCCCCGGCTTGGGGCGGGGTGGCCGGTTTTGCCGGTCCGTGGGCGCGGGGCCGCTGGAATGGCGGGGATGGGGACGGACGGCACCGTGTGGTCGGGACCCGCTCCCAGGGCGGCTGGAACGACCCGGCCCGCCACGCCGGCGTCGGCCGGTGGGGACCGCCATCGGCCGACCGCGTCCCCCTCCCGAGACGGGAGCGGCGTGGCGCCCGACCGGAGGTCGGTGCCTGCTGCGCGCCCCCATCGCGGGGACGGCGGCGTGACCACCGCGCCGAGTGACTCGGTCGCGTTACCGACTCGGGCGAGCCGGACGCGTCCCGAAGGGCGGCGGCGATGGGTGCGACCGTGTCCGTTGTAGAGACCGGGGCGCCGGTGGAACTGACGCTTTCGGCGCCGCGCCGGGAATCGCGATCGGGGGCGAGCGGCGGACGTTCGCTGAGACCCGTTCCGGCCCCGGAGGCGATCGCGCTCGAAGCGACCGTGACCCGGTGTCTCGCCGGTGAACCTCGCGCCGACTGTTCCGGCACGAACGTACTCCTCTACGCCCACCGCGGCTCCTCCGGCAAGGCCCCGGAGAACACCCTCGCCGCCTTTCGCCGGGCCATCGCCGACGGCGCCGACGGCGTCGAACTCGACGTCCGCGCCACCGCCGACGGCGTTCCGGTCGTCCTCCACGACCGCGACCTGTCGCGGACGACGAGTGCCCGCGGCTGGGTCGACGGGTTGCCGCTGGCCGAGGTGCGCCGGTGCGACGCCGGGGACGGCGAACCGGTGCCGACGCTGGCCGAGGTCCTCGACCTCCTCGCCGGCCGGATCCGGCTCGACCTGGAGCTCAAGCAGGCGGGGGTCGAGTGCGCGGTGCTGGGCCTGCTCGCCGCCCGGCCGTGGGTCCGCTGGGCGATCTCCTCCTTCGACTGGGGCGTGCTGCGAACGGTCCGCGCCCTGGCGCCGGACGCCGAACTCTGGCCGCTGGCGGTAACCGCCGGGGACGACCTCGCCGCGGTGGCGCGCGAGATCGGGGCGGGCGGGGTCGCCCTGGCGGCGGCCGGGATCGATGCCGTCGTCGCCGACCGCTACGCCGCCGTCGGGTTGCCCGTGATCGCCTGGACGGTCAACGACCCGATGGAGGCGCGACGGCTGCGCGAGATCGGCGTGACCGCCGTCTGCACCGACCTGCCGGTCGCCCTCCGTCGCGCCCTGGCGCCGACGGCGGACGATCAGGGAGTCCTGCCGACCCTTGCCTTCGGGGGAGCGGCGACCCGGTCGTTGCTCAACCGCCAGGGGAGCGGCGGCTGGGCCACCGGCCGTGCCCCGGAGGGGGAGCTTGCGACCCGTCCCCGCGGCGCGCTTCGCGATCTCGCCGTGGGCCGCTGACCCTGCCCTGAAGCCTTCGACCGCGTCGTTGACTGACCTTCGCCGGCTCGGCGGGCACAGGCGGGGAGGCCGGGGTAGGGCCGCCCGGAAGGCGTTCGACGGGCACGCGGTGCGACCAGTGCATCCGGTGCGGCGGGTGCGTGCTGCTCGATCACGCCCCGGGCCGCCAAGGCGGGTAGCGCCCGTGGTGCTCGTGTCCCGGCCGCCGCCGCCGATGGCCGGTACGCTATGACGTGAGTCTCCCCGCCGTGGGGATCGTTCCCCTTCGCCAGGGGCTATTCCTGGGCCGGTCGGACCTCGGCGCCCGCTCGCCCAAGGGCTTTCCGGTCCGGGTAGGTGAGCGGATGCGGATGGAGCGGATCGGCGTGGTCGCTCCACCCCGCCGGGCGCTCGGTTCGGGGCCACCGTCGCTTCAAGGCCCAACTTCATGCGGTCCGTCGAGGCTGTCCCGAGAACTCGTGAGTGCGTCGTTGAGGACGGAAGGCGCCTCTCGGGCGACTTGTTCCGGCGGCAAACGGCGGGAGAGGGGTGACAGTGGCGATGGCCGTCTAGGGAGATGCAGCTGAGAACCGCGCGGGAAATGCGGTCCGTCGACAAGGACCGGCCGCCGCATTGACCTCGGGTGAGCGGGCCGGGTGGCAGCACCGACCGGGTGGCTCTGCGAACGGATCGTGCCGCCGGTCGGTGAGCGGCTGACGGACGCGGACTGTCGGGCCGTCGGCGGCGGCGACGGCCGCCGCGGGGGCGCCCGCGGCGGCCTCGGGTTCGCCGTCACCCCGATGGTCATTCCCGGTCCCGTTGGGCTGCAGTAATCGGGCAACCGGACCCCACTCCTCGGGGGTGGTGCGGCGATGGGGACCGACGGCCCCGGATAGCTCCTACAGCACTTCCCCCGCCTGCGGCTCCAGCGAGGGCGTCGGAGCCGTAGGGGTGGCCCTCCGTGCCGGTGCCCCTCTCGACCCCGGCGTCCCGGTCGGAACCGCGGTCGTGGTGATGAAAGCGGCCACGCCCGTGGAGAGCGCTGCAGGGGGCGTGATGCGTCGGTATTGGCCGGGCCGAGGGCGACCACCGTCGTCTCGGTGCCGATCGCTCTCCGCGGTGCGTCGAGGTTCCTTCCGCGTCTTTGCCCGATTTGAACGTCTCGGGCAACACACGGACGGCTTAACCCGGCAGGCGAGCATGGAACCGCGATCCGCGCGCTCGCCGCCGAGCGCCCTTGCTCCCCGGCGGCCGGGTTCGGCGTTGGCGACGAGACGTTCCGGGCCGTGTTGCGGCAAGATGGTTCGGCTTGATCTTGCCGAGGAGCGAAAGGGGAGGCCTGTGGATACGCACGTGCGGCCCGAGGACCGCGTTCGGACCGCCTCGCGGCCGAGCGACCTGAAGATCACCGACTTGCGCACGGCGACGGTCGGGTGGGATCGCTGGCACTTCACGCTCGTCCGCGTCGACACCGACCAGGGGCTGAGCGGCTACGGCGAGGTGCGCGACCTCGCCAGCAAGAACTACGCGCTGATGTTGAAGCGCCAGCTGCTCGGGGAGAACCCCTGCAACCTGGACAAGCTCTTCCGCAAGATCAAGCAGTTCGGGCACCACGGGCGGCAGGGGGGCGGCGTCTGCGGCGTCGAGATGGCGCTGATGGATCTGGCCGGCAAAGCGTACGGCGTGCCCGCCTACGCGCTCGTTGGCGGCACGTTCCGCGATCGCGTCCGGATGTACTGCGACACCCCCAACGAGCCGACCGGCGCGGAGATGGGGCGCGAGCTGCTCAAGCGGATCGGCCAGGGCTTCACGATGCTGAAGATGGACGTGGGGGTCCAGCCGCTGATCGGCGTCGAGGGGGCGTTGAGCTGGCCGCAGGGGATGCTCCCGGGCGACGCCGAGGACAAGGTCGAGGGGCTGTTCAACACGACCGAGGTGATGCACCCCTTCACCCACGTGCGCCTGACCCCGAAGGGGATCGACCTGATCTGCGAGTACGTCGCCGAGGTCCGGGCGGTCGTCGGCGACAAGGTGCCGATCGCCGCCGACCACTTCGGCCACATCGGGATCGACGACTGCGTCCGCCTTGGCCACGCGCTCGAGCCGTACAACCTCGCCTGGCTGGAGGACCTGGTGCCCTGGCAGTTCACCGACAAGTGGGTGCAGCTGGAGCGGGCGCTGAACACGCCGGTCTGCACCGGCGAGGACATCTACCTGCTCGACGGCTTCAAGCCGCTGCTGGAGGCCCGCGCCGTCAACATCATCCACCCGGACCTCGCCACCAGCGGCGGGATCATGGAGACGAAGAAGATCGGCGATTACGCGCAGGAGTACGGCGTCAGCATGGCGCTGCACATGGCCGGCACGCCGGTCAGCACCTTGGCGAGCGTCCACTGCGCCGCCGCGACCCAGAACTTCATCGCCCTGGAGCACCACTTCAACAGCGTCTCCTACTGGGGCGATTTCGTCGGCGGCGTGCCGAAGCCGATCATCCAGGACGGCTACATCCCGGTGCCCGAGGGTCCCGGGCTCGGCTTCGAGCTGAACCTCGACGTGGTGGAGGAGCACCTCGTGCCCTGGGACCGCGGCTTCTTCGCGCCGACCCCGGAATGGGACGATGTGCGAAGCCGCGACCGTCTCTGGTCGTGACCCGACCCGGACGACGGAGGGGCGAGTCCGCCTTTCGCAGATCCGGGACGGAACGCCCGCGTCCGGTCCTCGAACTCGGGCGCCTCGGCGGCAGGCTGGGACGACCCCATGCCGACCGCCGTTGCGCCGAGGACCGGAGGGCCGTCGACGACCACGCCCCTCGCGGCGGCGAACTGACGGCACGCACCGGCCCGCGAACGAGCGCGGGGGACCGGGGAGGAAACCCTGCCGTCGGACGCCGGACCGATTGCGGCTCCGTGTCGCGGCGATCTGCCCCGCCCGTCAAGCTCGAGGCCGGGGACTCGAGCGGCGTCACTGACGCGGGTGTAACCCGCCGTCCGGCTCGTTCGTTATCGACGGACCGCGCCTTCCGGCGGATGCATTTGATCCCCGAGGGCCCCTTGTCGCACGGCGCGACGGCGTAAGCTCCTGCCCGAGCAGGAGGTTGCCTTCGGGATTATTGGCGGCACCCGTGTGCCACGCG
>CADCWL010000102.1 GCA_902806405.1 uncultured Thermomicrobiales bacterium | reverse complement strand
CGCCAGTGCCCCCAGGTCCCCGTCCCGCGCCGCCGCGACCAGTGCCGCGTCGTCCTCCGACCGCATCCGCTCACCTGCGGGCGGACCCTCCTGCCCGCCGTCAGATAGTCGCGCGGGTGCCCCTCGTGGTTACCCGCCGGACCGAGAGCGACGGAGACGGCGGGACGGGGCAGGGCGCCGATCGCCTTCCCCCGTCCCGCCGCGTCACACGGGTCCCGGGTGAACATCGCGGCGTCCACGGGTCCCCGTCGCGCGGCCAATGTCCCCACGCGAACCCCATGGAGTCCCCTCGGGGACCGGTCACGGCCGACGACGCTCGCCGTCCACCCGGGTGCCCGTATCAGCCCGCCGCGATCGCCTCAATCTCCTCCGCGGTCATCTCCGCCGCCGCGAACCAGTGCCGCCAGAACTCGACGAGATCCCGGCCCGAAGCCGCCTCGAACGCCCCCCGCAGTTCCCCCGGCTCCGCGATCCCAAAGCGGTACTCCTCCGCGAACGCGCGCAACCCCGCTCGGAACGCCGCTTCCCCGATCTCGTCCCGCAGCGTCAGGAAGCCGAGCGCCGCCTTCGCGTAGTACGCCCAGGCCCGCACCGTCCCGTCCTGCCCCTCCCGGATTGGCAGGTCGACGGTCGCGTCTCCCCGCGCCAGCAGCGCCCGCGCCGGCCCGGTCACCCACGCCTCCCGCTGCTCCGCCGCCGCCCCGGCCCCGGCGGCTTCCTCCTGGTACAGCAGCGAAGAGAGGGTGGCCAGTCCCTCGTTGATGAAGGTGTGGTCGTTCGAGTTGCTGCCGACCGCCGCCCCCCACCACAGGTGCGCGACCTCGTGCGCCACCACCGTCGCGAACCCGTCCGGGTCCTCCGCCGCGTACCCCCCGAGCAGCCCCGCCCCGTCCAGAAAGACGATCCCCGACCAGGAGACCGCCAGTGCCCCGCTCAACCGGGTCTGGACCAGATCCAGCTCCGCGAACGGGTACGCCCCGAACGCCTCCCCGTACACCCCCAACGCCCGGACGGCGACCGCCACCGCCGCCTCCGCCCCCGCCCGCGCTGTAGGTTCCGGCTCCGTGTACGCCGTCACCCTCGTCCCGTCGACCTCGGCCGAGACCGCCGCGTAGTCGTCGTCCGCCACCAGCGTGAACTCCCGCGCCGGCCCCGCCACGAACCGGCGCGTAACCAGTCCGCCCCCCGCCTCCTCCCCCGCCGCGACCCCGGAGGCGACGATCGTCAGACCCGCCGGCGCGGTCACCGCCACGTCGTAGAGCGCGCTAGCCGCGAACGTCGGGTCACCGAACGGGGTCGGCGGGTCGATCCTCCACCCCACCCCGTCCTCGAAGACCGCCAGCACCGGGTGCCAATCGGCAAGCACCCACGTCCCGTCGGTCGAGTCCCGCCCGAAGATCCCGTAGCTCCCCGCGGAATCGACCGGCACCGTCGTCGCGAACGCCAGATCGATCTCCGCCGTCCCCCCCGGCGCGATCGGCTCCGGCAGCGGCACGCGCAGCGCCGTCCCCTCCACCTCCAGCGCCGGCATCACCGGCGCACCCCCGACCGCGGCCCGCGTCACCGTCAACCCACCCTCGCCGTAGTAGGCGGCGTTCGGGTAGAGCCGAAAGTAGACCGCGTCCAGCTTCGATGCCGCCCCGTTCTCGAAGCCGACCCGCGCCGTCCCCCCGATCGTCCCCGCCGCCGGGTCGAGCGTTACGTCGAAGTCGTACGAGCTCAGCTCCCCCGCCGTCTCCGTCCGCACCTCCCCCCGCAGCCCCTGCACCACGTCGGCGTAGGCATCGGGCGCGGCGGCGGCCTTCCGCCCCGCCACCGATCCCCCGAGCGCGAGTCCGACGAGGAGGACGATCGCCAGCCAGCGGAACGGACGGATCGGCAGCCGTGCGATCGAGCGTCCACCGGGGTCAATCATGCTGCCGGGCCTCCTTGCCGTAGGTGTCGCTGCCGTTCTGGACAGCATGACACGGCGACGGGCGCCAGGACTGCCCCCACCCGGTTCGACAACATCCCTGCTTGACCACCACGCCGCGACGCGGTAGCGTCCCCTGCTCAGCCGCCGATCACGCCGCCCTCGCGGCCCCGTACCACGAGTTGCCGTCGATGCCGACGCCCGCAGATCACCAGCGCACGTCCCCTGAATCCGCCGTCGCCCGCCCCGACCCGACCGGGCACCGGCCGATTGCGGTCCGCCCCTTCGCCGAATCGGACCGGCCCTTTCTCCGCGCGAACGCCCACCGCCTCAACCCGGGGCCGACTGCCGCACCCCGCGACCCGGCGGTCATGGCCGCCTATTTCGACCGCCTTGGCGCCGGACGGATCGAGCCGCCGCCCGGCCTCGAGACCTTCGTCGCCGTCGACGTCGCCGACGCCCCGCTCGGTCTGATCGCCCTCTACCCCTCGCGTGACCACTTCACCGACCACCCTCGGGCCTACGTCGAGACGCTGGTCGTCGCGGCGGAAGCCGAGGGAACGGGCGTCGGGAGCGCCCTGATGCGCCACGCCGAAGCCTGGGCGCGGGACCGGGGGTGCGCGGAGGTCTCGCTCGACGTCTTTGCTGGCAACGATCGCGCCCGCGCCTTCTACGAACGCGCGGGCTACCGCCCCGACCACCTGCGCCTGGTGAAGCGGCTCGATCCGTAGCCGGACTCGCTCGTCGGCTCCGCTCGGCAACGATCAGGCGTCGCCAGCGTCCGTCCCCCCCGAGCAGTGGCCGCACGCCCTCACCCTCGGAACGTCGGCCGCGTCCGGTCCCAAAAGCAGCGAAGCGTGACCTACCGGATCTCGCCGTCTGCCTCCCGCCAGCGGAAGCTTGTCCCTGCCCCATCGAGCGGGCGCCCTGCCGATGGCCCCGTCCGGTCCGATGCATCTTCGACTTCCCGCGCCCGGTCGTTCAGCCCACGACGCCGCGCACCGCCTCCCCCTCTGCCGCCGCAGGGCAGAGACACACCGGCCCTTGGCGTGAGCGAGCCGCGCGGCCGACGTCGCGACCAAGCGTCCCCCGTGCGAACGGTCCGTCGCGACCGGGCGGCGACAACAGCCTCCTCGCAATCCTTCCCCGCGATCGCGGGGTCGAACTCTGGCCCGACGCCCGTGCACTCCTCACGGCCATCGACGCGACCACCCTTCGGGTTCGCTCGACCGACGACGACCCGGGCGGCGGGTGACGGACCGCTCCCGCCTACATCCCCATCGCGTGGTACCCGTTGTCGACGTGCAGCGTCTCCCCGGTGATCGCCGCAGCCCCCGCCCCCGCCAGGAAGACCGCCGTCCGCGCCACCTTCTCCGCGTCGAACCCCTCCTTGAGCGGGGTTTTCTCCAGGAGCTGACCGTGCATGTCGGCGAAGCCGGGGATGCCGCGCGCCGCCGCCGTCTTCAGCGGCCCCGCCGAGATCGCGTTCACCCGGATCCGTTCCTCACCGAGGTCCGCCGCCAGGTAGCGGACCGTCGCCTCCAGCGCGGCCTTCGCCACCCCCATCACCTTGTACTGCGGGAAGACCCGCTCCGACCCGATGTAGGTCAGCGTCGTGATGCTCCCGCCGTCCGTCATCAGCGGCGCCACCGCCCGCGCCGCCGCGATCAGGGAGTAGACGCTCACGCTGTGGGTCACCTTGAAATCGTCCCGCGTCGTCTCCAGGAAGCGCCCCTTCATCGCCGCCGCCGGCGCGAAGCCGATCGAGTGGACCAGCGCGTCGACCCGCCCGTAGTCCCGCCCCAGCGCCTCCCCCAGCGCCACCAGCTCTTCGTCCGATTCCACGTTGCAGGCGTAGCCCCGCGCGTCCGGCACCTGCCCGATCAGCGCGTCCGCGTCCCGCTTCGCGCGGTCGTCGACGTAGGTCAGCACCAACCGCGCCCCTGCCGCCGCCATCGCCTCCCCGATCGCGTAGGCGATGCTCCAGCGGTTCTGGACCCCCATCACCACGCAGACCTTCCCCGCCAGCGCCCCGGTCGCCGCCTGCGTCGTCACCTGCCCCGCCGCCTCCGCCATCGTGTTCACCTCCTCGGAAGATCAAAGCGCCGCGGTCGCCGCGGAGCGCACGACGCGTCGCTCGCGCTCCCCTCCCACCGCTTCCCCGTCGCCCCGTGCCCAAACCTGGTGCATCATACCCAAACGCCCGCCGCCGACCGGCACCGAGGAGGACCCGTGACCGCCACCGCCGCCGGCCCGATCCCCGAGACCGCCCCGATCCCCGTCTTCGACGGCCACAACGACACCCTCCTCAGCCTCGCCGCCACCGGCCGCTCCTTCTTCGCCGAAAGCGACACCGGCCACATCGACCTCCCCCGCGCCCGCGCCGGCCACCTCGCCGGCGGCTTCTTCGCCGTCTTCGTCCGTGACCCCGACCCGGCCGCGTCCCCTACCGACCCCACCTCCCCGAGGGAGGACTCATCCGCGAGCGCCGCCCGCACCGTCGCCCGCTACCGAGACCCCACAAACCTTCCCCCACCGATGCCCTTGGAGCACGCCCAGCGCGAGGCGATGCGGAGCGTCGCCGCCCTCCTCCGCCTCGAAGCCGAATCGGCCAGCGCCGCCCGAGTCGTCCGCTCCGCCGCCGACATCCGTCGCTGCCTCGCCGACGGTGCCCTCGCCATGGAGCTCCACTTCGAGGGCGCCGAACCGATCGACCCCGACCTGGACGCCCTCCACGTCTACCACCAAGCCGGTCTCCGCTCGCTCGGCCTCACCTGGTCCCGCCCCAACCGCTTCGCCACCGGCGTCCCCTTCGCCTTCCCCTCCTCCCCCGACATCGGACCCGGCCTCACCGACCTCGGCAAGGAGCTCGTCCGCGCCTGCAACAAGCTCCGGATCATGCTCGACCTCTCCCACCTGAACGAGGCCGGCTTCTGGGACGTCGCCGCCCTCACCGACGCCCCCCTCGTCGCCACCCACTCCAACGCCCACGCCCTCTCCCCGTCCAGCCGCAACCTGACCGACAAGCAGCTCGACGCCGTCAAGGAGAGCGGCGGCGTCGTCGGCCTCAACTTCCACGTCGGCTTCCTCCGCCGCGACGGCCGAGTCGACCCCGCCACCCCCCTCTCCCTCCTCGCCGACCACCTCGATCACCTCATCGCCCACCTCGGCCCCGACGGCGTCGCCCTTGGCTCCGACTTCGACGGCGCCACCATGCCGAACGACCTCAGCGACGTCACCGCCCTCCCCCGCCTCCTGGACGAACTGCGCGGACGCGGCTACGACGACGCCACGCTGCGCGGCATCTGCTGGGAGAACTGGGCGCGGGTGCTGGAGCGGACGTGGGGCGCATAATTCGCCGAGACGTGGCACCACAGCCTTCAACAGCCGGGGCCACCGACCGATATTCGGCGATACGGAACCGGTCAGGCGCCTCCCGGCGTGCGTAGGCTCCTCGCGGTTCCCCTCGGCTTATCCCTCGTCGCCGCGGCGGCCGTCGTCCGGCCCGGCCCCGTCGTCCGCTGGCTCGCCCGCCGCCACCCAGACGTCCTCTTCTCCGTCGACACCCAAGAGCCCCTCGTCGCCCTCACCATCGACGACGCCCCGCACCCCGCCCTCACCCCGGCCATCCTCGATGTCCTGGCCGCCCACGGCGCCCGCGCCACCTTCTTCCTCCTCGGCGGCCACGTCCCGGGCAATGAGACGATCCTCCGCCGGCTCGTCGCGGAGGGGCACGAACTCGGCAACCACCTGCTGACCGACGCCCCGAGCATCCGCCTCCCCCCCGACGAGTTCGAGCGCCAGCTCCGCCAAACGCACGACCTCCTCGCCCCCTTCGGCCCGGTCCGCTGGTTCCGCCCCGGCTCCGGCTGGTTCAACCGCCGGATGCTCGCCCAGCTCCGCCGCCACAACTACCGCTGCGCCCTCGGCTCCGCCTACGCCTACGACACCCACATTCGATCGACGTGGTACGTCTCCCACCACATCCTCCGCCACGCCCGACCCGGTGCGATCATCATCCTGCACGACGGCGGCGAGCAGCGGCGCCAAACCCTCGCCATCCTCGGCCG
>CADCWL010000101.1 GCA_902806405.1 uncultured Thermomicrobiales bacterium | reverse complement strand
TGGTGCGCGAGGAGGACCGGCTGCGCCCGCTGGAGGTGGGTGTAGCCGGGGATGACGACGCCGTCGTGGGCGGCGGCGACGTCGAGCAGCGCCCCCCGCAGGTCGAGAACGCCGGCGGAGAGCGCCAACAGTGCCCCTTTGGTCCAGAGCCGGAAACCGGTCGCGACCTGGTCGTTGCGGCTGCGCGCCGTGTGCAGCTTGCCGGCGACGGGACCGACCAACTCCCGCAGGCGCCGCTCGACCCCGGTGTGGACGTCCTCGTCGGCGAGGGAGAAGGCGAGCGACCCCGCCTCCGCCTCGTCCCAGACCCGCCAGAGCCCGGCCTCGATCGCCGCCGCGTCCTCGGCGGGGACGATCCCCTGCCGGCCGAGCATCCGGGCGTGGGCGACCGAGCCGCGGATGTCCTCGCGGATCAACCGAACGTCGAAGCCGACCGAGGCGTTGAACGCCTCCAGCCGCGCGTCCGGCGTCGCCGCAAACCGCCCGCCCCACGCCTTCGCCGCGCCGGCGCCCGCCCCTTGCTCCGCCATCCGCCCCCGCCCCGTGACCCCTCGCCGGAATCGGCCGGTGAGCTTACCACCGCGCGGAGGGGGCCGAAAGGGGGGCGCAGCGGATCGGGCTCGCGACCGACGCGGGATGAGGGAACGACGTCGGCGACGGGGAGCAGGGGGCTGGAAGGCCGTCGCCGCCGTCGGGGCCGTCCCCCTCTCCGAGGAGGCGAACGGATTGCCCCGGCGCGTGGCCGGCGATGGCGGGGGTGTCCCCGGGGAGGCCACCCGAACGAGCCTGGCCCCGGCGGCTAGGTCGCGGGCGACCGGTGCGTCGACCGCCAACTGGGTGTCGAACGGGGAGACGACCCCGACCGCACGGTCGGGAACGACCCCCTGGCATCCCCTCCTCCGGGAACGGGGCGGGGGTCGGTCGGCACGAGAAGGCGACGTGGGGCGCGAGGAAGGTGTCGGGATCCTGCGACCGGAAGGACCCGGTATCGGGAGCATAGTCCCGGCTCGGGCCACGTCCGCGACCGAACGACTCCGGAGGGATGGCAAACTCCTCCCCGACCCCGCCGTGCTCCGTCCTCGCCGGCGCCTTCCGGTGCCGCAGCCCCGCGATCGGCCTGTGGCGATGCCCGTCGTCGGGCATTGCGAACGGCTCGGCGGCGGTCATTGGCGTCGGGTTCGCCAACGCCCCGGTCCCGGGCGGGGACTGTGCCGAACGCCACCCAACGCGGTGTTGCGGGGGTGGGGCTTCCCGCCTTGGGCCGGCGGGCATCGATGCGCCATCCGGTTAGTGCGTTGACCCCCGGCCTTCCCGTCTGCTACCGTCGCCGGCGCCTCCGAGGCCCGATCGGTCGCCGACCGACGGACCGAGCGACGAGCCGACGCCCGCGCGCCACCGCACGCGACGAGACCCGACGAAGGAACACTCGCCGATGATCCCAAGCCGGCTCGCGCCCCTGTTCGTCCTGCTCGGGGCGCTCCTGCTCCTGCCGTCGATCGCCACGGCCGGGAGCGCGCCCGTGGCTGCCACCACGCCATCACCCACATCCGGCCTCCAGAACCCGTCGCTCGCACCCTCTCCCGCCCCCGTCCAGGGGACCATCGTCGGCGCCCCCGCCGGGGTCAACATCAGGGCCTGCCCGAAAGCGGACTGTTCCGTGGTCGGCATCGCGAAGTTCGGCGAGCGGCTCCTCGTCACCGGGCCGGCGAAGGACGGCTTCGTGCCGGTCGAGCGGGGCGGCGTCGCCGGCTACGCCTTCGCCCTCTACGTCGCCACGGCGGAGGGGGGCACCCCGGAGCTGCGCCAGGGGTTGCCCGGCTGCAACCGGGTGGCGTTCATCTTCAACGTCGGGGTCGGCTTCGAGAACCGGATCGAGATTCTCGACCGTCTCAAGGCGGACGGCATCCCCGCGACCGTCTTTCCGATGGGTTGGTGGGCGGATGAGCACCCGGACCTGCTGCAGCGGATCGCGCAGGGCGGTTTCCCGATCGGCAGCCATGGCGCCGAGCGGGTCAAGCTGACCGACCGGGGCGACGAGGCCGTCAAGGCGGACATCCGCGCCGCCGCCGCGACGATCGAGCGGGCGATCGGCAAGCCGCCGGAGCCCTACTTCACCCCCTACGCCGCCGAGACCGACGAGCGGGTCAACGGCCTGATCGCCCGCGCCGGCTACCTCCCGGTCGGCTACACCCTCCCCGCCGGCGACTGGGACTACGGGGCCGACCCCGACCGGGTCTGGGAAAACGTCGTCCCCAAGGTCCAGGACGGCGCCATCGTCGAGTTCCACCTCGACGCCCCGGCCAGCGCCGAGTCGACCGGGGTCGCCCTCCCCTGGATCGTCGAGCGCCTCCGGGCCAAGGGCTACCGCTTCGTGACGATCGCCGAGATGGCGCGGCCCTGCGCGTGACGGCGGGGGCACCGCGATCTCGCGGTCCGTTCGCGGACGGCGGGCGGCGGCGGTAACGACGTGCTCCTAGGCGCCGGCGTCGCCCGGGATTCACACCCACGGGCGAGACGAACGAAGCCCTCTGAAGGGGGCCGACGACGCTCGAAAATCCTGCGCTACCGGTCCTCCGGCTCGGGGCAGGGGGAGCCGATCCGCTGCCTGCCGGTGGGGGACACGCACGGCGCCTGTCTGGGAACGCCTTCGGCGGGTGCGGTGGGACGAGCCACGCGGGACGACGGTGACACCGCGTTGAGCCGCCCTGGGCCGGCGTTCGGGGCTCGGCCCGGGCGCTTTCGGCTCCGGGCGGCGCTGCGCTCCGGGGGAGACGGCCCGTCCGCCCCGCGTCCCGTTGCCCCTCCCCGCCCTGCGCTATACTGAACGCCCGTTCGATGTGTTCGTACATGCGCGCCGCGCCGCGCCCTCGATCTGGGAGTCATCCGCCGGTGAGCGTCTCCCCCCTCTCGGCCGCGACCGCCTCGTTCACCGACCGCGTCGCCCGGCTCCACGCGGAGCTGGCACGCGACGGCGTGCCGATGGCCGATATGCGCCGCGCGCCGTCGCTGGAACTGGCAATGGCCGGCGTCCCGGACGTGGGCGCCCGGCCAGCCCCCCGCTCCGCCGGGGTGGAGCCGCTGGAGGGCCCGATCGAGGCGCGGCCGGTCGCCCCGCTGCCGGTCGGCGCGTCCCGCCTCCGCTACTTTCTGGACGGCGCCCAGCGGACCCTGCCGTGCTGGCGCGTCGGCCTCGCGCCGGTGATCGCCACCATCGCCGCCGCCGCCGTCCTCCGGCGGGACGCGGCGGGCCGCTGCGACATCGTGCCCGGCACGCTCCGGTTGGAGCATGCCTGGCTCATCCCGCGCCGCCTCGACGACCCGCGCCTCTCGCCGATCATCGACCGGATCGAAGCCGCCGGGGGCCGCATCGTCGACACCCTCGCCCTGGACCCGTCGGAGGCCCCGGACGCCGCCGAGCCCGTCGTCGCCGACTACGCGCGCCTCGTCGAGCTTGCCTACGCCGCCGGTCTCAAGGTGCGCAACACGCTCGAGAGCGACTTGCTCCGCGATTGGGCGGCCAACCCGACGCCCGCCGTCGACGAGGAGTGGATCGTGGTCGACGGGCGCCTCCACACCGCGGTGCCGCGGGCGATCGGTCTCGTCAAGCAGTTCGCCGACACCTACCTCGGCGGCGGCGACGCCGAGACCCTGCTTGGCCTCCTCCCCGGCCATCGGACCACCGCCTTCCACCCGACCGACCGTTTCCGCGGGGTGGGGCTCGACCCGGAGGGCGGCGGCCCCGGCCCGGACGCCCGCACCCTCTGGTACCTCCGCCTCTGGGATGCCGCCGGTCTGGACGCCCGACACGCCCTGATCCGGATCGAGGCCGGCCCCGATGTCCGCGAGACCGCCCGCATCGACGAGCTCTCCGCCTGGCTGATGGCCGAGCGCACCCCGCGCGCCGTCGCCGACGCCCGCTGGGCGACCCTCCTCTACCCCGTCCATTATCTGGAGCGGATCCTCAAGCGCCGCCTGGAGGCGGACACGCGGGGGTGGCCCGGGGCGTGATCGGGGATGAAGGGTTGGAACGATGGTCGGGGCGCGATCGGTCGCTCCCTTTGGGGGATGACGGCGGGTCGCGGGCCGGTATCGCGTCGCTACGATCGGAGCCGGGGCCGATGCTGACCACGATCACCGACACCAACGGCCGGTACGACGGCCTGCCGGACGCCGAGGCCGCCGCGCCGGAACCGGCCCCGCTCACCGAGCACTTCGCCGCCCTGATCGACACCCGGACCGGGCCGATCGGCCGCGTCGTCGGCAGCGAGCGGGAACCGGCCGGCGCTCACGCCTTCTGCATCTGGGCGGCGGACGGGGCGCGCTCGCTCGACGTCGGCCACATCGTGGTCGCCTTCTCGGAGGAGGCGGCCGTGGTCGGCGTCGTCGACGAGCCGCGCCGCTTCTCCGACCTGAAGAGCTTCCTCGACGACTACTTCGATCGCCACGGCGAGGAGGCGCTCGAGGCCCAGCTCGCCACGCTGCGCCCGGAGATCCTGGTCTTCACCGTCAACGTCCTCGCCACCAAGCACCTCCGCGACGATGTCGACTCCCACCGCCCCGCCGTCAGCGGGGCGGTCTACTTCGCGACGCCCGCCGCCATCGACTACGCCCTCGGCCGGGACGATTTCAGCGGCCCCGCCATCCCCGCCCTGATGCACACCAACGGCAACGCCCAGCGGGACGAAGCGGGGGAGGAGCTTCGGGACGACCTCGGGAACGTCCGCTTCCAGCGCGCCCCGATCTGGCTCGACGGCGACTACCTGCTCGGCCCGGAGGCGGGCCACGCCAACTGGACCGGCCAGTCCGGCCTCGCCACGAAGACGAGCCACGCCCTCTTCCTGACCAGCGCCGTCTTCCAGAAGCTGCGCGGCGAGGGCCAGAAGGTCGCCGCCCTGATGTTCAACGTCAAGGGCCCCGATCTCCTCTGGCTCGACAAGCCGGCCCAGCCCGAGGAGGGCCTGGAGGAGGCGTACCTGGCGGCCGGCGCCAAGCCGTGGCGGGAGGCGGACCTGGCCGCCTACGCGGCGCTGGGGGTGGAGCCGCGGCCGTTCGCCAACTTCAGGATCTTCGCCCCCTTCAAGCCGGGGCAGGCACCGGAGGCGAAGGGGGGCCAGGCCGTCCACCTCGACCAGGGGCGCCACGCCGCCGCGCTCAACACCCTGCGCGCCCTCCCCCGCGAGGCCGACGGCGTGGTCTACCCGATCCTCTGGCCGCTGGAGCCGCTCCTCTGGGCACCGCACAAGGTCTTCGACCGGGGCGACCTCGACGACAAGCTCTCCGGCCTCGTCTACGAGATCCGCACCCGCGGCATCGCCTCCCTCCACCAGCTTGATGCCCTCTTCGCCGAGATCGACGACCACTTCGCCCAGGAGCCGGCCCCGAACGACTGGCACAGCCACCACAAGTTCACGATCCAGAAGGCGCGCAACCGCTTCCAGGGCCTCCCGGAGAAGTTCGGCGGCCTCCTCTCCCGCAGCCTCGTCGACTACGGCGCCCTGCCCCAGGTCGACGACGCCTTCTCCGACCAGGAGCTGCGCGTCGTCGACATCGCCGGCTGCAACACCGAGGTTCAGGAGTTGCTCGTCTCCTCCGTCATCACCAAGCTCTGGCGCCGCGCCGAGCAGGAGAAGCTCGGCGTCGACAAGGTCGTCGTCTTCGTCGACGAGCTGAACAAGTACGCCCCCGGCGGCGGCCAGGGGGGTCTGCGCGACACCCTGGTCGATATTGCCGCCCGCGGCCGCCACCTGAACGTCGTCCTCTTTGGCGCCCAGCAGTTCCGCTCCAAGGTGGACGACGAGATCCTGGGTAACTGCGGCACGGCCCTCTACGGCCGGGTCGGCGACGAGGAGATCACCAACGCCGCCTACCGCTCCCTCTCGGAGACGGTCAAGGCGGAGCTGCTCGGCCTGCCGAAGGGGCGCCTCCTCGTCCGCCACGCCCACTTCCGCTCCCCCCTCTTCGGCGCTTTCCCCTATCCGCCGACGATCCCCGGCATGGCCGGCCAGCGCGTCTTCAACCCGGAGGCGGGCACGGCCCGTCCGGGCGCCCACCCGGGCGACGCCCTCTTCAAGCTGCTCCAGCGCCACCTCGGCGACCGCGCCCCCGCCAAGCACGCCGTCCGCACCGCCGCCGAGGGCCTCGACCCCAAGGACGCCGAGCAGATCGCCTTCCAGATCGAGCGTGCCCTCCGCGCCAGGGACGGCAATGGCCGGACCGACCCGTGGGCGATGGCACAGGATGCGATCCGGCGGGCGAAGGCACGGGTACGCGGGTGATCATCGATCGGCGGCGTCCGTCCCGCCGGGCGAGGCCGCCATCCTGGGGCGGCGGTAGGGGCAGACCTCCGGGTCTGCCCTTCCCTAACGCCGGGAGGAGACGCACCGGGAACGGCGTGGCGGGCGCGTTCGGCCGTCGACCCGCGGCGGGGCGGTCGCGCGGGTCGGCCCCGACGGCGAGGCGAGCGACCCGGCAGACGGGCGGGTCGGTGAACACCGTGCAGCGCCAACGCGCCCCCTCTCTGCCCAGCCCCGCGCTACAATGGCACCACCGATGACGATCAGCCGACCCCTCCGCATTGCCCACCTCGCCGACACCCACCTCGGCTACCGCGCCTTCGGCCGCGCCGATCCGGAGACGGGGCGGAACCAGCGAGCGGTCGACGTGGAGCGCGCCTTCGAGGCGGCGGTCGACGCGATCGTCGCCGCGGACGTCGACCTGGTGATCCACGCCGGCGACGTTTTCCACCAGACGCGGCCGTCGTGGGCGGCGCTGCGCTGCTTCGTGCGGCAGATGCGCCGGATCGAAGCCGCCGGCCTGCCGTCTCTGGTGATCGGCGGCAACCACGACACGCCGCGGCTACGGACCACCGGCTCGGCGTTCGACCTCCTGGAGATGGCGTTGCCCGGGGTGACGTTCGCCGCGGGGTACGAGCTGGAGGAGGCGCGCTTCGACGCGCTCGATCTGACGCTCCACGCCGTCCCCCACGGCGCGCTGGCCAACCCGAACCCTCCCGTTCCCTTCCCGGAGCTGGGGCGGCGCAACGTGCTGGTCACCCACGGGTTGGCGCCGGGGGTGAAGCTGCGCGGGGGGCACCAGCACGAGCCGGGGGAGGAGACGCTGAGCGGCGTCCTGCTCGACGCCGGCTTCGATTATGTCGCCCTCGGCCACTACCACCTCTGGGGGGACCAGGGGCACAACGCCTTCTACAGCGGCAGCACCGAGCGGACCGGCTGGGGTGACGAGCCGGCCACGCCCGGCTTCCTCTTCGTCACCCTGGACGGTCCGGACGCTCCGCCGGAGGTGGTGCACGTTCCCCTGCCGGGGATCCGGCCGATGAAGACGCTGCACCCGATCGAGGGGGAGGAGCGGGACGCCCAGGAGCTCGCCGGCGTCGTGCTCGACCGCCTCGCCGCGCTCGAGCTGCCGGAGGCGATGGTCCGCGTCGAGTTGCGCCACACGCCGCGCCCGATCCGCCGCGAGGCGGAGGCGATCCTGAGGCGGGAGACGACGGATCTCGTCTGGTCGCTCCAGGTCTACTCCCCGGCCGACCTGCTGGCCCCCTTCGAGCGGGGCGCGGCCGACTCGCCGCTCGCCGATCTGCGGGCACTGTTCGGCGCCTTCGTCGACGAGCAGGTCGCCGCCCAGGGCTACGACGCCCCCTTCGCCGCCGCCTTCCGGGAGCGGGGGGACCGCGCCCTGGTCGACGCGATGCGCGCTGCCGAGGCGACGGCGAGCGAGGACGACGCGGCGTGATCCTGGCCGAGCTGCGGATCGAGAACTACAAGCAGTTCCTGGGGGAGCACCTGATCGAGCCGCCTCAGAGCGGCATCGTGGCCGTCATCGGCGCCAACGGCGTCGGCAAGACGACCCTCTTCGAGGCGATCGAGTGGTGCCTCTACAACCCGGCGACGATCGCCAACGCCGACGTCCCCCCCCGCGGCGGCGTCGGGCAGACCAAGGTGACGGTCGTCCTGGAGGACGCGCGCGACGGCGTCCGCTATTCGGTGGAGCGGACCCTGAAGCGGAAGGTGGCGAACGGCGCGATCTACCGCGAGGACCGGCCGTCGGAGCCGATCGTCCAGGGCACCCGCCAGGTGACGGACTACGTCGCCCGCAAGCTGGTCGGCCTCGGCCACCGCGCCTTCGTTTCGACCTTCTTCACCCGTCAGAAGGAGCTGAGCTTCTTCGGCAGCCTGAAGGAGACGGAGCGCCGGGTGGAAGTTGGCCGCCTGCTCGGCCTGGAGACGATCCGGGACGCCCAGAAGACGATCGGCGAGGAGCGCAGCCGCGCCCAAGCGGAAGCCCGCGGCCTGCGACTCCAGTACGAGGAGCAGTCGGCCGGCCGTGACTTCCCGTCCGAGCGGGAGGCAGCCGAGGTCGCCATCGCCGCCCAGGAGAGCGCGACCACCGCCGCCGCCGCCCGCCTCGCGGCCGCGACGGAGGCGCACACGGTCGCCCGCACCGAGCAGACCCGTTGGCAGGCGTTGGAGCGCCGGGACGCCGCCCTGGCCCAAGCGCTGGAGCGGATCGGCGGCGACGAGCGCGCCGCCGCCGCCCGCCGCCGCGCCGCCGACGAGGCCCTCCACCGCCTCGACGAGTCCGCCGCCTCCCGCGCCGGGCTGGCACCCCTGGCCGCCGCCGAGCCGGAGCGGCTGGCTGCCGTCGCCGCCCACGAGGCCGAGCGGGAGCGGAACCGCCGCCGCCTCGGCCTCGACGAGGCGGCGGCGCGGGCGGAGCGGGCCAGCCGGGCCGCCGCGACGGCGCTCGGCCGCCAGGTCGTGAGCGCCGGACCGGGCGGCGAGGAGGTGCCCGGCTGGGGCTGGACCCCGGCCGACGCGGCCGAGCCAATCGCCGCCGCCGATCGGCTGGTCGCCGTCGTTGCCGGGCTCGACGTCGACGACGCCTGCGCCCATGCCGAGGCGCTTTCGAGCTGCCGCCGACTCGTCGACGAGCGATCGGAGGCGAGAACCACCTGGGAGAAATACCGTGCCGTCCTCGACCGCCTCCGGGCCGAGCGCGCCGCCCTCGTCGCCGACGACGACCCCGACGCCGCCGCGGCGCGGGCCCGCGCCGAGCGGGAGGGAGCTTTAGCCGCCGCCCAGGCCGCCCAGACCCGCGCCGCCGCCGCCGCGACCACCCGCCGCCAGGCGGCGACGAGCCTTGCCGCCCTCCGCACCGCCGCCGCCAGCGAGGCATGCCCCAGCTGCGGTCGCCCGCTCGGCGAAGCAGAGGCCAGCTTCATGATCCTGACGCTGGAGGAGCGGATCGGCGAACTGGAGCGCGAGGAGGCGTCGATGGCCGGGGAGCGCGCCCGGGCGCAATCGGTCGCCGCCGCCGCCGAGGGAGCCGAGCAGACGGCGGCGGAGCGCGCCCGTGCCGTCGCCAAGGTCGATGGCCGGATCGCGCAGGGCACGACGACGACGGCGGACGCGAAGGCCCGCCACGATCGCCTCGTCGACGCGTGCGCCGCGGCCCTCGACCGCGCCGGCCTCGACGGCGAACCGACCGTCGAGCGCGTCGCGGAGGCCCAGAAGCGCGCCGCCCTCTTCCAGCGGATCGATCGTGCCTTGCCCCTGCTCCGCAAGATCGGGGACGATGCCCGCCGCGCCGCCGAGGAGGCGGAGACCGCGCGGGCCGCCGTCGCCGCCCTCGGCCCCGTCGCCTACGATCCGGAGGCGCACGCCGCGTCCCAGCGCGCCCTGAAGGCGGCGACCGACGCCGCCGCCCGCGTCGCCCAGATCGACGACGAACTCCTCCGCCGCCCCGGCCACGAGGCGGAGCGGACCGCCGCCGCCGCCGACATCGAGCGGCTTGGCGCGGAGCGGGCCCGCGTCGAGGCCGAGCGAGGCGCGCTCGGCTTCGACCCCGCGGCCCTCGCTCGGGCGGACGAAGCCGAGCAGGCCGCCCTCGGGGCGGAGCGGGAGGCCGCCCGGGCCCAGAGCGCGGCCCAGACGGCGCTGCGGGAGGAGATCGGGCGGCGGGACGCGCTGCTGGCCGAGCAGGGCCGCGTCGCCGCCCTCGCCCAGCGGGCCGAGAGCCGGGGGCGGGAGGCGGACGAGCTCGAGCGGATGTACCGGGAGTTCACCCGCTTTGACCAGTACGTCGCCGGCCGCGTCACCCCGCAGCTCGCCGAGCACACCGGCGAGCTGCTCGGCGCGATCACGCAGGGCAAGTACGACCGGGTCGCCTTCGACGAGAACTACGGGCTGACCCTCTACGACGAGGACGAGAAGTTCCCGGTCGAAGCCTTCTCCGGCGGCGAGCGGGATGTCGCCGCGCTCGCCGCCCGCCTGGCCCTCTCCCGCCTCGTCGGCGGTCAGGCCGCCCACCCCCCCAGCTTCCTGGTCCTCGACGAGGTCTTCGGCTCGCTCGACGCCGACCGCCGCGCCCAGGTCCTGACCACCCTCGGCACCCTCGCCGCGGGCACCGCGGTGTTCCGCCAGCTCTTCATCATCAGCCACGTCGAGGACGTCCAGCTCTCCGCCATCTTCGACGAGGTCTGGCAGATCAGCGAGGTCGACGGCGTCAGCCGCTTCGCGAACCTGACCCGCGCCGGCGGCCTGGCGGAGCTCTAAGGTCCGCTCGGGGGCGGACCGGCGTCGGTCGAAGCGGGGGTCGGTCCCGGGGCCGCGCGATGGGCGAGGAAGGACGGGTGTTCACCGAGTCGGCGGCCCTCTACGACGCGATCTTCGGCGAGCGGCACGATGCCGTGGCCAACGCCGAGCGCCTGCGTGCCCTGATCGGGCAGCACGCCCGGACGCGCGACGCCACGCTGCTCGACGTTGCCTGCGGCACCGGCGCCTACCTCGTCCCTTTCCGGCGGCACTACGCGGTCGAGGGGGTCGACCTCGACGCCGCGATGCTGGCGGTCGCCCGGCGCAAGCTGCCAGGCGTCCAACTGCACGAGGCCGACATGGTCGACTTCGCGCTCGGGCGTCAATTCGGGACCGTCGTCTGCCTCGGCTCCTCGATTGGCTACGCCCGGACGCTGCCAGGGCTGCGCCGGACGGTCGCCAACCTGGCACGGCACGCGGTCGACGGGGGCGTGGTCCTGGTCGAGCCGTGGTTCACGCCGGAGGTCTGGGAGCCCGGCCGGCTCTCGGCGGACCTCCTCGATCGGCCCGACCTCAAGATCGCCCGGGTGCTCGTCAGCTCGGCCAATGCAACCGTGTCGATCCTCGACATCCATTACCTCGTGGCGACGCCGAACGGGGTGGAGCGTTTCGAGGAGCGCCACGAGATGGGGCTCTTCACGCACGACGAGTACCTAGCGGCGTTCCGAGGGGCTGGCCTCGACGTCGTCCACGACACTGGCGGGCCGCTTGGGCGCGGGTTGTACCTCGGAGTGCGGCGAGAGGGCTGGTAGCGAGGGGTCGGCGCCCGTGGCCGCTTGCGCCTCCGCGGCATCGATGACCCAGAGGCGGGCGGCCTTCTCCGCCATCACGGCGCCGCCGGTCGGGATCGCCAGCCAGGCCGGAAAGGGCGGGCCGGAGAGGCGGCGTCTAGCGTCGAGCAAGCAGTCGCGCAGGGTGTCGCGCTCGTCCTGCTCGCGGATTAGCGGCTCCCGGACGTGCCGCCGGGCGCGCCGGGAGCGATCGTGCCGCTCCCGGACTTACGCAGGCGCCTCCGCCATCCGCCGCGAGACCGATGCTTCGTCGAGGTCGACGAGGTCGTCCAGCCCGTCCACCAAACGCAACCGGCTATGGGCGCGGGCGATTCGTGCGAAGCGCGTGCCAAGGCGGCCCTGCCGGGCATGGCGCTCGCCCCAGCCCTCCTGCCGTCCCGTCCGGAACCGCTTCACCGCCGAGCGGCGCGCCGACGGCCTCCCAGTCGGCCAGAAAGGCGCCAAACCGCGCGGTGTCGCCGCGGCCCCCGGTCACACCCGCCATGGGCCGCCCCCTCAGCCGGCGCGGCCGTGGTCGGCAAGGGGCGCACCGGCGAACCGTGCCTCCATCCACCCCTCCGCGAACCGGTGCAGCTCGGGTGCCGGGAAGAGGTGGCTTTCGCCTGCCCCGACGCGCCCGGCCCGGCCGATCCCGGCCGTCAGGGCGAGACGGGCGATGGCCGCGAACTCCTCCTCACCGGCGCGGAGGCCGGGGGCCGCCGCGATCTCCTCCGCGACGGCATCGTAGGGGAAGGCGCCGCGGGAGGTGTCGATGTCGCGGAATTCCCGCCAGACCGTGTGGCCCGCCTCGAGCAGCGGCATCCGGTAGACGACCCGCCGCTTATCCGCGACGCGGGCCGTCGCCTCGGCGTGGTGGAGCAGGGTCAGGGTGTCGAGCGGCGCCCCCAGCAGCAGTACCTGCCCGTCGGCCGCGACCAGCTTGGCGAGGGGCGAGCCGGCGCCGTAGGCGTCGTCCCACGGGTGGTCGGCGGTGAGCCAGGCGGCGCGGGGGCCGACGGCAACCATCCCCGCCTCGGGATGGCGGCTGCGGACGGCGCCGGGCCAGGTTCGGATGCGCTCGGGCAGCCGACCGTTGGCGTGGACGGCCTCGGCGGTGGCCGGGTCGAAGGGGGGCAATTCGGCGGCGTAGGCGGCTCGCCAGGCGTCCGGCCAGTCGTCCATGCCGAAGGGATCGTCCTCCCAGCCGGCGTAGGCCATCAGCGTGCCGCTCGGCCCGAGCGCGTCGAGGAGGGCGAGGACGACCGTGCCGGTTCCGCCGACGACCCAGCCGAGGGCGCTCATCCGGGCGTGGACCATCAGCACGCCGCCGGGCCGGACGCCGAGCGCCCGCAGGTCCGCGATCAGGCGGGATCGGACCGTGGGTGGGGCGCCGCTCCTGAAGACCGACTCATCGGGCATCGTCAGCTCTCGTACCGGTGGTCGCGGCCGGGCGTATCGCCCACGCCAGAGCGTGCCCGCACACCCCGGCGGGCGAAGGGGTCGTCGCCCGGTGTGCCTGGTGGTCGCGAGCGGGGGCAGACCCGCGGGCCGGCCCCTCCACTGGCGGGTTGATGACGCCTTCGCACACCGCTTAGCCGACGCCGGGCGGTGCCGCGTTCCCGTCCCGGACATCGGCGCCGATCGGCCCGGCCGGTGGCCGCTCACCCGTCCCCGCCGCGATGACGACGGCGGGGCTCGGCCCGTCCGGCGCTCCCTGGCCGCGCTGCGGCGGGGCGGCGTCCTCGGCCCAGGGCAGCCGTGGCCCGGCCCAGGCGAGGAGGCGGTCGGTGTAGGTGGTCGCCCTGGGGTCGAAGTGGGCGCCGGCCTGCCTGGCGTAGGGGGCGGCGGCGCGGCGGAGGAAGCGGAGGAGGCCCTCGTCGACGATCGCGTTGAGGGCGTCCCGGTAGTAGTCGACGACGTGGACGTTGCCGAGCTCGACGCCGGCGCGGGCCGCCGCCAGCCCGACCGCGGCCGAGACCTCGGCGATGGAGCTGCCGTCGCGTTTCGCGGCGGTTTGCAACTGCTCGTAGAGCCCGGAGAGGTCGTCGGGGCTCGGCAGGTTCTCCGCCTGCCCCTGCAGGGTCTCCCAGGAGGCGCGGGCGTCGGCCAGCTTCAGCGGGGGAACGTCGACGGCGTCGGCGAGGACACCGGAGCCCGTCTCCAGGCGGGAAAGGAGGTCCTCGTACGAGGAGACGTCGGTGCCGCCCTTCAGCACGCCGCTCTGCTCCAACTCCCCGACCAGCGTCTTGAGGTACGCCTTGGAGCCGCCCGCCACGTCGGAGGCGGCCGCCAGCCACCAGAGGGGGGACCAGCCGACGGCGAGGATGCTGGCGAGCTCGACGACGTTGCCGGCCGCCTTGCGCGTGGTCAACTCCCGGACCGACATCGCCTCGGCCGGGTAGACGCCGCGGACGCCGCCGACCAGCTCGACCATGATCCGGAGCAGCCGGGCGACCGTCGCCTGGTAGAGGCGCGAGCCGCGGACGATCCGCGGCAGCGCCACCTGGCTCGCCTCCAGCACCGCGCCGCCGGTCAGCGCGACGGCGGCCCGCGCCGTCCGCTCCGGTAGCGACGCGAGGTATCCGCGAACGCCCATGTTTCCTCCCACTCTTCCGCTCGTCGGCCTCGTCGCGAGAAGCCCCGGCAGCCGACGGCTCCTCCCCGTCGCGATCTACGGTATCTGAGGATCGTGAACCCGTCGTGAAGACGGCGGGGAGGTCCCGCGAGCGGACCGGCCCTGCCGAGCACCTCCCCTACCGCAGCGCGCCGTGGGGCAGCACGGCGTGGACGCCGCGGACGCCGTTGACGATTTGCGTGACCCGGAGGTCGACAACGAGGCTGGCGAGGGCCAGCGCCTCGGACCGTTCCAGGCCGTGCCGCTCCCTTAGGAGGTCGAGCATCGCCCCGAGCGCGATCGCGGTCGCCTCGTCCAGATCCTCGGCGAAGCCGAAGGTGAGCCAGCCGGCCGGCGTCTCGGCGCGCGGCGTGGTCAGGCGGAGGTCGGGGCGGAGGCGGAAGGTCAGGTCCGCCCGCGCCATCGGGCATTCGATGGCGGTGCCGCCGACCTCGCCGTCCCCCTGCCGGGCGTGGCCGTCGCCGGCGGAGACGAGGGCGCCGGGGACGGTGACCGGGAGGTAGAGGGTGCTGCCGGCGACCAACTCCTTGCAATCGATGTTGCCGCCCGTCGGGCGCGGCGGCGCGGTCGGGTGCCGGCCGGGGGCGTCGGGCGGCGTGCCGATCACGCCCAGGAAGGGGCGGAGTGCCAGCTCGTGGCCGTGCTGATCGCGGCCGACGAGGCGGTCGGGATCGAGCGTCCAGCGGAGGCGGGCCTGGGGGAGGACGGCACCGGCGCCGATCCGGTCGTACCCCCCGAGATCCCGCCCGCCGGCCACGGTCCAGCCCCAGGTGCCGACCCGCAGCTCGCCGATCTCGACCGCCAGCGTCGTCCCCGGCGCGGCGCCACGGACGAAGACCGGGCCGCAGAGGGCGTGGCCGGCGTCCAACTCGGGATCGAGCGGGGCGAACCGCGCGCCCGGCCGTCCGGTCGCGTCCGGCCCCTCCATGTGCCAGCCGGCGTCGAGGGTGCGGAAGCGGACCGTGTCGCCGGGGTCGATCGTCAGCGCCGGCGGCAGGTCGCGTGAGAAGTGGCCGTGGAGCGTGCGGCGCTCCGGCTCGATGGCGTGGGTGGCGATGGCGTTCCCTCCTGGCCGGCGGGGCGTGGGCCGCGGCGCGTCTGCGCGTGGGCCACGGTCCGATGCTACCACCGCGGGCGCGGCCTCCGGCAGGTCGGTGGCGTTGTGGGTTGTGTCCCTTGGGGGGGCCACCACGGGCGCGGCGCGCGGCGCCGCGAACCATCGCCGTCTCCGGGCGGGGCGGACGGGCCGGCGCCGGCGCGTCCGGCCCGTCGACAGCGCCCCGAGCGTCGTGCATGATCGGGCGGGGGGCCGGGTTCGCGACCGCGGCCGGGCGGGGCGTCGCTCGCCCGCGGCCACCCGGAGGTTCGTCGGCAGCAGGGGGAGACGCGCCATGGCGGAGCTTTCGTGGGGGATCAAGACGGCGCCGCAGCACACGACCTACGAGGAGATGCTGCGGGTCTGGAAGGAGGCGGACGCGGAGCCGGCGTTCGAGCACGCCTGGCTCTTCGACCACTTCGCGCCGATCAACTCCGACGTCAACGGGCCCTGCTTCGAGGGGTGGACGCTGCTGACCGCCTACGCGGTCGAGACGACGCGGTTGCGCGTCGGCCTGATGGTGGTCGGCAACACGTACCGCCACCCGGCGGTGCTGGCGAAGACGGCGGCGACGGTCGACGTGATCGCCGGCGGCCGGCTGGACCTCGGTCTGGGGGCCGGCTGGAACGAGTACGAGCACGCCAGCATGGGGATTCCCCTCTACGCGCCGGCGGAGCGGATCCGGCGGCTGGACGAGGCGTGCGAGATGATCAAGCTCCTCTACAGCCAGCCCACGACCGACTTCGACGGCCGCTACTACCAGCTGCAGGAGGCGCGCTGCGAGCCGAAGCCGGTTCAGCGGCCGCACCCGCCGTTCGTGATCGGCGGCGGCGGGGAGCAGTTGACGCTGCGGGTGGTCGCCAAGCACGCCGATGTCTGGAACTTTGCCGGGGGGCCGGTGGAGCAGTTCGCCCACAAGGTCGGCGTCCTGCGGGGGCACTGCGCGGCGATCGGGCGGGACCCCGGGGAGATCGTCCTCTCGGTCCAGGAGCGGGTCGACTACGCCGACCTGGGGGCGGCGGCGAAGACGATGCAGGGCTTCGTGGATGCGGGGGCGACGCACCTGGTGCTCTACCTGCCGCAACCGTTTCCGGAGGGGATCGTGGCGCGGGTGCGGGACGAGGTGGTGGGGCAGGTCCGGGGGTAGCGGCAACGGGGCGGGCGTCGACCGCCGGCGACCAACAGGCCGTGGTGCGCCGCCGGCGGCGTTGTCGGCATGCCGCGACGTCGACGGGTGCCCCGCTACGTACCCGACGCGTCGCCGCTATCCCGAGGCTTGGGGAATACTTCCGGGCGCCGCGGTGGAGCGATCCCTCCTTCGTCCGGATGACGGATGAGCGTCGGCGCGACGGCAAGGGAGCGGGGCGGCGGCGACGGGGCACCGACGCGGGGCGCCGGGGAAGCGGCGGCCGGGCGGCTGGGTGCTGCGGCGGCAGGGCGCCGGTGACGACGAGTCGGGACGGGATCCGGGTGGCCGAGAGGGGCGCGGACGCGTCTTCAGGCCCGGTTCAGAAACGCTTCAGCCGGGCCTCAGGCGGCGCCGGGATACTGGGTGCCAACGGCGGCCTGCGCCGGGAGGGCGCTCGCGAAGGACGGCACCGAATCGTGACGACGGCAGCACCGACCCGCCCGCCGCAGCGGCGGGCGCGGCGATCCCCCGACCCGGAGGGTGACGTCGCCCTGATGGAGCGGGTCGCGGCCGGGGACGAGGCGGCGCTGGCGACGCTCTACGACCGGTACGCGCGGGTCGTCTTCGCCTTCGGGCTGCGGATCGTGGGGGACCGGGGCCTCGCCGAGGAGGTGCTGCAGGAGGTCTTCTTTCGCGCCTGGCGGCGGGCGGACGCCTACCAGGCGGGGCGGGGCGAACCGATCACCTGGCTGCTGAGCCTGACGCACAACCTGGCGATCGACGAGGTGCGCAAGCGCCGCCGCCGGCCGCAGAAGGCGGAGGGGCCGGCGCCGGAGCTCCTGCTGGACGGGGTGGCCGACGCGGGGCCGACGGTGGAGGAGGAGGCGTGGCGGGGCGCCCTGCGTGGCGAACTGACCGGGGCGTTGGCAACGCTGCCGCCGGCCCAACGCGAGGCGGTCTCCCTCGCCTACTTTGGCGGGCTGACGCAGCGGGAGATTGCGGAGACGGTGGGCGCGCCGCTGGGGACGATCAAGACGCGGCTGCGGCTGGGGCTGGACAAGCTGCGGGTCGAACTGGAGGGGGCGACGGCGGGGGCGGCGTGAGCGCGAGATCCCGGCGGTCGGCGGTCGGCAGCCATCCGGGCGATCGCGGCGCGGGTGTCGTGGCCGGGCGGTTTCGCCCAATGCCGAACGGGACGACCGACTCCGCGGAGGCGGCCCGGAACCCTTCTCCGCTCGCTCCGCGCGAAGGCCTTCGATCGGCCGGGGGATGGGTATCGGTTCGACGTGCCGCCGGTGCGGGAGCTCGGCACGGTCGAGCTCGGGTCGCCGGTGACGTTTTCCGCCGGGGAGAACGGGAGAGGGAGGTCGACCGTGCGGGAGGCGATCGCGGCGGCGGGATCGACCGCAGTCGGCGGGGCGACGGACGGGACGCCGGTGGCGGCGCGCCGAGACGCCGCGCACCTGACCCACTCCCGGGCGAAGCGGACGGGCCGGAGCTTCTTTCTCCGGGCGGAGGAGTTCGGCCACGTCCCCGGGCGGACGACGGGGCTTGTCGAGAACGGACGGGACCGCGGTCGGGTTCGAATCCGACAAGTGGGGCGACCGGGTTTCCGGTCGGTGCGGGTTCGGCCGCCGAGATCGCCTATCGGGCACCGACCACCCGACCGGAGGGCGCCCCGCCCCGATTCCGGGAGGCGGGGGACGGCAGAGCGCGTCTGGGAATGGGGAACGGCTACTCGCTCTTCGTGACGTCGCCGACGACGAAGCGGCCCTCGCCCGACTCGGGGTCGATGGTGGTCTGGTCCGAATCGAGGGTGTCGGCGGCGAGGACGGTGTCGGCGACGACGACGAGGTCGTGGCCGATACTGATCACCTGGCCGGTGGCGACGTGCCTGTTGCTCTTGAAGAAGCCGGGCGAGACCTCCAACTCCCGGATGCGGAAGCCGCGGTCGTCGAGTTCCAGGCTGGCGACGTCGCCAACGTAGGTACCGCCCTCGGTGACGGTCTTGAGCTTGATCAGGTCGTCCAGCTCCATCAGGGAGTCAAGCATTGCTCGCGTCTGGTCGCCGCGCATGTCCCCCTTGCTGGAGAGGGTGACGGCGTCCTGGCCGAGGGCGTGGACGTCGTCGACGTCGATCAGCTCCGGGGCCGCATCGTCGGCCGGGGCAAGGAGGCCGCCGCCGCCGTGGCGGACGGAGAAGCCGACCACCTCCTTGCTGGCGGGGTCGAGGTAGACCCGGTCGATGGTGCCGAGCCGCTCGCCGTCGGCGATGCTGATGACGGTCAGCCCCTTGAGGTGCTTGCTGTTCACGTCGAGTGCCCTCCCGAAACGAGGCGACCGCCGGTCCCATGCTCGGCCGTGCGGCGCATAACGTATGCCAGAGACGGAGTCCGGGGAAGCGGGTACCACCGGCGGTGGGCCCCCCCGCGTCTGGGAAGGCCCCAGGGTACCGACCGGCGATTCGCCGGCTCAACCCTCGGTCCTCCGTCAGAACAGGCCCTTTACCGCGCCGCCGTCGACCTGGATCGTGACGCCGGTGACGTAGCCGGCGGCGGGGGAGGCGAGGAAGACGACGACGTTGGCGAACTCTTCGGGGGTGCCGAGGCGGCCCATCGGGATCGCGGCGGCGTCCTCGGCGAGGAGGTCGTCCACGCTCCGGCCGCTCGCCTCGGCGCGGGTGGCGGCGAGGCTCGTGATCCGGTCGGTGAGGGTCGAGCCGGGGCAGACGCTGTTGACGCGGACGTTGCGGCCGGCGACCTCGGTCGCCAGCGTCTTGGCCATCCCGATCACGGCGGTGCGGGCGGTGTTGGAGAGGACGAGGTGGCCGATCGGCTGCTTGACGGAGATCGAGACGACGTTGGTGATGCTGCCGCCGCCGCGGGCCTCCAGGTGGGGGAGGGCGGCGCGCGAGAGGCGCAGCGTCGTCATCAGGTTCAGCTCCAGCGCCCGCCGCCACGACTCGTCGTCCGGGAAGTCCGCGAAGCGGCCGGCCGGGGGACCGCCCGCGTTGCAGACGACGGCGTCGAGGCCGCCGCGGCGCGCGACCGTCTCCGCGATCAGGCGCTCGGCGGTGCCCGGCTCGGTCAGATCGCCAACGACCTCGATGACGTCGCCACCGGTCTCGGCGCGGATCGCGGCCGCCGTTGCGGCCAGCGTCTCCGGGTCCCGGCCGTTGACCGTCACCAGCGCTCCCTCGCGCGCCAGCCCCGTCGCGATCGCCCGTCCCAGCCCCTTCGACGAGGCGGCCACGACCGCCGCCTTTCCCGCGAGTCCGAGGTCCATCGTCGCCTCCCGCGATCGCGCCCTGCACGCAGGGCGGCATTCTAGACGAGGGGACCGGCGAAGGGGACATGCGCCGGCGGCCGCCGGGCGCGCCGCACTCCCCGAGGCCGCAATGCGAACCTTTGCCCTTTACCCGTTCGGCCTCGGCCCTTTACCCTAGACCCATGGCACACGACGGACGCGGGCGACGACGGGGCGGGGCGGGCGCGGCCTCCACGGCGAGCGCCGATACGCTGCGGTTTCCCCTGGCGGGGTCGGGCGCCGGTCCGCGGGCGGGCAGGACGGCGGGCGCGCGGGGGGACGCGGCGGCGGTCGTCTTCCCGCTGAGCGTGGCGGCGGTCCATTGGCTGGTCGTCCATCTCGTCGCCAGCGTCGCCTACCGGTCCGGGACGCCGAACCCGATCGTCTCCCCGGCCTACCAGATCGTGCCCCCCCCTCTCGCCGGGCTGGCGCAGGTGCTGGTCGAGCCGCTGCGGCAGTGGGACGGCACCTGGTACAAGCTGATCGCCGAGGAGGGGTACACCGGCTTCGGGCAGGCGAAGTTTCAGGCCGCCTTCTGGCCCCTCTACCCGTGGCTGATGGACTACGGCAGCCGGCTGACGGGGTGGACGGTCGACAGCGTCGGTTTCCTGGTGAGCCACGTCGCCTTCGCGGGCGCGCTGATCCTGCTCTACCGGCTCATTGCCGTCGACTTCAACGAGGCGGTCGCCCGGCGGACGACGGTCGCGCTGGCGCTCTTCCCGACGGCGTTCTTCTTCTCGGCGGTCTACACCGAGTCGCTGTTCTTGCTGCTGGTGGTCGGCGCGCTGCTGGCGGCGCGGCTGGGGCGGTGGTGGGTGGCCGGCGGCGTCGGCCTGCTGGCGGCGATGACGCGATCGTACGGTGTCCTGCTGCTGCTCCCGTTCGCCGTCCTCTTCCTGCAGCAGTACCGGTTGGAGCCGCGGCGCTGGTTCCCGGACGGGATCGCGCTGGCGCTGCCGGCGCTGGGGCCGGCGATTTTCGCCTACCACCTGCGGTCGGCGATCGCCGAGCCGCTCGCCTTTTTCACCGCCCAGAAGGGGTGGGACCGCTACGACCGGATGCCGTGGGAGACGCTGCGCTGCGGCGTCGTCGGCTGCTTCAACGTCAACGACGATCCGGACGGGGTGACAATGGACTGGCTCCGGATGCTGCTGGACAGCCCGAGCTGGGAGACGGTGACGAGCTCCTCGTTCCGCTTCGCGGCGGCCCAGAGCGACGTGCTGGAGCTGGTCTGCACCCTGCTCTTCCTGGCCCTCGCCGTGGTCGGACTGCGCGCCCTTCCCCTCTACCACAGCGCCTACGTCTTTCCGGCGCTGATCATCCCCCTCTTCCAGCCGTCGCAGGTCCACGCCCTGATGAGCATCCCCCGGTTCGGGCTCGCGCTCTTTCCCCTCTTCGTGGTGCTCGCGCTCCTCGTCCCGAGGCGCCTCGCGCCGCTCGCGCTGGGACTCTCCACGGCGCTCCTCGTCCTCTTCACGGCGCAGTTCGTCGACTGGTACTGGGTGTCGTAGGGAGCGGCAGTGGCAGCGGCGGCGCGACGGGGGCTGCGGCGCGGCGATCTCGCCGGGCGGTCATCCCCCGGGACGGGTGTTGACCATGCCGGACCGTGGTGGAAGTCCTCGCGCACCCGGGACGGAGGGGTGGAGGACGAGGGAAGGGGGCACGAGGGACGGGGATCGTCGGAGACGGTCCCGGCCGGCCCCCTGGTGGAACCCGCCTAGAGGTCGGCGAAGAGGACGTCGCGATCGACCACGAGCTCCGGCAGAACGAGCGAGCGGACCGTGCCCGGTTCCGTGGCCACCGGCTCGTACGCCCCGTCGCGCAGGGCGTAGACGGTGAGCGCGGTCGTGTCCGGGTCGGCGATCCAGTACTCGGGAACCCCCTCTCGGGCATAGAGGTCGGCTTTGCAGGTCAGGTCGACGCTGCGGGTCGTTGGGGAGAGGATCTCGACGACCCGGTCCGGCGCCCCCTTGACGAGACCGCTCGGCAGGTAGATGTGGAGCCGATCCCGGCGGATGAAGAGCAGATCCGGCTGGACGATGCCGTTCGTGGCGAGGCGAACGTCGACCGGTGCGAAATAGACCTCTCCCAGCCCTGCCTCTTGCTGGTCGTGCAGCACGAGGAAGAGGCGCTTGGACAGCTGCTGGTGCTTCTTCATCGGCGAGGCCGTCACGAACAGCTTCCCGTCGATGATCTCGTAGCGGTTGCCGTCGGCCGGCATCTGGACCAGGTCGTCGTAGGTGAGGGGGCGGGTCAGGACCGACATGGCGGTCTCCCTGGTGGGGGACATCGCGTCAGCCGCCGACGTGGTAGTTCGGCGCTTCGCGGGTGATGGCGACGTCGTGGGGGTGGGACTCGCGGAGGCCGGCGGCGGTGATCTGGACGAACTGGGTGTCGTGCTTGAGGGTCGGCACGTCGGGGGCGCCGACGTAGCCCATCGCGGAGCGGAGGCCGCCGACGAGCTGGTAGACGAGGTTCGCCAGCGGGCCCTTGTAGGCGACGCGGCCCTCGATCCCCTCGGGGACCAGCTTCTGGATGTTGCCGATCCCCTCCTGGAAGTAGCGGTCCTTGGAGAAGGAGCGGGTCTTCATCGCGCCGATGGAGCCCATCCCGCGGTATTCCTTGTAGCGCTCCCCCTGGTAGAGAACGACCTCGCCGGGGCTCTCGTCGACGCCCGCGAAGAGGCTGCCGAGCATCACCGCGTCGGCGCCGGCGGCGATCGCCTTGGCGACGTCACCGGAGTACTGGATGCCGCCGTCGGCGACGATGGCGACGCCGTGGGGGGCGGCGGCCCGGGCTGCCTCCAGGATCGCCGTGACCTGGGGCATGCCGGTGCCGGCGACGACGCGGGTCGTGCAGATGGAGCCGGGGCCGACGCCGACCTTGACCGCGTCGGCGCCGGCGGCGATCAGCGCCTCGGTGGCGGCGCCCGTGGCGACGTTGCCGGCCATGATCGGGACATCGAGGCGGCGCTTGAGGCGCGCGACCATCGCCAGCACGGCGGAGGAGTGGCCGTGGGCGGTGTCGACGACGAGGAGGTCGACGTTGGCGGCGGCGAGGGCCTGGGCGCGCTCCTCGGCGTCGGCGCCGACGCCGACGGCGGCGGCGACGCGGAGCCGGCCCCGGGCATCCTTGGTGGCGTGGGGGAACTGGATCTTTTTCTGGATGTCCTTGACGGTGATCAAGCCGGTCAGGTGGCCGCGGGCGTCGACGACGGGGAGTTTTTCGACCTTGTGGCGGTGGAGGATGGCGCTCGCCTGGTCGAGGGTGGTCCCCTCGGGGGCGGTGATCAGGCCGTCGGCGGTCATCACGGCGCGGATCGGCTGGTCGACGTGCTCGATGAAGCGGAGGTCGCGGTTGGTGAGGATGCCGACGAGCTTGCCGCCCGGCTCGGTGATCGGGACGCCGGAGATGTGGTAGCGCTCCATCACCGCCAGCGCCTCGTGGACCGGGGCGTCCGGGGGGAGCGTGACCGGCTCGACGATCATCCCCGACTCGGAGCGCTTGACCTTGTCGACCTCGCCGACCTGATCGGCGATGGCGAGGTTGCGGTGGACGACGCCGAGCCCCCCCTCGCGGGCGAGCGCGATCGCGAGGCGGGCCTCGGTGACGGTGTCCATCGCCGCCGAGAGGATCGGGACGGCGAGGGTGATGCCGGCGGCGAGGCGGGTCTCGGTCCGGACCTGGGCCGGCAGGACGTCGGAGCTGGCCGGAACGAGAAGAACGTCGTCGAAGGTGAGGCCGAGGCCGACGAACTTGTCGTCGCGGATGGCGGCGGCCGGCGCGGGGAGGGTGGCCGGCAGCGGACGAGACCCGGTGCGGCCGTCGCGTCCGTCGATGCCGGTTGGCGGCTCCTGGGTGATGGTCATGCGTGGGCTCCTTGGCGACGGTCCCGAAGGGAGGCGAGGGAGGCAACGGAAGCCTCTCTCCCGCGCGGGGACGACGGACGGGCTTCCAATAGACGGGACGGGGCGCGACGAGCGGGGCGGGCGTCGCGATGGCCGTCGCTAGCGGCTTCTGGCTCCTCCGCTGCCCGCCGCGACGGGCGCTCTCGCGCCGTCCGACGCCGGGGCGATCCCGGTGGTCCCCCACCCGGGGTCGGCGGTCGACGGCCGATGGCCGACGGCCGCGAGCTTGAGCCGATCCACTAGCTCGTCGACAAAGGCTTCGTAGGCGGTGGCGCCGCGGGAGGCGGGGTCGTACTCCAGGATCCCCTGGCCATAGCTGGGGGCCTCGGCGAGGCGGACGGAGCGGGGGACGACGGCACGGAAGATCCGCTGCGGGAAGTAGCGGCGGACCTCCTCGACGACGTGGGCGGAGAGGCGGGTGCGGGCGTCGAACATCGTCATCAGGACGCCGGCGACGTCGAGCGGGGGGTTGAGGCGGCGCTTGACGAGGTCGATCGTGGTGATGAGTTGGCCGACCCCCTCCAGTGCCAGGAACTCGCACTGGATCGGGACGACGACGCTCCGGGCGGCGGTCAGGGCATTGACCGTCAGCAGCCCGAGCGAGGGGGGGCAGTCGATCAGGACGACGTGGTAGCGGTCGGCGACTGCGGCGAGGGCGTGGGCGAGGCGGCGCTCGCGGCGCGGAGCCTCGACCAGTTCGATCTCGGCACCGGCGAGGGTCGGGGTGGAGGCGACGAGGTCGAGGTTCGGCCGGTCGGTGACGGCGACGGCGCGGGCGATCGGGACCTCGTCGACGAGGACGTCGTAGACGGTGTGGAGGAGGGCGGCCTTCTCGACGCCGAGGGAGGAGGTCGCGTTCCCCTGGGGGTCCATGTCGACCAGCAGCACGCGGTAGCCGCGCCGCGCGAGGCCGACGGCGGCGTTGACGGCGGTGGTCGTCTTGCCGACGCCCCCCTTCTGGTTGGCGAGGGCGACGACGGCGGCGGCGGGCGCGCCGGAGGGGGCCGGGGCCGCCGCCCCAACCGCCGTTGCCACCCCATCCGCCGGTGCGCCCAAAGCCCGCCCGCCCGCTCCTCGCGCCCGCCGCCGGCGCCCGGAATCGTTCCGTTCGACCTGCTGTCTTAGCTAATTATGGTAGCACGGGGCGGGTGTCCGGACAATCGCGGTGCCGTTCGACCGGTCTCCCGTCGCGTCCCCGTCCCGGGGGACGGCATCGGCCCAAGGACCTTGTGGCGGGCCAAGCAAACTGCTACGCTGTCACGTGTCAGAAATAACTGACATATGAAAGGGATGCACCGATCGACTCCGCGACGCCGACGGGCGACGACTTGCTCAGGGCGCTGGCGGCGCTGGCCAATCCGCACCGGCTGCGGATCGTGGCGGCGCTGGCCGGGGGGCGGAACTACGTCAGCCGGCTCGCCCGGGAACTGGGGATGAGCCGGCCGCTGCTGCACATGCACCTGCAGCGGCTGGAGGCGGCCGGGTTGGTGGCGGGGACGCTCGAGCTGTCGGAGGACGGGAAGGCGATGAAGTATTTCGCGGTAACGCCGTTCGCGCTGACCCTGACGCCGGCGGCGATCGCGGTGGCGGCGCGGACGCTCGGCGACGACCACGCGCCAGGCGACCGGACGGAGGGAGCTCGGTGAGCGTGACCGACAGCGGGATCGCGATCGTCTCGATCGCCTGCGTCGGCGCCGGTGATCGTGGCGCTCCGGCAGGGGTTCAAGACCTGGCAGACCGGGATCGCGACCCGGGCCAGCACCGCCCAGGAGGAGGCGTACCGCGCCCTCGCCGAGCGGGCGGCAGCCGCCCAACGGGAGATCGCAGCGGAGCAGCGGGCGGCCGCGGCGGCCCTGGCGGAGGTGCAGGACCGCCTTGCCGCGATCGAGACGCTGCCGCGCGAGGTCGGCGAGAAGGGGATGGAGCATGAGCGACGCGAACGCGGGGATCCTCTTCGTCTTCGGCATCGCCGCCTTGATCGCGGTCATCATCGTCGCCCTGATCTGGCAGATCTTCCGGACCGCCCAAACCAAGACCGCGACCGAGGCGACGTTCGCGCAGGAGGAGGCCTACCGGACGCTGGCCGAGCAGGCGATCGCGGCGCAGCGGACGATCGCCGAGGAGCAGCGGACGATCGCGGCAGAGATGGCCGAGCTGCGCACCCGCGTGGCGGCGATGGAGAAGCTGCTGCGCGAGGTGGGCTGAGGCGGCGACCCGGGTCCGGAGGAGGCGACGAGATGACCTGACGCGAAGAACCCCCGGCGGGTGTTGCAGCACGGCGCCGGGGGTGACGACCTACGAGACGATCCCGCGGAGCGGAACCTGGCCCGAGGCGCGCACCTCCAAGGATAGCCAGGTCGAGCTCCGGGGGCCACCCCTCAACGGGCGGGGAGCTTTCCCGCGCCCAAAGGAGCTTGTGTCCCATGGCTCTGCGCAACGTCCGCCGCGGCGGCGCCGCGTCCCTTTCGACCGGGCTGATCGAACGATTGGCCGCGATCCCGGCCGGCAAGCGCGCGAAATGGCTCGTCCTCGTCGCCTGGATCGCGATCGTCGCCGTCGCCAGCCCGTTCGCGGGGCGCGTGGCGGAGGTGGAGAGGAACGACGACGCCGCTTTTCTGCCGGGCGATGCCGAGTCGCTGCGGGTGGCGGAGATGGAGGGGCGCTTCGCCGACGGCGAAGCGGAGCCGGCGGTGGTGGTCTACGGGCGCGACGGCGGGCTGACGCCGGCCGACCTGGCCGCGATCGAGGCCGACCGGCGGACCCTGGCCGAACGGTTCCCCGACTTCCCGCCGAGTCCCCCCAGCCCGGCCGAGGATGGCCGGGCGGCGCTCTACGTGGTCCCCTTGGAGGACCCGGCGGGAGAGTCGACGATCGAGAACGTCGAGGCGATCCGGGCAGCGGTCGGCGGGCGGGAGGACGGCCTCGAGGTCAAGGTGACCGGGCCGGCGGGGTTCTTGACCGACCTGGTCGCCGTCTTCGACGGGATCGACGGCACGATCTTGGGGGCGACGGTGGCCGTCGTCACGGTCCTGCTGCTCCTGACCTACCGCAGCCCTTTCCTCTGGCTGGTGCCGCTGGTGGCGGTCGCGGTCGCCAACCAGACGGCGACCGCCGGCGTCTACGGGCTGGCGAAGCAGGCGGGGTTGCCGGTGAACGGCCAGAGCGGCGGCCTGCTGCCAATCCTCGTCTTCGGCGTCGGCACGGACTACGCCCTCCTCCTGATCGCTCGCTACCGGGAGGAGCTGCGGCGCCACGAGGACAAGCACGCGGCGATGGCGGTCGCGCTGCGGCAGGCCAGCCCGGCGATCCTCGCTTCGGCGACGACGGTCACGATCGGCCTCTTGTGCCTGTTGGCGGCCGACCTCAACTCAAATCGGGGCCTCGGCGGGGTTGGCGCGGTCGGCGTCGTCGCCGCCGTGACGGCGATGCTGACGCTGCTTCCGGCCGTCCTCGTCCTCTTCGGGCGCCGTCTCTTCTGGCCGTTCGTGCCGCGCTTCGGCTCCGCCACGCACGAGGCGGCGGGGATCTGGAGCGGGGTCGGGCGCTGGGTGGCGCGCCGACCGCGGCCGGTCTGGGTCGGGACGGCGGTCGTGCTGGCGGCGCTCGGACTCGGGCTGATCACCCTCGACACGACGCTGCCGCAGGACGCCCAGTTCCGGACCGAGCCGGAGGCGATCGCCGGCCAGCGGCTGCTCGCCGAAAGCTTCCCGGCCGGAGCGAGCGCTCCCACGACCGTGATCGCGGACGCCGACGCGGCGGAAGCGACCCGGGCGGCGATCGCCGCCGACCCCGGCGTCGCCGACGTCGAGGCGACGGGGGAGGCGGATGGCCTGGTGGCGTTCGCGATCACCCTCGACGCGGAGCCGGGCAGCGCCGCCGCCTTCGACGCCGTCGAGCGGCTGCGGGAGCGGGTCCACGCGGTGCCCAGGGCCGAGGCGTTGGTGGGGGGGGTGGATGCCCAGGGGCTCGACGTGGCGCGGACCTCGGCCCGCGACCGGGCGGTGGTGATGCCGTTGGTGCTGGCGGTCGTCTTCCTGGTGCTCGGGCTGTTGCTGCGGTCGATCGTGGCGCCGCTGGTCCTGATCGCGACGGTGATCCTCTCGTTCGGCGCCGCGCTCGGGGTGAGCGCGGTCGTCTTCGACCGGCTCTTCGGCTTCGCCGGGATGGACCCGTCGGTGCCGTTGCTCGGCTTCGTCTTCCTGGTCGCGCTCGGGGTCGACTACAACATCTTCCTGATGAGCCGCGTCCACGAGGAGGCCGCGGCGCTCGGCACCCGCGCCGGGATGCTGCGCGGACTGGCGGTGACGGGGGGGGTGATCACCTCGGCCGGGGTGGTGCTGGCGGCGACCTTCGCCGTCTTCACGGTCCTGCCGCTGGTGGCCATGATCGAGGTCGGGTTCGTCGTCGCCTTCGGCATCCTGCTCGACACCTTCGTCGTCCGCTCGATCCTGGTTCCGGCCCTGACCTTGGACCTCGACCGCCGGGTCTGGTGGCCGAGCCGCCTCTCGCGCGCCGCGGTGTTGCCGTCGGGGGGCGGGGCCACGCTGACCGTCGCCGAGGCTGACTGAGGGACGCCTCCCGGATGTCCGACCGTCGCGCCGTAACCCGGAGACCTCCTCGGCGACGTGGGGGACGACGGGCACGGCCGGCGGCGGCGCTGCCGGCGTCCGCCCAGGGGACCGTGCGGCAACCCGATTCGGCTCCGAGGTTCAATAGGAGGAGCGAATGATCACCGACGCTGCCCGCCGCGCGGCCGTCGCGCTGGCCTGGCTGTTCGCCGCCGCCGTCGTCGTCCAGGTCTTTCTGGCCGGGCTGAGCTTGTTCGACTCGGCGCTCCGCTGGGACGACCATCGCGCCTTCGGCAGCGCGATCGCGATCGGTCCCGTCCTGCTGCTCCTCTGCGCGGTGGTCGGCCGGTTGCCGCTGCGGCTGATCGGGGGCGCGGCGCTCCTGTTCTGGCTGTACGGCATGCAGTTCGTGCTCGCGCACGCGGGCAACGGCTACGTGGCGGCGCTGCACCCGGTGAACGCGATCGCCCTGTTCGCGACCGCCGTCTGGCTCGGGCGCGGGGCGCGAAGGGTGACAGCAGGGAAGCGGACGGCGTCTGCCGCGGTAGATCGGCTCGCCGGATCGGGTGCCGGCGGCTGATCGGCGTCGGGCGGACGGAGCCGGGAATGGAAGAGGCGATGGTGACCGGTCGCGCCCCTCTTCCTGGCGGAGGGATCGGCCGATCGCGGACGACGAACTTCGGGGCGGCGGGCCCGGGCCGATGCGGCGGTCGGCGTCTGCGCCGCGGGCGTGGGCGGCACCGCCGGTGACGAAGTTCGGCGGTGCGACGGGGAGGCGGTTGTCGGGGTCGCACGCCGCCGTGTCGTCGGGTTCGGCACGGACGTGCGCCAGGGACGCGGGGTCGAGGCGACCGCGCGACCGTCCCGGTCAATGGCGGCCCAGATCGCCATCGTCGCCCGGCCCGCGGGCCGCGTTGGTCGCGTCCCGCAGCGCAAGGGTCGCCTCCCGCGCCCGTTTCGCGAAGTCGTCACCCGATCCGGCGTAGAGGATGGCGCGGGAGGAGGTGACGATCAGGCCGCCGCCGCGGGCGTCGACGCCGGCGCGGATGGCCGCGGCCAGGTCGCCGGCCTGGGCGCCGACGCCGGGGAGGAGGATCGGCAGCTCGGGGCAGCGGGCGCGGACCGCGGCCAGCTCGGCCGGGTAGGTGGCGCCGACGACTAGGCCGACGGTCGCCGCCGCGTCCGCCGCCCAGGCCGCCGCCCGGT
>CADCWL010000100.1 GCA_902806405.1 uncultured Thermomicrobiales bacterium | reverse complement strand
CCCGGCTGGCGCGGGCGGCGACGCCCGCCGCCTGCCGCGCCGCCACGTCGGCGCGACCCGCGCGCGTCGCCGCCTCCAGCTCCGCCAGCTCGTCGCCGAGCCGCTCCAGCTGCCTCGAGACCCCGGTCACCTGCTCGTCGAGTGCGGCCTGGGTGTCGGCCATGTCCGCCCGCCGCCGGCCGAGCGCGGCGTGCCGCTCCGCCGCCAGATCCCGCTCGTAGCCCGCCCGCCGCACCCGCTCGTCGAGCGCCGAGCGGCGGGCGTCGTGGGCGATCGCGATGGATCTCGCCTCTTCCATCAGCCGGATCGCGGACGCCTCCTCCACGCCGAGACGGTCGGCCCCTTCCCGTGCCGCGTCGACCGCCGCCGCCGCCGCCGTTGCCGCCGCGGCGGTCGTCGTCACCGCCCGCTCCGCGATGGCCAGGAGGCGGCCGTAGTGGACGCGCTGCAGTTCCCGCAACTGCTCCCGGAGACCTTGCCATTCCCGCGCCTGGCGAGCCGCCCGCTCCAACGAGCGCAGACGGGGGCCGAGCTCCCCCAGGAGGTCCGCCAAGCGGGTGCTGTTCGCCTCCGTCTCGGCCAGGCTCCGCTCCGCCTCGGCCACCTTCAACCGCAGCCCGGCCAGGTCGGCGGCGTGCTCGAAGAGGCCGCGCCGCTCCTCGGCCCGCTGGCTGAGCGCGGCGTCGACCAGCCCCTGGCCGACGACGAGGTGGCTCTGGCCGAGCGAGGCGGTCAGGAGGGCAACGTCCTTCAGGCGGACGCGGCGGCCATTGATCAGGTACTGGCTCTCGCCGGTGCGGTAGGCGCGGCGGGCGACCGTCACCTCCGCGAAGTCGATCGGCAGCCAGCGCTCGGCGTTGTCGAAGGTCAGCGCCGCCTCCGCCATCCCCGCCGGCGCCCGCCCCTGGCCGCCGGCGAAGATCACGTCCTCGGTCCGCTTCGCGCGCAGCGCGCCGTGCCCCTGCTCCCCGAGCACCCAGCGGATCGCGTCGGCGACGTTCGACTTGCCGCTCCCGTTCGGCCCGACCACCGCCGTGATCCCGGGCTCGAAGGCGAAAACCGTCCGCGTCGCGAAGCTCTTGAAGCCGCGCAGCTCCAGCCGGATCAGGCGCGGGGCGGGAGCGGATGGGGCGTCGCTACGCTCCCACAGGGAGGAGGGGGAGGAGGGAGCGGGGGCGGCGCCCGCGGGTTGGGTCGCGGTCACGGGCGGGGCAACTCCAGGGGCAGGGGGCGAACGCGACGGCAACGCGAGGCGGCGACGCGCCAGAGGCGGTCACGGGACGGCTCGTACCTGCTCGCTGCGGGGGCGGATGGTACCATCGGCCGACGAGGCAGGGCAACGGCGGGGCCCAGCCGTCCGCCTCGCGATCACACCCGTTCGAAGGTGACGACACCCTCGCAGGGGAGCGTCCCCAAGGGTCGCGCCCGGTGTGCCGACCGCTGCCAACCCGCCGAACACGGTGCCGTGCGAACGATGACGGGACGGGGATGACCGAACATCGGCACTCAGGAGCCGTTCGCGCACCCTCCGTCGCCCCCACGAGCCTCCGCCTCGGCCTCTCCTCCGGCGCTCTCTATCCCGACGTCCCGTCCGAAGACGCCCCCGCGGTCGCCGCCGCCCGCGGCTTCGCCGATGTCGAGTTCATGCTCCAGACCGCCGGCGAGTACGCTCCCGCCTTCGCCCGCCGCCTCGCCCGCGCCTGCCGCGCCTCCAGCTGCCGCGTCCACGCCGTCCACGTCCGACAGGGTCTCCACCCCCTCGCCGACCCCTACCGCCGACGGGCCGCCGAGGCGTTAGCCCTCTTCGACCGGGCGATCGCCCTCGCCGCCACGCTCGAAGCCCGCGTCGTCGTCTGGCACGGCCCGGAACGCGCCGCCGTGGCGGCCCCCGGAGGGTGGGACCGCTTCCTGGCCCTCGCCGCCGAGCGGGCCGCAGCCTGCTACGCGGCGGGCGTCACGCTCGGGATCGAGAACGTCTCCTGGTGCGCCCTGCCGGGGGTGCGCGAAGTGGCCGCCTTCGCCGCCCGCGCCCCGGATCTGGCGCCGGCCGGCGCGCTCGGCTTCGTCTTCGACCCCTTCCAGGCGGCCGAGGCGGGCGCCAACCCCTTCATGTTGCTGGCGGCCATGGGCGACCGCGTCGTCGACGTCCACCTCAGCGACCTGCGGGAGAGCGACCGCGCGGCCCGCCACCTCCCCCCCGGCGAGGGAAACCTCCCCTGGCCCGCCCTCCTCCGCGCCGTCGCGGCCGCCTACGCCGGCCCCCTGATGCTGGAGGGGATCGTCGCCGGCGACCCCGGCCGCCTCGACCGAGCCCGCGAGCGGCTGGACCCGCTCCTCGCCGTCCTCGCCGTCGATTCCGTCGACCCCTGCGCCGCCACCCCACCGCCCGGCGTCCAGGAGGGCATCCGCCTCTTCAACGCCCGCGAGTTCTACGCCTGCCACGAGGCGATCGAGGCGGAATGGCACGCCGAGCGTCGCCCGATCCGCCGCCTCTACCAGGGGATCCTCCAGATCGGCGTCGGCTTCCACCACGCCCTCGGCGGCAACGGTCGCGGCGCGCTGCCCCTGCTCGCGGACGGGATCGCCAAGACCGCCGCCTTCGCCCCCCGCTGCCTCGGCATCGAGACGGCCCGCCTCGCCGCCGACAGCCAGCTCTGCCTCGACCGCCTCCAGGCCCTCGGCCCGGACGGCCTCGCCGCCTTCGACCCGGCGACGATCCCGACCATTCACCTCGTGGCCACACCGTACGCGGCGCCCGCCAGCCACGGGCTCGGCTAGCTCGGGGGGCGCCGCACCGACACGCCTCCCGGTCGAGCGTCCGCCCGCGCACCCAACGCGAACCCCGGCCATCCCTCGTGACGGCTCGTGCTCCACCTCTTGACCTCCTGGTCGGTCGACGCGCTCCCGGCGCCGCCGGCGCCCGCGCGCTACTTGGCGGCGTGCCGCACTGCCGGCAGGAGCCGGGAAAGGAGGCCGTGGAGTGCGGCGCGCTCGGCGTCGCTCAGGACCGACAGCATCTCCCCCTCGACGGCGTCGCTGGCGGCGCGCATCCGACCGAGCTCCTCTCGCCCGGCGTCCGTGAGGCGCACCGAGTACCGACGCCGGTCGCCCGGGTGCGGCTCCCGAACCACCAGACCGCGCCCCTCCAGGAGATCGACGACCGCGACCAGGTTCCGCGGGTCGACCCCGACGAGCGTCGCCAGCTCGCGCTGCGACGCGGCGCCCAGCTCCAGCAAGACCATCAGGACCCCGTAGTGGGCGGGCCGGAGGTCCCACGCGGTCAGTGTCTGAGCGAACCGGCGGCGGGACTCGCCGCCGACGCGGGACAGCAGGAACCCGAGGCTCGCCCGCAGCGAGGCCGGGACGAACGGAGGGGCCTCGTCCATGGGGAGGTCGGCGTCGCCGCTTGGCATCACCCCGCCATCATACTATTGACATGTAATATGACTATCGTATAATCGAGGCCAAGAGAGCGATTCTAAGGAGGTGGGGCGTGAGTAACCGGGTGCCGGGCATGGACGGAAAGACGTGCCTCGTCACCGGGGCGACGTCCGGGATCGGGAAGGAGACGGCGCTCGGCTTGGCGCGGCTCGGCGCGACGGTGCTGCTCGTCGCGCGCGATCGGACGCGGGGCAAGGCGGCGCTGGCGGAGGTGCGGCGGGCCTCGCCGATTGCGGCGGGCGACCTCCTGATCTGCGACCTTGCGTCCCTCGGCCAGGTGCATCGCCTCGCCGATGCGGTCCGCGATCGCGACGGCCGCCTCGACGTCCTGGTCAACAATGCCGGCGCGTCGTACGGGACTCGGCGCCTGACGGAGGACGGACTGGAGGCGACCTTCGCCACCAACCACCTCGGTCCGTTCCTGCTGACCAACCTGCTAATCGAACGGATGGCCGTCGGCAACACGGTGCGGGTCGTCAACGTCGCCTCCGACACCCACCGATGGGTGAGGCGCATCCCATGGGAGGATCTGCAGTTTGAGCGGCGGTATCGGGCGCTGGCGGCCTACAACCTGAGCAAGCTCTTCAACGTCCTTGTTACCTACGAACTTGCCCGGCGCCACCGAGGGACGGGCCTCACCGCCAACTGCCTGCACCCCGGCTGGCCGCTCAAGACCGCCCTCGACCGGGACGCGCGCGGTCCGTTCGCCCACTTCGCCCGGGCCAGCAAGCGGTTCGGCGCCCCGGCGGCGGTCGGGGCGCGGACCTCGATCTACCTGGCGAGCGGGCCGGAGGTCGCGGGCGTCAGCAGCCAGTACTTCGCGGCTTGCAAGCCCGCCGAGTCCTCCGCGCTCTCCCGCGACGAGGCGACGGCGGCGCGGCTCTGGGAGGTGAGCGAGCGACTCTCCGGGCTGCGGGGGGCCGCAGTCGGATAATGCGGTTCGGCAAGGGGGCCGGATTGCCCTCTCGGAATACCGAGGGGCTTTCGATCACGGCGTGGTGCGCGAGAGGAGCCGCCCCGCCCCGTGTTCGACCAGATCGAACGCCTCGGCGACAAGCCGCTGGGGGTCGGGGTGAGATAGCGCGCCGGACGCCCGGCGCGCGCCCCTCAAGGCCCCGAAGACGCCCGCGGCGACGATCGTCGCCCGGGCGCGCGCCTCCTCGTCCGGCCCCAGCTCCGCGACGAGCGCGTCGACGACCGCATCCTCGAAGTCCTCGACCAGGTGGAGGAATCGAGCCCGCACCGCCGGCACATCCCCAATCAGCCGGGCCCGCGCCAGCTCCCGCTCCGGGTTCCCCCCCGGGTTCTGCACCGTCAGCACCGCCCGCCGCACCCGGCGCAGCAGCGACTCGCCGGCGGGACCCTCCGCCAGCGCCACCCGCAGCCGGGCGACCGCCGCCGCGTGGTCGCCGAAGACGACGTCCTCCTTCGTCGGGAAGTACCGGAAGAAGGTCCGGGCCGAGACGCCGGCGGCGGCGGCGATCTGCTCGACCGTCGTCGCCTCATAACCGTGCCCCCCGAACAGATCGAAGGCGGCGCCTTCGATCTCCCCGGCGGTCCTCTGCCGGTTGCGCTCGCGAAGGGACGGTCGATCATCCATAACCGTAGCCTACCACATTTCGTCACAATGCGATATATCGTCACTATATTGCTATTTGTCACATAATGTCATATCGTCGATATCGTCCCCCGCCACCCATCGGCGGAGGCACCGTTCCCGTCCGATCCACACCTGGCGTTAAGGGGCACCGGGCAGCGGGCGCAAGACACGAGCGAGAGGAGTCGGCATTTCCATGAAACCCGATCCGCTTTTCGGTCCGTTCCGGGGCCACCGCTCGGCCCGCGCCGCCCTCGGGTTGGCGCTCGTCGCCGCCACCGTGCCGCTGGCCGGTTGGCCCGCCTCCGCCCAGGAGGCCACCCCTGCGGCAGCGACCCCACCCGCGAGGGTGGCCAGCCCGGGGCGGCCTACTCGGCGCTGCCGTTCCTCTCCGGCGATCTGCGCTACGACTTTGCCCCCTATCTCCGGGACCTGGAGGTGCCGTCGGCGCTGATCTACGGGGCAGATCTGAATTCGATGGGACGGGAGACGCGCGACCGCCTGGTGGCGCTCCGGCCCGACCTGCCGCTCGTCCTCGTCGACCAGGCCAAGAGCACCCCGGAGCTGGAGCACCCCGCCCAGGTCGCAGCGGCCATCGACCGCCTCGTGGACGAACTTGTTCCGTCCGACGAGGTCTAGGTGACCCGCGAGCGATCGCTGCCGGGGTCGGTCCCGGCAGCGACCGCCCGCGGATGGGGACGGTGCGTGACAGGGAACGCCGGCACGGACGAGACGGTGCAGGCGATCGGCTTCCACCGCTACGACGGGGCCGAGGTGCTGGAGCCGCTGGAGGTTGCGGTGCCGCCGCTCGCGGACGACGCCGTGCTGATCCGCATCGCCGCCGCCGTGGGCGATCCGTCGGACACGCTGCTGCGGAGCGGACGCTTCCGCCTGGTGCTCCGCGTCAAGCTGCCCTTCGTTGCCGGCTCCGATGTCGCCGGCGTCGTCGCGGCCGTCGGCCCGGCCGTGACCAGCTGCCGGCCCGGCGATTCCC
>CADCWL010000099.1 GCA_902806405.1 uncultured Thermomicrobiales bacterium | reverse complement strand
GGCCTGAGCCAGCGCGAGACGGAGGTGCTCCGCCTCGTCACCGAAGGCTTGACGAACCCCCAGATCGCCGAGCGGCTGTTCCTCAGCCCGAAGACGGTCGGCTCCCACCTCCACAGCATCTTCGGCAAGCTCGGCGTCACCTCCCGTGCCGGCGCCACTCGGGTCGCGCTCGAACTCGGTCTCGTCTAGGGCCGCCACCCACGCCGTATCCATCATTCGCTCTACTCCCACCGGGACGATCCCTCGGTCCGGCACCGAGGGATTGCATCGTTTGCCCGATGTGCGCGGAACCCCACGGGACTAAGGTCGTACCACGCCCAGCCGATAGCGCAGCTGAGCCAGCAGATCCAACAAGAGGGCAACTAGAAGGAGGGGTGAATGACCCGAACCCGGCCCGTCCGGAGGCTGGGCGCTCGACTGTCGCGCCGGTCCGCCGTCGGCGGACTCACCGCCGCCGCCACAGCCGTCGGTCTCGGCCCGCTCGGTGACGGCGCCAGAGGCGCCGATGCTCGTAGCAGTTCGCACGCGTTGAACAAGGAGGACCCCGCCGTGTCCGACGCCACCCCCGGCGCCACCCCCGTCCCGACCGTCGTCCTCGTCCACGGCGCCTTCGCCGAGTCCTCCAGCTGGAACGGCGTCGTCGACCAGCTCCTTGGGCTGGGTTACCCGGTCGTCGCCGTCGCGAACCCGCTGCGCGGCGTCGCGACCGACGCGGCGTACGTCGCCGGCGTCCTCGCCGGCATCTCCGGGCCCGTCGTCCTCGTCGGCCATTCGTACGGCGGGTCGGTCATCACCAACGTCGCCCACGGAAGCAACGTGCGGGCGCTGGTCTACGTCGCCGGGTTCGCCCCCGACGCGGGCGAGAGCGCCGTCGATCTCTCCGGGCGGTTCCCGGGCAGTACGCTCGGGCCGACACTGGCCGCGCCGGTCGCCCTCGCCGATGGGGGTAACGACCTGTACATCGACCAGGAGGCGTTCTGGGCACAGTTCGCCGCCGACCTGCCCGAGAGAATGGCCCGGCAGATGGCCGCCACGCAGCGACCGGTCACCGAGGCCGCGCTCAACGAGGCCTCCAAAGAGCCGGCCTGGAGGACGATCCCGTCCTGGTTCGTCTACGGGGAACTCGACAAGAACATCCCCGCCGCCGCCCACGCCTTCATGGCCGAGCGCGCCGGATCGGTGGCGACGATCGCGGTTCCCGGCTCCTCCCACGTCGTCATGATCTCCCACCCCGACCCGGTTCTGGAGTTGATCGAGGCCGCCGCCGCGGCCCGCTCGTCGGCCGGCATCGCCGGGTGAGGACCGTCCGGATTCGCTCCCCGCTCCCGAAGCGCGGGGAACCCGGAGTCGCCGGCTCCACGTCACGCAGGCTCCGCCAATCGAAGAAGGGGACCGTTCCATGGTCATGACATCGGAGACGCGCGCGACCGGAAACACGGGGGCCGTCACCGCGCGCGACGGCACGCGGATCTTCTACAAGGACTGGGGTTCCGGGCAGCCCGTCGTCTTCAGCCACGGCTGGCCCCTCAACGCCGACGCCTGGGACGACCAGATGCACCTGGTCGCCTCCCACGGCTACCGCGCCGTCGCCCATGACCGGCGCGGCCACGGCCGCTCGGACCAGCCCTGGCGCGGCAACGACATGGACACCTACGCCGACGACCTGGCGGCGCTGATCGAGGCGCTCGACCTGCGACAGGCGGTCCTGGTCGGGCACTCCACCGGGGGCGGCGAGGTAACCCGCTACGTCGGCCGCCACGGCGCGGCACGGGTCGCGAAGGTCGTGCTTGTGGACGCCATCTCGCCGCTGATGCTCAAGACCGACGCCAACCCCGAGGGCACGCCGATCGCGGCGTTCGACGCCATCCGAGCCGGCGTCGCAGGGGACCGCTCCCAGTACTACAAGGACCTCAGCGGGCCCTTCTACGGCGCCAACCGGCCCGATTCCCGGGTCTCGCAGGGTCTCCGGGACATGTTCTGGCTGTGGTCGATGCAGGCCGGCCTGAAGGGCGCCATCGACTGCATCAAGGTCTTTTCCGAGACGGACCTGACGGAGGACCTTAAACGCTTCGACGTCCCGACTCTGATCGTCCACGGCGACGACGACCAGATCGTGCCGATCGCCGCCTCGGCGATGAAGTCCTCGAAGCTCGTCGAGGGCGCGATCCTGAAGGTCTACGAAGGGGCGCCGCACGGCCTCACCGCCACCCACAAGGACCGGTTCAACGCCGACCTGCTGGCCTTCCTGGCCTCCTGAGGCACGGACCGGACCGGGGCAAGCCACCCTTTGTTGCTCGGCCGAGCATCCTCGGCTTCCCGCCTGCCGCCGCATCCGCCGGCCCCGACACCGACCGACACCGTTCGTCCGTCTGCACCTCGAACAGATTCCCACGTTGCCGGAGCGGACCGACGGCCGGCCCTGGCGCCGGCCGACCACGGCCGTCCGCCGCCGCATCGCACGTCACCGAAAGTGGCGAGGAGGCGTTAGGCGCACGCCAAGACCCTTTCCGCCTCGGCCCTGAACACGAAACCTGGCCCCTTGCCCACCCGTCGGCCAGCAGGTATCGCATCGCATCTCAGCGCCGGGGGGACAACACGGGCCCACCGCCCCGAACCGCCCAGTCGTTCTGCTCACACGTCCGTCGTTGCGCAGACCTCGCCCAGTCGGAGGACACCATGCACCGCGCAAAGATCAAGATCACGACACTCGTCGTTGCCGGTATGGCGCTCGCCGCGTCCGTTTCGGCCCTCCCCGTTGCCCGGGCCGCGCTGCCCACCGCGCAGGAATCGCCGCCGTCGGTGGTGGTGATCGCCCCGGGCGTGGTCACCCAGACCCTCAGCGCGGGCATGCCGGCCTCCGCCCCGGGGCAGCGCCTAGCGGTCTCCCGCCTCACCCTCATGCCGGGTGGCATCGGGCCGGCCCACGTCCACCCCGGCATGACCGTCGTCCACGTCGAGTCGGGCACCTTCGGTTGGACCCTCCTCCGAGGCGCCGGAACCGTCACCCGCACTTCGGGCGAGGTCGAGGAGGTGACCGTGCCGGGCACCGAAGTCCTCCTCGTGCCGGGCGACGCCGTGGTCTACGAAGCGTTCACGGCCCACACCGCGCGAGGCGCCTCCGAAGGCCCGACCGTCGTGGTGAACGCGCGGCTCCTGGACGCCGACCAGCCGGTGATCATTCCGACCAACGACCAGGGAACGCCGACGCCGTAAACGATCGTCATCCCCGTGTCCAGCCCGTCCTCCGCGGCGCGCGGCGGTGGGACCGCCGCGCGCCGCGGAGGACGGGCTCGGGGCCAAGCAGGAATCCCGCCCGGGGGCGCCCTGCACCCCCGATCCGAACACACCCAGCACGGCGGCGTTCAAGCGACTGCGCGGGAAAGGACCGACCATGGTCACGAGCAGCGACGACCTGCGGCGGCAGGAGCAGCCCGTCCTCACCTCCCGCGACCTCGCCATCCTGCGACGGTTCGGCGCAGTCCGGCCGACGGAACGCGGCGACGTGCTTTTCGAGGTCGGCGACGCGGACTTCGCGCTCGTCGTCGTCCTGTCCGGGCGCACCGAGATCGTCGACCGCTCGGAAGGCGGCGAGCGGTCCGTGGCCACGAGCGGTCCCGGCCAGTTCGAAGGGGAACTCGGGTTGCTAACCGGACAAACGATGTTCGCCGCCTGCGTCGTCCGCGAAGCCGGCGAGGTCCTGATGGTGCCCCGCGAGGCCGTCCGGGACATCATCGCCACCGTGCCGCCGCTGGGCGACGTGCTGGTCACCGCCATGGCCGCCCGTCGCCAACTCCTGATGCGGACGGCGGCGGCCACCCTGACCCTGATCGGACCCAAGGACTCGCACGGTCTCGAGCGGCTGGAAACGTTTGCTGCCCGCAACCGCATCCCGTACCGCTGCCTCGTCCCGGAGGACCCGGCGGTCGCGGAACTCGTCGCGGGCTTGGGCGTTATTGCGGGCGGCGAGGTTCTGGCCATCGTCCGAGGCCAGCGCGTCCTGCGCGACCCGAGCACCCTGGACCTCGCAAAGGCGCTCGGGTTGGACCTGGCCTTCCGCCAGGATGCCCCGGCCGATCTCGTCGTGGTCGGCGCCGGCCCGGCCGGGCTGTCGGCCGCCGTCTATGGGGCGTCGGAGGGTCTCTCCACGGTCGTCGTCGACGAACTCGGCATCGGCGGCCAAGCCGGGATGTCGTCCCGGATCGAGAACTACCTCGGCTTCCCGACGGGCATCTCCGGCGGCGACCTGGCCTTCCGGGCCGAGGTCCAGGCGCTCAAGTTCGGCGCCCGGGTGACCATGCCCCGCCGGGCGACCTCGCTTGCCCCGGCCGCCGGCCTCGTCGCGGTCGGACTCGACGACGGGACGGTGCTGGTCGCCCGCGGCGTGGTGCTCGCCACCGGCGCGCGCTACCGCGACCTCGGCCTGCCCGACCAGGCCACCTTCGCCGGCGTCGGCGTCTACTACGCCGCGACCGAACTCGAGGCTCGGCTTTGCCGCGGAGGCGACGTGGTCATCGTCGGCGCCGGCAACGCGGCCGGCCAGGCGGCGATGTTCCTGTCGGAAACGGCGCACGCCGTCCACCTCGTCTGCCGCGGTCCAGACCTCGGTCGCAGCATGTCTCGATACCTCGCCTCGCGCCTGGAACACGCGCCGAACGTGCGCATCCGTACGGGGTCTGTCGTGACGGCGCTTCAAGGGGAGGAGCGCTTGCGGTCGGTGACGATTTCCAATGCCCAGGGAGGAACAGAGCAGCTCCCTGTCTGCGCCCTGTTCGCCATGATCGGGGCCGACCCCCGCACGGGGTGGCTGCGCGGCGCGGTCGATCTCGACGAGAAGGGGTTCGTTCTGACCGGGTCCGATGTCATGCGCGACGGCACTCCGGCGATCGTATCGCCGTTCCAGACCAGCCAGCCCGGCGTCTTCGCCGTCGGCGACGTCCGGAGCGGCTCGGTCAAGCGCGTGGCCTCCGCGGTCGGCGAAGGCGCCGTGGTCGTCCAAGCCGTCCATCGCCACCTGGCGGCGGCGCGCGGAGGGGCGGCGTCGGACGTCGCGTCGGGCCATCGGAACGAGGTGCTAGCCACCGGTGACACGAGCATCCCGACACGCTGACGGACCTAGCCCTCCGCCCCCTGTCGGTCGTCAAGAAGGGCCTTCCATGGTTCCAGAGGGGTCCAGAGCTCTTCGCAGTGTGCTTTCTCGCCACCGCTGCCACCGTAGGCGCGCCCATCGGGTTGCTCGTCATCGGTATCTCGGGTCACCCGCTGCCCACGTCTGCCCCCTTGGCCGTTGCCGGCGTCCGACGCCAGCGCCTCGCCGCCGCTTCCTCGTCGGCGGTGTGAGCCGCCGTCGATGGTTTGACCGCAATCCCCGCAATCCGTCGTCGTCGCCCACAAGCCGTGTGGACCATCACGGCCGCTGTCGCTTCCGTCGTCTTCTCTTCGCGGGGCTCGCGCACGGTACGGCACCAACGAGGGGGCAGACCGGATGGGAGACGCACGGCGAGCGATCGTGCAGGAGACGGTCGGGGCTGACGGTTCCCGGTGGTCCAGATGGCCGACCCCAATCGGGAACGCGCCGGTCAATTGTCCCCAGGCGTACAGGGCGCGCGGCCTGGCCTGGGCACTCCGGGTCGCGGGGTTCCCGTTCGGCCGCGGGAGCGGTGCGGACTCCGATACCGGGGGGTCTGGCCCGGCCGGCGGCCGCGCCGCGGCCGCCGCTCCGGTCGTCGCCGGTCTGGGGTCGGTTGGTGCGCCCGCGCCGCGGGCGGTGGCCCGCACCGGGGACGGCGACCCCGCCTTCGATCCCTCCTCGTGGCCACCGCCGGCACGGCCGCGATGCTCTTGGTGCCCATCGCCGATCACCGCTCGGTTTTGGTCGCCGCGCATGCCCCGATCGTCCTGCTCGGATCCCGATTGCACCGATTACCCGGAGGTTCGTCAGCACCGGACGGGCGCTTCATCAGTCCCGATTCGCCTCGTCGATTCGTCGTTCGGCCGGACCGGCGTCGAGACCTCTCGCCGGCGGTGGGGAACCCGCACCGGACCCCGCCGGCCAAGTCGGCGGTGCGGGCGGCACCGTCGACGATCGCTGCTGCCTGCTCGTTC
>CADCWL010000098.1 GCA_902806405.1 uncultured Thermomicrobiales bacterium | reverse complement strand
ACGTGGTCGATCTCGGTGTACGGCTCGTCGCGCCCGATCCCAGCGCCTGCGCGCGGGCGGCACCGTCCCTCCACGGGTCCGTTGGCTCGACCGGCGGATGTTACCCGAAGGTGTCCTGATGGCACAACCTCGCGGTCGAGAGCACCCCCTGCAGGCTTCGTTTCGAGTCCGCAGCGGCGGTAGCGCCACGGGAACTGTAAACGGTGGACGTACGAAGCACCGGCCGGGTTGCTCGTTCCGTCGGATTTGCCCCGGCTAGGGGGGTGCGTCGATAACCGTACCCAAGCCAGGTTGCGCCGACGACGAGCGCTACGCCACGGAGGCAGCCGGTTCCTCCCGACCATGCTGAACGACCCCCGGGGCGCCGTTCTCCAACTCGTTATCCAGACCCCGGTCGTGGGAGAGCCGGTGTTCGCCGACAAGGACGGGCTATGCTGGGAGCGACCCACGAGCCTCGTCTCCACATTTAAGGGAGACGAGGCTGGTGGTGAGGACTTCCCTCCGCGGACCGCCGTACCAAGCGGCGGCGCGGCCCCCGTCCTCCGTTGCCTGCCATCTATTTGCAGCTCGTACCACGTCGTGTCCGATCAGGCCCGTTCGTCCTTGCCTCCGCTGAGGTCCCGTCGCTGAACTAACCATCCTAGATGTGGATGGCATGCCCCAGCAGGTCGTGCGCTGCCTCGCCCATGACCTCGGAGACGGTGGGGTGGGGATGGACGTTGAGGGCGATCTCCTCCGGCGTCGTCTGCAGCAGTCGGCCGAGCGCCGCCTCCGCGATCAGTTCGGTGGCATGGGGACCGATGATGTGGACTCCGAGTAGGTCGTCCGTGTCGGCGTCGGCAACCATCTTCGTGAAGCCGTCCGCACGCCCCTCGATCACAGCCTTCGCGTTCGGCCGCATCGGGAACTTGCCGACCTTAACCGTGTGCCCCAGCTTCTGGGCCTCCCGCTCGGTGAGGCCGACACTGCCAATTTCCGGTTCGCAGTAGGTGCAGGCGGGGGAGTTGAGGATGTCGAGCGGGTAGGGGTTCTTGCCGCAGATGTGCTCGACCGCGATGATCCCCTGGTGCATTGCAGTGTGCGCCAGGAGCTGCTGCCCGTTGACGTCACCGATTGCGTAGACGTGGGGCACGTTGGTCTGCATCATTGGGTCGACCGGGATGTACTCCCCCTCGGTCTTGATTCCCGACTCCTCAAGCCCGATCTCCTCGATGTTCCCCTGGCGCCCGATCCCGACCAACAGCACGTCCGCCTCGACGACCCGTTCCTTCCCTTTAGCGTCCGTGAGGCGCATCGTGACGCCGTTGGGGGAGACGTCGATGTCCTCCGCCGTCGGCCGAGCCTCGGGCGCAAGGTCCATCTTCGAGCGCTGGAACGCGCGCTGGAGGTGCTCGGCGACCTCGTGGTCCTCATGCGGGACGATGCGGCCGACCAGCGTCACTTTCGCCCCGTAGCGATGGTAGATCGAGGCCCACTCGACTCCGGTCGCCCCGCCGCCGCGGACGATGATCCGCGGCGGCAACTGCTCCAGGATCACGGCGTGGTCGGAGTTGATCACCCGCTCCCCGTCGTACGGCACCCCTTTGATCGGTCGTGGCCGGGAGCCGGTATTGACGATGACGTCCCGGGTCCGAAGGGTGAAGGCGGCGCTCTTGTCGTTCGGCTCGACCCGGATCTGGGTCGGGTTCAGCATCCGGCCCCGGCCCATGAAGACCGGGATCCTGTGCTTCTTGTCGAAGAGGTAGAGGAGCCCCTTGTACTGACCGTCGACCACCTTCAAGGAGCGGCCGAGCGCCGTCTCGTAGTCGAAGCTGATCTCGCCGCCGATGTTGATCCCGAACTCTTTGGCCTTCTTGACCTCGTCGAAGACGTCGGCCGACTTCAGGAACGCCTTGGTTGGGATGCAGCCCCGGTGGAGGCACGTGCCGCCGAGCTTGAGCTCTTCGACCACGGCGACGTTGAGCCCGAGCTGCTTGGCTCGGATCGCTGCGACGTAGCCGCCGGTCCCCCCGCCGAGGACGACGAGGTCGAAGGTGTGCTGCTGGGCCTGATCCTGGGTCGAAGCCGCGTCGGCCATCGAGGTCGTTGCTCCCTTGTGTTCGCCCGTCGCGTTCGGCCGCACCCACCGATGAGGGGGCCACCGCGACGGGCTTGGCGCGCCATAACGGCGTCAAGTATACGTCCCGGCTTCTCCCGGACGGCGGCTGCCGGGCACCGTAACCGTCCGGTGTGGAACCGGCTCACGGTCCGGGGGCGTGCCCCGCGACGCGCGGACGTCACCTTCTGCCAGGGCGCCGCCGGTGCCGTCTTCTGCCCCTGCGATCGGTGCCCCCTCGGCGACTGCCGCTCGGCCACGACGACGCGCGATTACTGGCCGGATCACCGAGCCGGCGAAGGAGCGCGTGCCGCCTTGCTCCGCCCTACCCCGACCTGCCGTGCGGCGCGTTCTATCCTCGCCCGTGGTGCGGCGTCGCGCGGCGGCATTTATGGCTGACCGGCCGGGGCAGCACCGGCCCCCGTCCTCATCGCCTCGATCGTTTTCTGCAGTGCCTCTGACCCGGCATGGGGGATCACCGAATGGAAGGTCTCCGGGACGCCGATTTTCTCCAACACCGCAGTGTCGGCCTCGGACCCCGAGGGCCGGAGCGGAAGCCGTGTCCCTCCCAGCGGTTGTCACCTCCGGGTCCCGAGCGAAGGTGTAGAGGAGACCGAAGAAGGCTGAGGCGCCGGGGTGGCTCTGGCCGGCGGTCATCATCATGGAGCGGCGCTCGCCCACCTCCGACGCCGCCAGGATGTCGGCCACCCGGACCTCGCCCCCGTCCCAGTCGAGTCGCTCCTCCTTCGAGCGCTTGACCCCGAGCACCACCGGCGCGCGCATGGTGCTCTGCACGTCGGTGACGACCCGGTGCGTTGCGCCAGGGGTGGGCCACATCGTGTGCGCCGGGCAGACCGGATCGTACTCCCCCCCCGCCCTCCTCAAGGGTGTGGATGATGTCGACCGATCCTCCGCGGTCGAGACAAGTCGCGACCTCTTGCTCCTCCGCGAAGCGCGCAGCGATCGGCGCCAACTTCTCACTCTCCGACCCGGAGCCGATTCAGAATGTCGTCGGACGACGCCGGCCCCGCCGCCCTAGTCAGCCGCGGTCGGAAGCAGCAGGGTCCCAGCCAACCTCCTGCTCAACGCGGACCGCCGTCGCACCCTTGGCTCGGTCGCATTCGCGGTCGCGAGCGGGGCGGACAGGACGGCCAACGAGCGCCCGAGTGCGAGCAGGTCGGATGCGGTCAGAACCAGAGATCGGCGGGGAGTGTGTCGTCGAGGTCGTCGGCCACGTCGTCCGGGTCGTCGACCGACTCCTCCTCGGGGGTGAGGGGACGGGATGGGGGGATCGGCAGCGGCTTGGCAGCCTTGGGGTGGCCCATGCGGCCAACGATAGCAGACCGGGGCCTCCGCGGGTCTGTCAGGGGTTCACATGGCGTGCTAACCATCGGTGCTCTGTCCGTGGGGATGGCTTCGGGCGACCGGGCGTGCGGGCGCGCTACCCGAGGTCGGGGCAGGGAACGGACGGGGATGAAGCTGATTCGGCAGAATGGCACGGTGGCGACGCCGAACCAGGCGCCGATCTTCGCGGGCGAGGTCCGCAGGCAGAACCTGGTCGCGGACGGCGACGCCAGCCTGGTACGACCCACCGCTGTCACCTTCGAGGACGGTGCCCGGAACAAGCTCCACCGCCACACAACGGACCAGGTCCTCGCCACCCACGGCCACGGCATCGTCGCCACCCTCGACGAGGAGTTGCACGTTTCCCCCGGCGATGTCGTCCTCATCCCCGCCGGCGAGCGCCACTGGCACGGCGCGGCGACCCGTCACGACTTCACTCACCTCTCCATCCTGACACCGGGCGAGATGGTCGTCGAGGAATGACCGGCAACAGCCGGTGAGCTGTGATCTGAGTTTCGGCACCGGGTTGCTACGGCACCCCGAGGCGCGACGGGGAATCTCGGGTCCCCTTCGAGGATCTTGGCTCAGAACTCAGACCTTACCGAGCGTTGCCTTCCTGGCCGTTGTCCCGCCCGGGAGCGTGTGCCAGAATGGGGCATCCCCGCAGCGACAGGACAGGAGCCTCGGCGGCGTGGTGCCGGTTTGTGCAACCGGTGCCTGCTCCCGTCGAGCCCGCAGTCGAGAGGGGGGACAACCGGCGTGGGGGGCGGACAGCTTCGGACGGGGTGGTTCGGCGAAGGTGGGGCGTCCGGTCGAGGGGCGACGGGTGGGCCGTGGCAGCCGGCGCTCCCACCGCTGCGGGACGCGCTGGGAGACGGCCACGGCAGCGGGTTCGCCCATCCGGCGGAGGACACCTTCTCGCGACTCCTCTCCTACTACCGTGTCCGGTGGGTCTACGAACCGACCTCGTTCGCGCTCGGTTGGGCAACCGACGGGCGCCCTTTGCAGATGTTCACGCCGGACTTTTATCTCCCCGACGAGCGCCTCTATATCGAATTGACGACGATGCGGCAGCGCCTCGTCACGCGCAAAAACCGCAAGCTCCGACTCCTTCGTGAGCTTTACCCGAATGTCCGCATCAAGCTCCTCTACCGGCGGGACTACCTCCGCCTCCTCGAAGCCTACGCCGGCCCGGGACGCCCCGCTGAGCCCTGCACGATCGGACGCGTCCTCGTCCCAGCGGACGCTCTAGCGGAGCGCGTCGCGGAGCTCGGGGCTAGGATCGCCGCCGATCTCCGCCTTTCGCGGGAGGCGGACGACGGCCCGCTCCTCGCGCTCGGCGTCGGGCGCGGCTCGGAGCGGTTTTTGGCCAAGCTGGCCAGCGCGATCGCCGCACGCGGGGCCGCGATCGAGACGGACCGCGTCGATCTCTCTCGCTACCAATCGCTTGGCGGCGCCCGGCGGGTGAGAGTTAGCCGGGGTCCCACGAGGTCGCTCGACGGCCGCCGGGTCTTGCTCGTCGAGGACGTCGTGAGCACCGGCCTCAGCTCCGCCTACCTTTCGGCCTGGCTGGGCCGCCGCGGCGTCCGCGCGCTTGAGCGTTGCGCGCTCCTCGACCGCCGAGGCGCCCGTCTCGTCGACCTCCCCGTCCGCTACGCCGGGTTCGAGGCGCCGAATGGACTGCTTGCGGGCTTCGGTCTCGACCTCCGCCGCGAGTTCCGCGACCTCCCGTTCGTCGCCGTCGTCGAATCGGCCTGACGGAGCGGGTCCGGCGTCCGCAGTGTCCGGGATTGCCCCGTGGGTGGTGAAGCAAATTTGGGCCTCCGTCTACGGCGACGATCGACTTCTGCCGTCGGTTCTTAAAAGCGAGAAGGCGGCCTGGAGGCCGCCCGCTCGTCGCTCGTGCTCGGTATCCGAAGGGGGAGATAGGGGAACGTAGACGGCTCCAGGGGTCTGACCGCTGCCCCGGTGGAGCCGGGAGGGGCTTGCGGCGTGCGTGCGCCGAGGCGCACGAATGGGGAGGATCCGAGCGTCCGCATCGTCGGTGGAGGGGGCGAAGCGCCCGATCCCTCGCGGGCAGCGTCAGTGCAAGCCGCATGCCACGTCGGGACGCAGAATGGGGATGGGCGGTCCACTCCTCCTCGCGGTGTCCCGACGTGTCATGCTCCGCGACACGTTTCGCTTCTGCCGCCCGCTTCCCGCCGTCCAGTCGATCTACGCGGCGCGCCCTCGCGCCCCGGAGCAATCTTCGTGCGCGCTAGCGCCACCACCTCCTACGACGAGCCGTTCGCTTGGTGGGGACCGGTCTGGAATACGCCAACTCCTCGCTCGGTCCTCAACCTTATCGGCGGGGGAGTGCTGTCGACCGAGACGGCTGCGCTTCTCTGGGCGCTGCTGCACCGCCGGGCGTCCCTCGCGGTCGTCGCCGGGCCGAGCGGTGCGGGCAAGACGACCCTGCTTACCGCCCTCCTCGACTTCCTGCCGCCGGGGACCCGCCGACTCTACCTCCGCGGCTGCTATGAGCCGTTCGCCTTCCTCGACGATCCCGCGGTCGATCCGTTGCGGAGCGTGCTCCTGGCCAACGAGATCAGCGCTCACCTCCCGTCTTACCTCTGGGGTCCCGGGGTCCGCCGTGTCCTCGCTGCGACCGACCGGGGCTTCGCGCTCGCCGCCACCCTCCACGCGACGAGCGCGACCGAAATGGTTGGCAGCCTTGCCGGGTTCCCCCTGAGGGTGCCGCCCGCCGAGGTCGCCCTTCTCGACGTGGTCGTCGTACTCGAGGCGCGGGCCTTAGGGGGCCAGATTCTGCGGGAGGTCGGCTCCGTGGCGATGCTGACCGCCATTCCCGGCGGCGGGGTCAGCGTCGCGACCGTCGCGGGGCGTCCGGCATTCGGCGCACCCCTCGTGATCGACCCCGAGTGCGTTGCCGCGGTCGCGACGCGGCTCGGCTGGGTCGACGAAGCGCGGGCGGTCGGGAGGGAGATCGCCGCCCGGGCCGTGGTGCTGGGCGAGCTCGCGCTTTCTCCCCCGGCTGATCTGGCGGTGGCGCTGGCGACGGCGGGACGCCGCTGGGATCCCCAGCCGCCGTCCAACGATCCCGGCTTCCCGGTTTTTCCGCGTCGGTAGCCTATCGGTCCGCTAGCCGAACGGGCAGGCGGACCAGCCTTGACATCCCGCCGCCCCGGCCGTGTAGCATGCCCACGCCGAGACCACGCTGGCCCTCGCGCCGCCCCGAGCGCAACGCCTCGCCCGCCGGCCGCCAACGACGGCCGACCGCTCCCCCCTGGGCCGCCATGCCGACCGGCGGCCGGCCGGCCATCCGTCCCTCGCCCTGGCGCCCCGCGCCAACGTCCCATCGGAGGATCCCCACCTCATGAGCGCTTCCATTGCCGCCGACACCGCCACCCCGCAAACTCCCGAATCGCGCCCATCCACGCTCGGCGCGCTACGCGAGAGCGGCTACCGGCCGCGCACCGTCCGGGAGGAGATGCGGGCCAACCTGATCGCCAAGATCCGACGCGGCGACGAGCTCTTTCCCGGGGTCGTTGGCTACGACCAAACGGTCGTTCCCCAGATCGAGAACGCGATCCTCTCGGGGCAGGACATTATCTTCCTCGGCGAGCGAGGTCAGGCCAAGACACGTCTCGCCCGCAGCCTGGTCAACCTGATGGACGAGGCGATTCCGACCGTCGCTGGCTCGGAGATCAACGACGACCCCTTCCAGCCCGTCTCCCGCGCCGCCCGTGACCTTGTCGCGGAGCGGGGCGACGAGACGCCGATCGAGTGGGTCGGCCGCGACCGCCGCTACGGCGAGAAGCTGGCGACCCCGGACACCACGATCGCCGACTTGATCGGCGAGGTTGACCCAATCAAGGTCGCCGAGGGGCGTTACCTTTCGGACGAGCTCACGATCTCGTACGGCCTGATTCCCCGCACCAACCGCGGCGTCTTCACCCTCAATGAGCTGCCGGACCTCGCCGAGCGGATCCAGGTCGGCCTTCTCAACATCATGGAGGAGCGCGACGTCCAGATCCGGGGGTACAAGATCCGACTGCCGCTCGACGTCTTCGTCGTCGCCTCCGCCAACCCGGAGGACTACACCAACCGCGGCCGGATCATCACCCCCTTGAAGGACCGCTACGGCTCCCAGATCCGGACCCACTACCCCGAGTCGATCGACCTTGAGATGAAGATCATGGACCAGGAGCGGGCGGTCTTCCCGACCGACGGCGTCCAGGTCACGGTCCCCGACTTCATGAAGGAAGTGGTCGCGGAGCTGACCCATCTCGCCCGCCGCTCCCACGACGTCTCCCAGCGCTCCGGCGTCTCCGTCCGGATGAGCGTCGCCAACTACGAGAACCTCGTCTCCAACGCCACCCGCCGCGCGATTCGACTCGGCGAGAAGCAGGCGGCCCCGCGCGTCTCCGATCTTGCCGGCGTCCTCGCCTCGACGACCGGCAAGATCGAGCTGGAGTCGATGGGCGAGGTGAGGGAGGACCAGGTCGTCGAGAAGCTCGTCCAGAGCGCCGTCTCGGCGACCTTCAACCGCCACTTCTCCGTCCGCCAGTTTGAGCGCCTCGTCCTCGCTTTCGACAACGGACTCCAGGTCGAGGCCTCGGACATGATGCCGGCCATGGACTACGTTCACCAGCTTAGCCACCTCGAAGGGATGGGCGAGGCGGTGAGCAAGCTCGGCGTTGGCGGAAACCCGGCCGCGGTCGCCTCCGCCGTCGAGTTCGTGCTCGAAGGCCTGCACCTGAACCGCCGCCTGAACAAGGACGCCGGACGCGGGCCGGCGCGGTACCACCGGTAAGGTGTCGGCGGGGCGTGGCATTTGGAGCGCAGCGCCCCCCGCGCTGTTCGGGGCTAAAGATCCCGCGTTGAGCAGTCAAAGTGGCCAGGGCCGGTGCATCGCGAGGAGGCGCCCTCTCAAGCCCAAGTGCGTCCCCCTTCATGGGGCGTCGTAGGTTGAGCCTCGGGGTCTTCAGCTCCGGGCGGCGCGGACCCCGAGGGGAGGTCCCGGTAGACCATCGCACCCAACACCTCAACACCCGAACCCATCGAGAGGATGGTCCCCGATGTCGATTCCCGGTTACCGCCTCGGCTCCCGCTACTCCCGCTGGGACGGCACCCAGCAGCTCAGCCAGCTCGACGCCGACGAGCTGATGCGGGCGATGTCCGACGACCTGATGCAGGACGGCGACCTGGAGCGAGCCCTGCAACGCCTGATGCGCTGGGGCTTCGAGCGCCCGGATGGCGAGAACGTGCCGGGCCTGCGCGAGCTGATGCAGCGCCTTAAGGAGCGCCGCCAGGAGCAGCTCGGCCGCTACGACCTCGGATCCGTTCTCGACGATATCAAGGAGCGCCTGGAGCAAATCCTCGCCACCGAACGCGCCACAATCGAGCGCCGCGTCGACGAGGCGCGCGGCGAGGACGGCGGCCAACAGGGCGGGGCGTCCGACGGCCGGAGCGCCGAGGCTGGCCAGCAGGCGGAAGGTAGCCCCCCGACGGGCGAGGACGAGCGCCAGGCCGCGCAAGGGGAGTCCGACCAGGAGGCGCAGATCGGAGAACGCAGCCAACTGGGTCAGCCGGCCCATGCCGGGCAGCCGGGCCAACCCGGCAACTCGACCGGAGGTGACCGCGGCGCGGCCGACCCCGACCTACGGCGGATGCTGGAGCAGATCGCGAGTAAAAAGCTCGATCAGCTCGACCGCCTGCCGAGGGACACGGGCGGCGCCATCCGCGGTCTCAACGACTACGACTTCATGGATCCCCAGGCCCGCGAGCAGTTCCAGGAGCTGCTCGCGATGCTCCAGCAGCAGGTGCTCCAGTCGACGTTCCAGGGGATGCAGCAGGCGCTGAGTCAGATGTCGGCCGAAGACGTCGCCGAGATGCGGCGGATGATGGCCGACCTGAACGAGATGCTGGAAGCCCGCCAGCGCGGCGATAACCCCAACTTCGACCAGTTCATGCACAAATGGGGGCACTTCTTCGGCCCCGACGTCAAGAGCCTCGACGACCTCCTCCAGCACATGCAGCGCCAGATGAGCGCGATGCAGCAGGTGATGGAGAGCATGAGCGCCGAGCAGCGCGGCGAGCTGCAGGGGATGATGCAGGCCGTTATGCAGGACGAGGGATTGCAGGCCGAGATGGGCCGCCTCGGCCAGAACCTGGGCCGGATGACGACCCCCGACGACTGGCGCAACAAGTACCGCTTCTCCGGCGACGAGTCACTCTCGCTGAACGAGGCGATGCGGATGATGGAGCGCCTCAAGGAGTACGACCAGCTCGAAGGGGAGTTGCGCGGCGTCCGCGACTGGAGCGACCTCGCCAACCTCGACGACGACAAGGTCCGCGATCTTCTCGGCGACGAGGAGAAGGAGCAGCTCAACCAACTCCAGCAGATGACCAAGCTGCTGGAGGACGCCGGCTACGTCAAGAAGGGCCGTCGCGGCTACGAGCTGACCCCTCAGGGCGTCCGCAAGATCGGTGAAAAGGCCCTCACCGACATCTTCCAGGACCTGAAGCGGGACCGGATGGGCCAGCACGAGATTGACCGCGTCGGCGGCGCCGGCGAGCGGACCGACCTGACGAAGCCGTACGAGTTCGGCGACCCGTTCCTGCTCGACCTCCCGAAAACGGTGATGAACGCTGTGCAGCGGGGCGGCGTCGGCGCCCCGGTCAGACTCGACCCACTTGACTTCGAGGTCTACCGCACCGAGTACACGACTCGGACGGCGACGGTACTGATGGTCGACATGAGCCGGTCGATGCTCTACAACGGCTGCTTCAATGCCGCCAAGAAGGTCTCGCTGGCCATGGACTCCCTGATCCGGGGGAAGTACCCGCGCGACTTCCTGGGGATCATCGGCTTCTCGTATATGGCCCAGGAGATCAAGGCGACCGACCTGCCGACGCTCGACTGGAACGAGTACAACTACGGGACCAACATGCAGCACGGCTTCCAGCTCGCGCGCCAGATGCTGGCCCGCGAGAAGGGGAGCAACCGCCAGATCATCGTCATCACCGACGGCGAACCGACCGCCCACTTCGACAACGGCCACGTCCGCTTCAGCTACCCGCCGACGCCGCGCACCTTTCAGGAGACCTTGAGGGAGGTCGTGCGCTGCACGCGGGACGGGATTACGATCAACACCTTTATGCTGGAGCGCTCCCCCTATATGGTCCAGTTCATTAACGACCTGATGAAGATCAACGGCGGCCGCGTCTTCGTCGCCACCCCGGATCGTCTCGGTGAGTACATCCTGGTTGATTACGTCACAAACAAGCGGAAGTGGGTCGGGTAGCTTGCCGGTGGGCCAACGCGTCCCCGGGGGGATGCTTCGGTCTAGTAAGGAAGGTTGCAAGACATAATAGTGACCAGCTGGATGAACCGATTGGTTCAGCTCGTCGGGGCGTTCAGGGGTCGGACCCCTACCGCGGTAACATGTTGCTCCGTCGGTCGATCCCGGGATGCACCCTCGATCGCGCACTCGGGGACGACCGAGCAGGACACCGATCCGCTCCGGTGCCGGCAACACCGGGCAAGAGGAAAGGGAGTCGTGGCGATGAAGGAGCACCCAACGGACAAGGATCTGCTCAAGGAGGGAACGAAGACGAAGGCGAGCCCGCTGGCGGTCGCCAAGACGGTGATCACCGGGCTGCTGACCGGTCTGCCCCGCACCGCCGCCGGCCTCGTCCGACGGGTGCGCAAGTAGGGAGCAGGACGACCTACCACCGAGCCGGGGAACGACGGGGCACGCGATCGTGAGCGGCGGGTGCCCCCGCGCCCCTGGACCGCGGGGGCAAGAGGTCACATTCTGCTCCAGTCATCGACGGCCTCCTGGGTGAATCGCCCAAACATGCGGCGCCCCTGCGATTTGACCCGTTGGCCGCTCCCTCGGCACGAAGCAGGATTAGGCTGCGCTCGGCGTTCCTGATCGTGGCGCTTGTGTGTCTCCACGGAAATCTGCGGCGTGGCCGCCGAGGTGCCAACGTCTTCGTGCTCGTTGGAGCCCTGGCTGGCTCGGCAACGGCCGCGCGGCGCGCATGCGGGGGCCTTTTCTAATCACCGAAACTTGCAGTCGGGCAGGGGAGTGGAGCCAAAATGATCTTTCGAACAAGATGCGGATAACGTGGATTATCCGAACTGAGTCTCAGCCTGGTGAGCATGTCCTTGCGTCGGCAAACCCACCCCGTTGGCGACTCTCGCGGCGACCCGGACCACGCTTGCGCCCGCGTCATGCTCCTTGCATGGCCCTGCGTCGGCCTCGTCGGGATTACGACGACGGTGGTCGCGACCGTGCTCCGGGAGACCTATTGCACCCCCGTTCTCGCGCTTGCTGGACGGCCTGACATCCGAAACGAGGTCCGTGCCGGGGTCCCGCTGACCCGGATCCCTGTCGCCGACCCATCGTTGACGACCAGCCCCACTGGTACTGCACCGTTGGTCCTTATCCGTCGCCCCCCAGCGGCGCGCTCGACCCGCTCGACTTTGGCATCGCAGCAGCGGCTCCTGTCGTCAAGAGCAGGGTTTTGTCACGGCCTTGGCGAACTGAACCGAACCGCCGGCCGCCGTTTACACAGCAAGTGGGCTGAAAGGGATATGTACTCCGAAATGATCGCGGCGGGCAAAAAGACGCCCCGTTAGCGATGGCTAACGGGGCGTGTCGGCGCTTACGCCAGGGTCCGATCCTGCAACTAGGACTCAGCGACGACCGTATCCTCGGCCGGAGCCTCTTCCTCAGTGGCGGCTTCGTCGTCACCCATGATCGCCTCGATCACGGTGGCGGCGATGTCGTCACCCAGGGTGAAGAGACCTTCGGCTACCAGGTCCCCGACGATTACCTCGTCGGGGGCCTCGTCCTCGGTCGACTCCTCAGACTCCGCCTCGTCGGGGATACCGACCGTCAGGCCACCACCGCTGGCATCGGAGCCGGAGGTGCCGCCGTTACCGGACACTGCCTCATCCTGCGCGACCACGCCGCCTGCCAGCGCTACGCTCAGGAGACCGGCCGCGGCCAGACCCGCAACCAGCCGCCGGAACTTCTCGAAATCGAACGTCTTCATCGGAAGAACCTCCCCTCCTGCACTACCCCCCGACCACTGACGGTCCCACACCGTGGTCGAGTGGCCACGCCCTGGCCACCCCTTCGTCGTGCGGCTGCGGCCAAGCCTACACCCATCGGCAAGATTGTCAAGCCGGCCAGAAGGCGCCTTGAGCGGTCCCTCTGAAGGCCCGTAGGCGCTCCTGCGGGGGGCCGCCCTGCCCCGCGGCGCTTCCCTCCGTCGTCGCTCTCGCCCGCCGTCCGCGCTAGTTCGTTCCCGGCTGCGTGCGGTACGGTCCCCCTGGGCACCGACTGGCCGATCCTCCCGCCCGTCAAGGTCGGGCTACCTGAGGATCCATGAGCCGGTGCGTGTCGCTTGGCGTACGCCGCGCCAGCCTCGGTGCGGCCCGCCCGCCTATACTAGACGGATCTTCATCTGGACTTGGTAGGAGGACCCGCCATCAACCGCCTCGGGCGCGCTTGGGGGAACACGAAGCTTCCATGATCGAGACCACGCGAGCGTCACCCACCATCCCCCAGTCGGCCTTGCCGGCTCCGGTCCCCCGTCCGAACTCCCCCTCCCGGTCGGCCCCGCCGCCCCCCTTCCTGCGCCCGATCGTTTTCCTCGGAGGCCTCTCCAGCATTGGCATCGAGCTCGCCGCCTCCCGCTTGATTGCCCCCTATTTCGGTAGCTCTACCTTTATCTGGGCGAACCTGATCGGCGTTACCCTCGCCTTTTTGTCCCTTGGCTACTGGGTCGGTGGCCGCGTTGCGGACCGGCGCCCCTCCCCCACCCTACTCTATAGCGTCACCGCTGCCGGGGCCTTCTTCGCCGCCCTCATTCCCCTTATGTCGCGTCCCATTCTCCGGGCCTCCCTTGCCGCCTTCGATCAGATCGCCGTCGGCGCCTTCTACGCATCCCTCCTCGGCGTTCTCTTGCTGCTCGCCGTGCCAATCACCCTCCTCGGCTTCGTCACCCCCTTCGCGATCCGCCTCCGGGTCGCCGACGTCGCCACCGCGGGCAACACCGCCGGCAACATCTACGCCCTCTCCACGCTCGGCTCGATCGCCGGCAGCTTCCTACCGGTCATCGTCCTGATCCCCCTCTTCGGCACCGCCCGAACCTTCCTGATCCTCAGTCTCGCCCTCCTGATCCCGTCGCTCCTTGGCCTGCTCCTGCTGCGCGCGATGCCGGCCGCCGCTGCCTGTGCCGTCCTTGCGGTGGCGCTGCCGCCGGTCTTTCTCGCAACCGAGGCCGCCGCCATCAGGCCGCCCGACCGGGGTACGCTGATTGAGGAGCGGGAGTCGGAGTACAACTACATCCAGGTCCTGGAGGAAGACGGGCGCACCTTGCTGGCGCTCAATGAAGGCCACGCCGTCCACTCCATCTACGATCCGGACGAACTCCTTACCCGCGGCCCCTGGGACTACTTCATGGCCGCCCCCCTCTTTGTCGACGGCGCCGGCCCGACCACCACGCGGAACGCCCTCCTGATTGGCTCGGCGGGCGGGACCGTCGCCCGCCAGCTGACCGCCGGTTACGGCCCGATCCCAATCGACGGGGTCGAGATTGACCCCGCGGTGGCCGCCGTCGGCCGGAAGCACTTCGCACTCGACGAACTGCCGAACCTGCGCCAGATCGTCGCCGACGGCCGCTACGCCCTCCGCACCACCGAGACGCGGTATGACTTGGTCGGCGTCGACGCCTACCGTCAGCCCTACATCCCCTTCCAGCTGACCACCAGGGAGTTCTTCCAGGAGGTGGAAGACCGCCTCACACCGGAGGGCGTCGCCGTCGTCAACGCCGGCCGGACCCCGACCGATTTTCGGCTCGTCGAGGTCATCGCCTCCACCATGCGGGCGGTCTACGACCACGTTTACGTGATCGACGTTGAGCGCTACGCCAACTCGATCGTAGTCGGCACCAACGCCGCGAGCGGCATCGAGGGCTTCGGCGCGAACGCGGCCGCCTTCCCGGCGGGCGCCCCCGTCCGCCTCGTCGCCGAGCGAAGCCTCGCAACGGGCAACATGCGGGAGGTCGCCCCGGGAGGCCAGGTTTTCACCGACGATCACGCGCCGGTCGAGCTGGTTGTCGACCAAATCATCCTCGACGCAGCCCGCGAAGGAGACGGGACGTGATCGCGAACGACCTCGACCAAGTGACGACGCATGCCCCGCCGGTGGAGCCCTTACCCGTGATGCGGAGCCGTCTCCTGGCCACCGTCCCGGGCGTTGTCCACGGCATCACGCGACGAGTGTCCGGCATGGGCCTCGCCGATGGCAATCTCGGCTACAGTGCCCCGCGCGACACCGCCGATGCCTGGGCGATGCGCCGCCGCTGGTCGGCCGCGATCGGGGTCGACTCGGAGCGCCTCGCCTCCGCCGGTCAGATCCATGGCGCCGACGCCGTCCAGGTTCGCGCCGATCAAGCCGGCCGCGGCGCGCGACCCGGCTCCGGCCGAGTCGGACTTGCGGACGCCCTCCACACCGACGAGCCGGGGGTCGCCCTCTTGTCGCTCCACGCAGACTGCCTACCGCTGCTCCTCGTCGACCCGGCGCTCCCGGCCGTTGCCGCCGTCCACGCCGGCTGGCGCGGGACCGTCGCCGACGTCGCCGGCGCCGCAGTTCGGGCGATGGCCGCCGCCTACGGCAGCAGCCCGGAGGCCTTGTTCGCCTTTCTTGGCCCCGCCATCGGCCCGTGCTGCTACAAGGTAGGTGCCGACGTCGCGGGCGCCTGGCGGGCGCGAGCCGGCGACGCGGCGAGCGGGGCGCTGGCGCCGTCGGTCGAGCGTGACCATTGGATGCTCGATCTGGCCGGCGCGAACTCCCTCCTCCTGGCCCGCGCTGGCCTCATGGCGAATAACGTCGAGAAAAGCAGCGTCTGCACCCGCTGCGCCGGCGGTGCTTGGTTCTCCCATCGCGGCCAGGGCGCGACCACCGGCCGCTTCGGAGCGATCATCGCGCTGACGGGCTGACGGACGAAAGGCGCCCGATCCCGCGGGGGAACGGACGGGGGCGCACGCCCCGAATTCTGGTGGCCAAGAGGGCAGAACATGGTCGCGACATCCACCCTTAGTGAACGGATGAGCGCCGTGCAAGCAGCGGTCGCCGAAGCCGCCATCGCGGCCGGGCGCGACCCCGCCGACGTCACCCTCGTCGCCGTTTCCAAGACGGTCGAGCGCGCCACGGTCGACGCCGCCTACGCGCTCGGTCTCCGCCACTTCGGAGAGAACCGCGTCGCGGACGCTCAAGCCAAATTCGTTCCTCCCCTCCCAGCGGGCGCAAATCTCCACCTGATCGGCCAACTTCAAAGCAACAAGGCGCGGCCGGCGGCGGCCCTCTTCGACCTCGTCGAGTCGGTCGACCGCCCATCCCTGATCGACGCGCTGGAGAAGGTCGCCGCCGTCCATGAGCATCCGCTTTCGGTACTCCTGCAGGTCAACATCGCCCTTGAAGCGAAGAAGGCCGGCTGCGCCCCCGAGGCCGCCACTGCCCTCCTCGCCCGCATCCAATCCTCGCCCTTCCTCGCGCTGCGCGGCCTAATGACGATCGCCCCCCTCGTCCCCGACCCGGAGCAGGCGCGGCCCGTCTTCGCCGGCCTGCGCACCCTCCGCGACCGCCTCCGAGACGCCGACCCCTCGCTCGACCTCTCCGTCCTTTCGATGGGAATGAGCAACGATTACCGCGTGGCCATCGCCGAAGGCGCCACCCAAATTCGCGTCGGCCGCTCGCTCTTCGGCGGCTGAGCCCCGCCGTCCCCATCGTCCCCGATCTTGACACCCCCCGTGCCCTTTGTTAGCGTACCGGCCGGTGAACACTCGGGCACATCCGACCGTCCCCGTCACAAACGTCCAAGGGGCGGCCGGGAACTCGACCAATCCTGCCGCGTGAGCGCGGCGAACAAGCGGCGGACGCGGCGGAGCGTCCGCGCGACGGTAGGCAACGGAGGGAGTCGCCGGTGACCTCGCAGGACCTCTCGACCTCGCATGCGGCGCTGCTGCGCGACGCGATGGCCGGTCGCCTCAGCCGCCGCCAGGCGCTGCAGCGGGCCGTCGCCCTCGGCCTCAGCGCGCCGGCGATGGCGGGCCTAATGACCGCGTACCGCTCGTCTCCGGTGGCGGCGCAGGATGCGCCGGCAACGAGCCCGCTGGCCGGTAAGACGATCGATATGTCGATCCTCGGCATCGGTGGCTGGCCGCCGAGCCGTCTCGGCGTCGACCTCGCGACCGAACTCTTCAAGCCCTACGCAAAGGAAACGCTCGGCTACGACGTCAACTTCACCTTCGAAGAGTCCCCTTTCGACCAGCTCTTCCAGAAGGCGGCAACCTCGCTGCAGGCCGAATCGGCCCAATACAACATCATCATCAGCGACAGCCAGTGGCTCGGCGCTCTCGCCGAACCGGGCTGGATTCTGCAGCTCAACGACATCATCGCCGAGAACCCCGAGCTCCAGATCGAGTTCGAGCCAGCCGCCCGGGAGGGGTACCAGATCTTTCCCGACGGCTCCGACCAGGTCTGGGGCCTTCCCCAGGAAGGCGACACGATCGCCCTCTTCGTCCGCCAGGACCTCTTCTCCGACCAGGCCGAGCGTGACGCTTTCAAAGCCGCTAACGGCGGTACCGACCTGCCCCAGACCTTCGAGGACTGGGAGCAGATCGACATCGTCGCCTTCGAGAAGATCGCCGCGCACTTCACCCGCCCGGAGCAGGGCCTCGCCGGCACCGCGATGCAGTGGTCGAAGGTTTACGACTACATCTCCTGCTACCTCTACCCGTTCATGTTCTCGACCGGTGGCGAGATCATCGAGGGGGACGTCGGCTCTTACAAGATCGAGGGGGTGCTCGACAGTCAGGTCAATGCCGACGCGATGGCCCTGAACAAGCGGTTCCTCGACTACGCGCCGAACGGGGCGACAAACTTCGGCATCCCCGAACTGGTCGACCAGTTCACGACCGGGACCTGCGCCACTTGCTTTCAGTGGTCGGCGCTCGGCCCCCAAATGATGAACCAAAAGGCGGGCGCCGCCGCCGGCGAGGCGGACGACCCGAGCAAGCCGGTTACCCCGGAGAACGTGATGATCGTCGCCCCGCCCGCCTTCAAGCAGGCCGACGGCTCCTTGAAGCGGGTCTACGCCCTGGGCGGCCAGCCGTGGACGATCAACGCCTTCAATGACGCCGACCACCTCCAGGTGGCGGTCGACTACATGAAGTTCTGGTACCGGCCGGAGACGCAGCTGGAGTTCGCGCGCCGCGGCGGCAACCCGAGCGTCAAGGCGACCCTCGACGATCCCGAGTTCGACACCCTCCAACCCCATTTCCGGGCCTTCAAGTACATGATCCGGGAGGGGCGCTCCCGCGATTTCTGGCACGATCCCAACTACGCCGAGATGCTTGCCACCCAGCAGGAGGCCTTCAGCGCCTACCTCACCGGCACCGTCGAGGACCCAATGCAGGCCCTCAAGTACACCGCCTGCGAGCAGCAGGGCATCCTCTTCGACGGCGAACGGACCGAGATCGAGCCGTCCGAGGCGTGCAACGACGTCAGCCTCTAGTTAGCAGGGAAAGGCGATAAGGGGAAGGGGCACGGGAGCAGGGCCGATCGTCCGATCGCTCCCGTGCCCCTTCCCCCGCTCGGTCGCAGGTCCCCCTTCACCGCGGGGAGCGTTCATGGCCCAGCTTGGTACCCATCTCGACCGCCCGATCGTCGGCGCCACGCCCGCCGCCCGCGGGCGGCGGGCGTGGACACGGGCGCTGGACGACAGCCGTTTCTTTCCATCGCTGCTTCTCGTCCCGATCCTGATCTTTTTCGTCGTCTGGAACGTGGTCCCGCTCCTCTGGCTGGTCGGGGTCAGCTTCTACCGCTACAAGGTGACGTCCTCACGCGAGCCGTCGTTCGTCGGCTGGGAGAACTTCGCCGAGATCTTCCAGAGCACGGAGATCTGGCGCACCCTCGGCCGGACGCTGACCTTCATGCTCCTCAGCGTCGGCCTGGCGACGATCCTCGGCGTCCTGCTCGGTCTCCTCTTCTGGGGGAGCCAGCGGATGCCCGGCCGTCGCCTGGCGCTGACGCTCCTCTTCACGCCGATGGTGCTGCCGCCGGTCGCCGTCGGCACCTTCTTCCGCCTGATCTACGAACCGAACTTCGGGGTCGTCAACTACTACGCCCAGCAGATCGTCGGCCGCCGCTTCGACTTCCTCGGCGACAAGGACTTGGCCTTCTTCGCGACGGTCGCCGTCGATGTCTGGATGTGGACCCCGTTCATGATCCTGATGACCCTCGCCGCGCTCGGGTCGGTGCCGAAAGCGGAACTGGAGGCGGCCGAGGTCGACCGCCTGCCGTGGCTGCAGCGCCTCCGCTACATCGTCCTCCCCCACGGCAAGTTCATCCTGATGTTGGGCATCCTGCTCCGGACGATTGACGCCTTTAAGACGACCGACCTCCCTTACTTGATGACCAACGGCGGTCCGGGCAACCAGACCGAACTTGTGGGCCTCTCCCTCTACCGGACCGGTTTCGAAGCGTTCCAGATGGGCGACGCCTCGTCCCTCGCGGTCGTCACCCTCCTGGTCGCGATCGCCTTCACCTCGGTCTACCTCTACGTCCTCAACTACCGCGCCGCGAGGGTCGAGATGCGATGAACGAGACCTCCTGGCGACAGCACCTCTACCACGGCCTGCTCTGGCTGATCGCCCTCCTCTTCTTCATGCCGGTCCTCTGGATCTTTCTCGCGGCCTTCAAGGCCGAGGGGTTGCTCGTCTCCTGGCCGCCGCGCTGGTTCTTCACGCCGACGCTGGACAACCTGCGCGACGTCTTCGCCCGCCCCGGCTTCTGGTCGTATCTGGCGATGAGCTTCGTCCTCTCGATCGGGGCGGTCGTGATCGCGCTCGTCGTCTCGTTTTTGGCCGCCTACTCCTTCTCCCGCTACAAGCCGACCGGCACCAACTTCATCATGTTCCTGCTCCTCTCGGTACGGATGGTGCCAGCCACCGCGGTCGTCGTCCCCGTCTTCCTGATGTACAGCGCCTTTGGCTGGTCGAAGACGTTCCATGGGATGTTGCTCTTCTACGCGATGTTTGCGATTCCCTTCTCGCTTTGGATCTTGAAGGGGTTCCTCGACGGCGTCTCCGAGCGCTACGACGAGACGGCGCTCGTCAACGGCGGTTCCCGCCTCCACGTCATCTTCCGAGTTGTGCTGCCGCAGGTGAAACCTGGGCTGGTGGCCGCCTTCATCTTCAACATCATCTTCGTCTGGAACGAGTTTCTCTTCAATTACCTGCTCGGGGGCAAGGGGACGACGATGATCCCGGTCCTGCTTGCGACCGGCGTCAACGAAGGGGGAAGCGTCGACTGGACCTTTATCGCCTCCCTCTCGTTTATCTACATGCTGCCGCCGATCCTCGCGATCTTCCTCTTCCAGAAGTACCTCCTCGTCGGCATGACCTTCGGCACCGTCCGCGGCGAGGTGTAGCCCGATGACCGACGTCTCGACCGCCGACCCCGGCATCGCCCCTGTCGCCGCCGGCGACCACCCCGCCGCCGGGCCTCGCTCCCTGCCGATCCCTGGTCCGGGCGATGCTGCCGTCTCCGGTGGCCCGGCCGGTAGGACGCCGTTCGCGGCGCGCTTTCAGGCAATCCTGATCGGCGTCATGTTCGTCGGCTTCGCCCTGATCGCCCAGGGGGCGAGCAAGACGCTCTATCAGATCGGCCTGCCGCTGCTGGTGCTGGCCGCCTTTCTCCAGATCGCCTTTGGTAACATCCCGCCCAGCGCGAACTTCGCCTCGTCCATGCGCCTGTTGGCGCTAACCTGGGTGATCGTCGCCGCCGTCTTCGGTCTCGGCATCTGGCTCGCCCCCGTCTTTATCGGGCTCGGTCGGTAGGGGGTGACTGCGATGTCCCAAACGCATCGCGTTGGCACCGATGTGACCGCTCGGCGAGCGGTCCGCCGGTGACGACGTCCCCTCCAATCCTCTCGTTCGACGGCGTCACCAAGACCTACGGTAGGACCGAGATCCTTCGCGGCGTCACGCTCGACGTTCCGAGCGGGGTCTTCACGGTCGTCTACGGACCACCCGCCGTCGGTAAGTCGGTCTTGATGCGCATCCTGCTGGGGCTGGAGGCGCCAACCGACGGTCACGTCCGGCTCCGCGGTGTCGACGTCTCCGCCACCCCGGCCGCGGATCGCAACGTCGGCTACGTCCCGCAGTCGTTCGCCCTCTACCCCCACCTTAGTGTTCGGGAGAACATTGCCTACCCCCTGATGCTCGCCAAGACGCCCTCGCACGAGGCAGAGCCGGTCGTGGCGCGGGCGGCCGCCATGCTCAAAATCGGCGAGCTGCTGAACAAGCGCCCGGACCAGCTCAGCGGCGGCCAGAAGCAGCGTGTCGCGATTGCCCGTGGCATCGCGAAGCGGACTGAGCTCTATGTCCTCGACGACCCCCTCGCCGGGCTCGACTTCAAGCTCCGGGAGCAGCTCGTTGAAGACCTCCGTGCCCTCCAGCAAGAGACCCGCGCCTCCTTCCTCTACACCACCTCCGACGCGATCGAGGCGCTCACCCTGGCCGATCATCTCGCCGTGCTCGACGGTGGCCGGATCGCCGAGTCGGGCGATCCAGAGCGCCTCTACCGGGAACCGGCGCACGCCCGAACGATGGCCCTCGTCGGCTTCCCCCCGACCAACTTTTTAAACGGGGCGCTAGAGATGGTAGGGGAAGCCGGGACGCCTCACTGCCGGACGCGGCTCTTCGATTTCCCGGTCCGCCTAGAACCGGGCACCGTCGTCGGGAGCGGCTCCGTCACGGTGGGCCTCCGGCCGGAGGATCTGGCCCTCGGCCCCAAGGACCCATCCAGCAACCACAACGCCTCCGATCGACTTCGCCTGGAGGCCCGTGTGGTCCTCCGAGAGGATTTGGGCGGCGAGGAGATCGTCTACCTCGACTGCGCCGGCACCTTACTGTCGGCGCTCGACCGCCACCACCACCACCGCGGCCACGACGGCTTGGACGGCAGGACCACGGTGGCAATCCATCCCCGCGACCTGATCCTATTCAAGCCGGGCTCGGGCGAGCGGATCGGCAGGGGCGTCGCCGGCGGTGGGGGGACCATGGGGTTCCGGCAATGACCGGTGAGGAGAACCGGCGATCGTGGAGCGGTTCTGGGCGCCTAAGCCCGCTAACGATTTCGGAGCTGGCCGGGGAGACGCTTCACGACGATTAAGTGCTCGACGGACCGCAGTCGGGGGAGCGTATTCGGGGCCGCGCGAACTTCGTCGCGATCAACGAGCGGTATCCGGCCGCAGGCCGCTGGACGATCGCGTTGCTCCGGTTGATCGCCGATGAGGGCGGGGTGGCGACGGAGGTGACCGTGAGCGATGGGGTGCGTGCCGACCGCGTGGTGACCTTCTCCGAGCTGCGCGACGGTCGGATCGTGCAACAGACCGAGTACTGGAGCGACGGGGTGGAAGCGGCCCCGTGGTGCGCCGAATGGGTGGAACGGAACGATGGCTGACATCCGCGTCGAGCGCCTCCGCAAAACGTTCGGCCCCGTCGTCGCCCTCGATGACGTCTCGTTCAGCTTCGCCGACTCCCAGGTGACCTGCCTGCTCGGCCCCTCCGGCTGCGGCAAAACGACGCTGATGCGGATCGTGGCCGGCCTAGAGCAGCCGACCGCGGGCGAGGTCTTCTTCGGCGGGCGCCGCGTCACCAGCCTGCCGCCGCGCAAGCGCGAGATCGGGATGGTTTTCCAGTACCCCGTCGTCTACAAGGGGATCAGCGTGTACCGCAACATCGAGCTTCCGCTTCTCTCGGAGAAGCTCGGAAAGGCGGAGCGGGCGCGGCGAGTGGAGGAGGTGATCGCGCTCCTCGGACTCGAGGTGAGCGCGGACAAGGACGTCTCGGCGCTCGACAACGGGACGCGGCAGAAGGTGGCGGTCGCCCGCGAGGTCGCGCGTCAGCCGCGGATCATCCTCTTCGATGAGCCGATCACCAACGTCGACGCCGTCGCCAAGCTCCAACTCAAGCGCGCCTTCAAGGAACTGACCCGCCGCCTGAGCCAGACGATCGTCTACGTCACCCACGACCAGACCGAGGCGATGACCCTCGCCGACCAGATCGCGCTGATGCGCGACGGTCGGATCGTCCAGTGCGACGCGCCGCGGGTCCTCTACAACCGTCCCGCCGACCGCTTCGGCGGCTGGTTCCTCGGAAACCCCGGCATGGCCTTTTTCGACGCCGTGCTCGGCGCCAATGGCGACGGCCCGACGCTTGCCTCACCCCTCTTCCCGGCGCCGGTCCCGGTCGCCGACCTGCCGCCGGGGGCGCCGACCTCGATCACGCTCGGCATCCGGCCCGAGCAGATCCGCGTCGGGGGCGCCGCCGCGCCGGGTGCGGTCCAGGCCATGCTCCTCCGGAAGTCGATCAGCATCGGTCGCCAGTACCTGCTGAGCCTCCGCCTGCCGGACGGCATAACGCCGCCCTTCAAGGCCAAGGTGGAACCCGCCCTCGGGGACGCGCTCGCGGCCGGAAGCGACGTCTGGGTCGAACTCCCGCTCGACCGGGTGACCCTCTTCGATCCGAGCGGGAGCAGGCTGGAGGCGAGACTGGGTGCGGGCGCGGCGGCTCCGGTCGCCGCACCGGTACGGAGCTAAATCCCGCGCCAGGACCGCATAGCCCCACCAGGGCTTAAATTGGCGGCGCCAGGACTCGTCGGTGCCGCGAGTGAGGGGGCCATGCCACGTCCGTTCCTGTTCGGAACCAACTTCAAAATGAACCAGACGCCGGCGGAGTCGGCGCGCTTCTACGAGGAGCTGACGCGGAGCGTGGAGCCACCGCCTGGCGTCGGTCTCTTCGTCATCCCGCCCTTCACCTCCCTAGCCGCCGTGATGGACCGAAGACCGCCTGGGGGCGGCGGGCCCTGGGTCGGAGCCCAGAACATGCACTGGGAGAGCGAGGGCGCCTACACCGGGGAGATCTCGGCGCCAATGCTCCTGGCGCTCGGCGTCGACCTGGTCCTGCTCGGCCACGCGGAGCGGCGCGGCCACGGGCAGGAGACGGACGAGACGCTGAACAAGAAACTCCTCGCCGCCGCCGCCGCCCGCCTCCGTGTCCTCTTCTGCGTCGGTGAGACGGCCGCCGAGAAGGGGTACGGCGTCGGCCCGGAGACGGTCGCCCGCCAGCTCAAGATCGGCCTCCACGGTCTCGACGAGGAGTTCCTCCCCCGCCTCCAGATCGCCTACGAGCCAGTCTGGTCGATCGGCGCCGGCGGCACCCCCGCCGCGCCGGGGGACGTCGCCCCGATTGCCGCCCACCTCCGCGCCACCCTCGCAGCGCGCTTCGGCCCGGCCGGCAGCGACGTGCCGATTCTTTACGGCGGCAGCGTCACCCCCGCCAATGCCGCCGGTTTCGTCCGCCTGCCAGACGTGGACGGCCTGTTCGTTGGCCGCGCGGCTTGGACCGTCGACGGCTACCGGGACGTGCTCGCAGCCGCCCTCGTCGCGCGAGTCGCCAGTAGGCGGTAGCGAGCGGCCAGCGGCCAGAACGAAGCTGGCGCATGGCACCGTTACGGCGGTTCTGCCCTTGGTTCCCCAGCCCCGGGCTCTTGGTCACTCGCTTCTTGCCACTCGCTCCTAGCCGCTCCCGGAGGTCCCCGTGCCCGACGTCGTCAGCCTCGGCATCCACATCCTGGACGTCCTCGGTCGCCCGGTGACCCACATCCCGCCGAAGCAGGACGTCGATCTCATCGAGGAGATCCGCCTCACCGTTGCCGGCACCGCCGCCGGCACGAGCGTCGATCTCGCCAAGCTCGGGACGAGCGTCGCCGCGATGGGCGCCATCGGCGAGGACGCCGCGGGCGACTTCATCGTCGACACGATGGGGAGGTACGGCATCGACACCGCGGGCCTCGTCCGCAAATCGGGAGTCCCGACCTCAGCCACGATGCTGCCGATCCGCCCGAACGGCGAGCGACCAGCCCTCCACGTCCTCGGCGCCAACGCCACATTTGCCGAGGAGGATGTCGACCTCGACGCCATCGCCGCCGCCCGCCACCTCCACCTCGGGGGCACCTACTTGATGGCCAAACTCGACGGCGAGCCTACCGCCCGCATCCTCCGCCACGCTAAGGCCCGCGGCGTCACGACCACCCTCGACCTGATCGCCATCGACCGCCCCGACATGCTCGAGATACTCCTGCCGGCGTTGCCCCACGTCGACTATTTCATGCCCGGTCTCGACGAGGCCCGCCTCATCTCCGGCCTCAGCGACCGGCAGGCCGTGATCCGCTTCTTCCTCGACCGCGGCGCCGCCCACACCGTCTTCAAGATGGGCGCGGAGGGGAGCAGCATCGCCGGCGCAGGGGTCGACGGCGAGATCCGGCTCCCCGCCTTCGAAACCCCCGTCGTTGACTCCACCGGCTGCGGCGATGCCTACTGCGCCGGTTTCATCGTGGGCCTCCTCAGAGGATGGCCACCCGAGCGCGCCGGCCGCCTCGGGACTGCGGCCGCCGGCCTCGTCATTACCGGCCTCGGCTCCGACGCCGGCATCGTCGACCTCGCCCAGACCATCCGCTTCATGGAGACGGCCATGCCGCTGCCGATGACCGAGTAACAATCCGGCAACACGGCGATCGATTCCTTGCTGACTGAGGCGAACTGGGCCACGATCGTCGTCCGCGAGGCCGGTCATCGTCTCTGCGATCTCACGATCGGATGCCCCCTTTGGTTTTGCAGATGGAGCCAGCATCCCCCGTCCTGGAGCTCACGCTCCAGGACGGGGACGTCAGAACCGGCTCCGGAGGTCCTTACCGCTGCTTCGCGCTGTCTCTCGGTCCCGCGCGAACGGCAGCACGGCCGTATGCCTTGGCCTCCAGCGGGAAGGTCGGCCGGAGGTTGGACGAGGCGGGGGAGGTCAACGTGCTTCCCTGGTTTCCCGTAATGGACCACCCGGCCGTTCCGTTCGTTCGGTACTCTCCGCTGTGCGCGTCGGCCACCTCCTGCTCAGCGTCATCGCGAGCCGGTGCAGCCGATTCCCAAAGGGCGACAGGTCCGTGCTCTCGGGCATCTCCCGCCGAGGAGCGGTCGCCATCCTGACCGCCGTTGGCTCCGTTCACCCCGGTGCCTGAAGCCGGATGGGCCGAGCCCGCGGGCTCGCTATACTTCTGGCGCCGCGCGAGAGGCTTGCCCGCGCGTTCGTCCAAGGACACCCCCGATGCCCGTCCCGTCCCCCTCCGGCATGCCCCCACGCCGCGTCGTGGTCACCGGCCTCGGCGCGATCACCTCCCTCGGCGCGAGCGCCCCCGAGACGTGGCAACGGCTCGTCGCCGGCGAGTCTGGCATCCGGCGGGTGCCGGACCTCGACCCCGCCGTCCACCCGAGCGTGATCCGCGGTGACGTCGCCGACGCGACGGTGCCGGCGCGCTTCCTCGAGGGGAAGATTGCCCGCAACACGTCCCGCTTCGCCCGCCTTGGGGTCGAGGCTGCGGGTGAGGCGCTGCTCGACGCCGGTCTGCTCGACGCGAATCTGGGACCGACGGTCGACCTTGCCGCCGGCGGCGCCCTCCTCGGCACCTGCGTCGGCGGCACCTACGACGATCTGATCCCGGCGTACGACACCTTCAGCACGCGGGGGCCGGCCCGGGTGCCACCCCACCTCCATGTCATGTTCCCGCACAACCTCGCTGCCTACGGCGTCCAGGCCCGCTTCGGTCTCGGCGGGCCGAGCGCGACGGTTGTCACCGCCTGCGCTACCGGCGCCCAGGCCGTCGGCGAGGCGTTCCACGCGATCAAGCACGGCCGGGCGCCGCTGATGGTCGCCGGCGCCGCCGAGTCGAGCCGCCACCCCTTTTTCCTCGCCGGCTTCGCCGCGATGCGGGCGCTCGTGACCGACGCCAACGACGCCCCCGAACGGGCGAGCCGCCCCTTCGACGCGACCCGTGCCGGTTTCGTCCTCGGGGAGGGGGCCGGTGTTTTGATTCTGGAGGAGTGGGAGCACGCACGGGACCGCGGCGCGCGGATCTACGCCGAGATCCTTGGCTTTGCGTCCTCCAACGACGCCTACCACCCGATCGCCCCCCACCCGGAGGGGTTCGGCGCTGCCCGCGCCATCCGTGCCGCCCTCGCCGATGGCGGCGTCGCGCCCGAGAGCGTCGACCACGTCAACGCGCACGCCGCCTCCACCCCGGCCGGCGACCTCGCCGAGGCGGCGGCCATCGCGGCCGTCTTCGCCGACCGCGCCCCGGAGATCCCCGTCACCTCGCTGAAGGGCGCACTCGGCCACTGCATGGGCGCCGCCGGCGCGATCGAGACGGTCGCCGCCGTCCTCACCCTGGCTGAAGGCTGCATCCCGCCGACGGCGAACTACCGGACGTTCGATCCGGAGATCCCGCTCGACATCGTCCACGGCGCGGCGCGCCCCGCGGCGGTGTCGGTCCTGACCAAGCACTCGTTTGGCCTCGGCGGGCAGAACGCCTGCCTGGTGCTCAAGCGGTGGGACGGCGCTTGATACGGGCCCCCTCCTCCCGGTTCCCCCTCCGAACAGGTACCATTACTAAGGGGATATGTAGTTCGGCGCCGTTCATGTGCAGGGGAGCGTGATGAGCGAACGACCACAACGGGCGGCGTTGGTCACGGGCGCCGGGATGGGGATCGGTCAGGGTATCGCGCTGGAGTTTGCTCGTCAGGGGTATGACGTCGCCGTTCAGTACGCCCACAGCGGCGACGGCGCCCGCGACACCGTCGCCCAGATCGTGGGGCTCGGCCGCCGCGCTGTGGCCCTCGGGGCCGATCTCCGCTCCCCCGAAGCCTGCCGGCGGGTGGTCGACGACGCCCTCGCCGCCCTCGGCGGTCTCGACGTCCTGATTAACAACGCCGGGGTTACCGACGCACGCCCCTTCCTCGAGACGAACGACGAGGCCTATGCCCGAATGTTCGACGTCAATATGCGCGCCTACTTCGTCTGCACCCAGCGGGCGGTGCCCGCGCTGCTCGCCCGCGGTGGCGGCGCCATCGTCAACATCACGAGCGTCCACGGCGCCGCCGGTTTCCCCAACCATGTCGCCTACGCGGCGACGAAGGGTGCGATCGTCGCCTTCACCCGCGCCCTCGCGGTCGAGCTTGCCCCCCAGCGGATCAGGGTCAACGCCGTCGGTCCCGGCATCATCGAGGTTCCCCGCTACTTCGAGATTCCCGGCTACACCAGCGAGTTCGGCGACAGCCTCGTCCCCTGGGGTCGCGTCGGCCGCCCGGCCGACGTCGCCGCCGCCGTCGCCTTCCTCGCCTCGGACGCCGCCGACTTCGTCACCGGCCAAACCCTCTACGTCGACGGCGGCACGGTCGCTCGGATGGGTCTCTGGTGGGACCAAGGGGACCGACCGGGATAGGGCACGGGGGCCGGCGCCCGGGACATCGCGTCCGTTTCCGGGGGCACCCGACCGTGCGGGGCCGGAGTAACCGCCGCCCCCCAACCGCTGATGCGGCGGCCATGACCGGTCGAGGGGACTCGCGCCCGAATCCGCCGTGCTGGCCGAACCTCCGCACCGAGCCGGTCGCTTCGACGAAAGGAGCACCCGTGACCAAGATCGCGATCGTCGGCGCCGGCGGCTACGTCTTCCCCCTCCGCCTGATCGGCGACCTCCTCAGCTTCCCCGCCCTCCGGGAGAGCACGATCGCCCTGATGGACATCGACGAAGGCCGTCTCGAGCGGACCGCCACCGCCGCCCGCGAACTCGTCGCCCACCACGGGCTGCCGACCCGGATCGAGGCGACGACCGACCGCCGCCGCGCCCTCGACGGCGCCGGATACGTTGTCGTCACCTTCCAGGTCGGCGGACTGGAGGCCTACAAGCTCGACGTCGAGATCCCGCGCCGCTACGGTCTCGACCAAACCGTCGGCGACACCCTCGGCCCCGGCGGCGTCTTCCGCTTCCTCCGCTCCGCCCCCGCCTACCGCGCGATCGCCGCCGACATGGCCGAGGTCTGCCCGGACGCCCTCCTGATCAACTACGCCAACCCGATGGCGATGAGCTGCTGGTTCCTCGATCGCCTCGGGGTGGAGACGGTCGGCCTCTGCCACAGCGTCCAGGGCACCTCCCGCATGCTCGCCCGCCAGCTCGACGTCCCCTACGAGGAGGTCGACTTCCGCTGCGCCGGCATCAACCACCAGGCCTGGTTCCTCGAGTTCAGGCGGGGCGACGAGGACCTCTACCCCCGCCTCCGCGAGACGATGATCCGCCGCCACCTCGGCCGCCCGAACCCCGATGGGCTCGCCGCCGACCACGGCGCGCACTCCGACGCCGACCGCGGCGACTCCGTCTACGAGGGCGGCTCCGAGCGCGTCCGGACGGAGATCATGACGGCCTTCGGGTACTTCCACACCGAGTCGAGCCACCACGCCTCGGAGTACCTGCCCTACTTCCGGAAGACCCGGGAGATGGTCGACGGGTTCATCGCCCGGCGGTGGGACTACTACGAGGTCTGCGCCGCGCACGACGCCGACGAGCAGACGGCCAACCTCCTCGCCCGCCTCAAGGCCGAGCTGGCCCCCTCCCTCGAGTACGGCGCCGCGATCGTCAACGCCAAGGAGACCGGTGTCCCGACCGTGGTCCACGGCAACGTGCCGAACCGCGGCCTGATCCCGAACCTCCCCGCCGGCTGCTGCGTCGAGGTCGCCTGCCTCGTCGACGGCAATGGCGTCCAACCGACGGTCGCCGGCCCCCTCCCTCCCCAGCTCGCCGCCGTCAACCGGACCAACGTCAACGTCCAGGAGCTCGCCGTGGTCGCCGCCCTGGAGGAGGACCTCGCCCACCTCTACCACGCCGTCGCCCTCGACCCCCTCACCGGCGCCCTCCTCACCCTGGAGCAGATCCGGAGCATGGTCGACGCGCTGCGCGAGGCCGAGGCGGAGTGGCTGCCGGCGTTCGCGGCGGCTTCCCGGGTCCCCGCGGCGGTCGGTCGCTGACGTCCCAGCCGGCCAGCGGATCGTCGTTCCCGCGGTCAGGGGCCGAGATCGA
>CADCWL010000097.1 GCA_902806405.1 uncultured Thermomicrobiales bacterium | reverse complement strand
GGTGGAGCTCGACGCCGATGTCCATGGCGTTGCCGTGGACGAGGGTGCCCATCCAGGCGGGGGCGTCGTTGCCGATCAGCAGGTGCCCGCCGGCGATCGGGAGCTTCACGCTCGTGACCTTGTGCTTCTCTTCGGCGCTCGGCTCGGGCTGACCGGGCTGGGCCGGGAGGTCGCCCATCCGCGCGATCGGGCCGGCGAACTCGGTGCCGAACGCGGCCTTGGAGAACGCGAACGCGGCCTCGGCGGTGCCGCCGAAGTGGAGGTAGGTGCTGGTGCGCGCCATGGGTTGCCTCCCGCCAGGCGATGGATGCGCTATGGGTCCGTTCGCGGGGTGACGCCGGCCGGTGCGACGCCCCCGGACCCCCCGGGGTGCCCGGAAGCGGCCCCGCCGTCCGGTGACCACCGCTTCCGTTCGGTTGTCGAACGGGACCGCCCGAGATCGACAATCGGGTCGCGCGCCTTTCAGGTTGCGGTTGCTCGGGGCCTCGTCGCGGTGATCCTCGATTTGCCCTAGGCGGCGACCTCCGATCGCCAGACCAGCCTCAGGCCGGGGGTGGGGTGGCATGTACGGCGTGCCGAACGGCTACCGCCCGCACCACGGGACGGGGGGGCGGGTGCCCGGTGTCGCTCGGGGTGCTCTCGGAGGCGGGGGGCCCGAGCGCGGGGTGGCCGACGCGTCCGCCTCCCGCGACCCAAGGCCCGTCCGCGGTCCCGGTGCCGGCTCGTGTGGCCAACGGCCCCGGTGACTCGACGGGACGGGCCTCCCCCGTCCGGTCCCGCCGTCGGCCCCGGCCACACAGGACCGGGGCGAAGGACGAGCGGCGGGTCGAGGCTGAGCGGAAGTCCCGGCCCCTCGCCCGGTCGTCAGCGGGCGATCGCCCCCCACTCCTCGATCAGGTGCTCCGCCTGCCGAAGCGCAAGGGCATGGACGGTGAAGGTCGGGTTGACGGCGCCGCTGGTCGGGAAGAGCGGCGTGCCGCTCACCACCAGGTTGCCGACGTCGTGCGTCACCCCGTACGCGTCCGTGACCGAGTTGGCCGGGTCGGTCCCCATGATCGCGCCGCCCATGATGTGCTGGGTGGCCCGGCCGCTGAGCCACACCTCCCGGGCCCCGCCCGCCCTCATCGCCGCCTGGCCCTGTTCCATGCCGGCTTCGAGCGCCTTGAGGTCGTCCTCGTGGAACTCGTGGGTCAGCTTGGCGATCGGCAGGCCGAGGCGGTCCGTCGTCTTGCTCAGGGTGATCCGGTTGTCGACCATGGCCCGGTTCTCGCCAACCCACGCCATGTTCGTCAGGTGCTTCGAGGCATCGGCGATGAACGCGTGCAGTGCATCGCCGAAGAGGTCCACCCTCGCCATTGCAACGCCGATCAGGTCGTTCGGCTTGACGGACGAGCCGCCGGTCCACTGCCAGCTGGCGAGGTAGCCCTTGTCGGGGTCCTTGGCGTAATCGTCCTGGCTAAGAACGTTGCCGCCGGAGACGCCGAACGCGACGTCGGTCTCGTCGTCGAAAAGCGCATAGACGCTCTGGAAGGGGTGGGCCGTGATGTAGGCGCCGACCAGGCCGCTCGAGTTGGCGAGGCCGTCCGGGTGGCGCTCGTTGGCCGAGAGGAGCAACAGGCGCGGCGTCTGGATCGCGAAGGCCGCGACGATCACGACCGCCGCCTCCTGCACCCGTTCTGCCCCATCGCCGTCGACGTACCGGACGCCGACCGCCCGCGCGCCGGTGCGGTCGGTCAGGATTTGGGTGGCGGTGCAGTCGAAGCGGATCTCGGTGCCGGCCTTCGTCGCGACCGGGAGGTAGGTGACGAGCGGGTTGGCAAGCGCCCCGATCGGGCAACCGGCGTCGCACCAACCGTCGTAGACGCACGGACTGCGCCCCTTGTAGGCGACGGAATTGATCGCCACCGGCGTGGGCGCGGTCCGGACGCCGATCGCCGCGAAACCGCGGGCGATGGCCCGGCCCTGGCCGAGGGAGCGCAGCGGCGGCATCGGATAGGGGTCGCCCTCGGGCCGCCAGACTTCGGCTTCCGCGTCGCCCGAGATCCCGACCTCCTCTTGAATCCGGTCGTAGTAGGGTCGGAGGTCGGCGTAGGAGAAGGGCCAGTCGTTGCCGACACCGAAGCGGCTCGTGACCTCGAAGTCCTCCTCGTGCAGGCGGAGCCAGACGGCGTAGTGATGCGACGCAGAGCCGCCGCCCCCCCAGCCGTTGTTGAACCCCGCCCCGACCGCACCGCCGTTCTCGGTTTCGGCGCCGTTCCATCGCCACCGGCGCGACCAGATCTGCGAGCTAACCATATCCTTGAGCCCGAGGTTCGGGCCCGCCTCAAGGATTACGACCGACTTGCCGGCCGTCGCCAGCTTCGCCGCCAACAAAGACCCGGATGCCCCGCAGCCGACGATGACGGCGTCGACCTTCTCGCCGGCGGAGGCGGCGGCCGGGGACGCGCCGGGGCTGGCCGCCGGGGAGGCGCCGGTCACCTCGGCCGCCGGCGAAGCGCCGACGCCCGGAGTAACGCCGGGGACGGGGGCCGCACCGGGGGTGCCGGCGCCGGTACGTCCGTACTCCTCGTCTTGGAAGCGTGCCATCGTCCTACCACCTCTCTGGGGGCGCGATATGCTCCAAATACGGGAGGCCGAGGCGCTCGAATCCGGCCTCGGTGCCGTAGACGACGTCGACCGCGTCGGCGCGGACGACGAAGTAGACCAGCCCGGCCGGTGGCCCCTCCCACCCCTCCGGCTTGCCCCCCGCCATCCCGCCGACGACGGTCGTCTTCTCGCTGGACGAGAGGTCGGCGAAGGCGGACCCGTGGGTCGCCTCGCTGTAGGCGTCGAGGGCCGCCAGTCCGCCCCGATAGAAATCCGCGGCAGGGATCGGGACGTCTAGGTACCGATAGATGAGGAACGGCAGATCCTTGGCGAGCTGCGCGTCGACGTAGTTCGTAATGCCGGCCGCGGCCGCGCCCGGCAGAAGCGTCTCGCCGAGGGCGTCGAGAATCTCGCCCTCGGCTCGGCTGAGGACGGTCAGCGGCGCGCCCTGGGCGCGGGCGCGGGCCGCCGGGAGCAGCCCGAGCGGGGTCATGATCAGCATGCCAGCCGCCGTGGCTCCCATCGCTCCGATGAGCCGCCTCCGATTGATATCGACCCGAAGACGGTCTGCTGCAGCGTCCGTGCTGTCCACCGTCACCTCCTCGTGCCGGGTCCGATTTGCCACTCGCAATGGAGCGAACCCCGGCGTCATACAGACCCCTTGGCCGTCAGGTGGGCAAGTAGGTGAGCTTGACGGCGATCTTGCCGTCGCGGATGGTCAAGACGTCCACCCCGCGCAGCGACCCCCGGCCGCCGCCCCGCCAGCCAGACGCAGCGCCCGCCGCCAGGTCGCCCCGTTCGCCATCGCCTTGGTCATCTGATCGAATCGCTGGCCGTCCATGGGTCCGCTCCTCCCTTGCGAGGCGCCTCGACCGTGCCGCGCCGAGGCCGTCAGACCGCCTGCAGCCCCCCGGTCGCCGGGGCGAGCGCCCCCGCCGGCAGCACCGGGTCGGGGCGGCGGGCGCGGGCCGCCGCCAGCTGGCGGGCGAGGGCCAGATCGTGGGCCGGGTCGCTCGCCCAGGTGACGCCGCGGCGGGCCAGCTCGTGCTCGGGGGAGCGCAGGCGGTCCCGGCTGTCCGGCCAGCACGCCCCCGCGGCGGCGGCCGCCCGCGCCACCGCCCTCGCCATCCGATCGAACCGCTGCGCGTCCATGGTTCGCTCCTCTCGCGGTCCGCGCCGATCCCCGGCGCCGTGCCCCCAGGATGCGCCCCCCGGCCACGGCGGGAATGGGCAATATTGCCCATTCCGATTACCTATTTGCGTTGCCTATATGCGGCAAGATCGGGCGGCGTCGGGGCTTGACTTCCCACCCCGGGCACGGCTAGCGTGGCGGCCGGCGACCTGCAGGCCGGTCGGTCGTCCCCGCGGGGGCACGATCGGCCGAAAGAGGGACCGCAGCCGTTGCGCGGCCTCGGTGTCGCGGCGTTCGCGCTGCGGCGCCGGGGCCGATTCGCGTCCGGGCGCCGGTCGCGGCTCTCCCAGAAAGGGGGCCGGCGACCGGCGCCCCTTGCGTGTCCGGCGGGGAGATCGGGCGTTGGCGCCCGGCCCAGCCGATCGTGAGGGGGACCGCGCTAGGGGGGCGGCCTAGTCGGCTGGAGCCGGCTCCAGCCGACTAGGCCGCCCGTGCCCGCGCCGGTCCCCCTCGACCCGGAAGGCCGGGGGCGTGTCCCGCCGCGGGGCGGCGATGGCCCGGTCGATCCCCTCCGCGTCCTCGACCGCTTCCCCGACCCGGGGTCGGTCGCCACCCCGACGAGGTGCTCCCGCCGGCCCGCTCGGGCGGGTCTCGCCCGAGGTCGCGAGCGCCGCCCCGAACCGTTGGGTCCGGGCGGGCCGCGCCGATCCTCCGCGCGCCCGGTTGGCTGCCCGCGGGAACGCAGGAGCCTCGGCCGCGGCCACCCTTCGGAGCGCCGTCCGCCGGGGCTCCGGATCCGACGCGGCCCGGGCCCGCGGCACGACCGCCGTGATGCCGGGGCCGCCCCGCAGCCGCGGCCCCTCCTTTCGGCCAAGGGAAACGCGCCCCCGGGAGGGCACCCCCCGAAGGGGGCCTTGAGCGCCCGGCCGGTATCCGACCGCGGCCCTCCCCGTGACCGGGGGGGGAAGTCGAGGGATCGGCCCGGCCGCCTCGCGCCTCGGTTCGGCGGCGCGTTCCCCTCGGGGCGGTGTCCGGTCCCGTCCGGTCCCGGCCCGGCAGGTAGGCAATCGGAATGGGCAATCCGAATGGGCAATCTTGCCCATGCGCGGCGGGGCCGGGGGGCGCATCCTGGGAGCACGGCGCCGGGGAGCGGCGCGGACCGCGAGGGAGGAACGGACCCATGGACGCGGAGCGCTTCGACGACCTGACGAAGGCGATGGCAAGCGGGGCGACGCGGCGGCGGGCGCTGCGGCTGGCGGGCGGGGGGCTGGCCGGCGCCCTGCTGGCGGCGGCGGGGCTGAGCAAGCGGGCGGGGGCGCAGGCCAACCCCTCGTGCGGCGACATGGAAGCCCGGTGCCTGGAGGCGGTCGGGGGCGCGTGCGCCGACGTGGAGGCGGAGCCGAACACGAGCCCCCTCCCCTGCTACGTGGAGAAGGGCGGCGGGGCCTGCAGGGCGTATGTCCAGGCGTGCAACCTACAATGCGGGTTGCCCGCACACGATGGGTGCGCCGGCGGGTGCCCCAACGACACGATCTGCGTCTCGGCGGTCAACGCGGCCGGCCGCCTCCTGTGCCGGTGCGTAAACCTCGACTAACGGCGCGTCCGGGCGCCCACCGGGACGGCGGCCCCGGCCTCCGGCGGCGGTCGCCGGGGCCGGGGCGCGACGCGGGCGGCGACCCGCCCGAGGGAGGACCAGGAGGTGACCGCGACCGTGCCCGACGCCGCGACCGCGGCGACGCTCGCCGTCGTCCGCCGCTTCAACGAGGAGTCGTTCCAGCGCCACGACGTCGACGCCCTGATGGCCGACATGACCGACGACTGCCTCTTCGAGCTCGTCGCCCCGGCGGAGAAGGGCGGCGGCCGGTGGGAAGGGCAGGCGGCGGTGCGGGCCTTCTGGGAGTCGCTGGAGTCGGCCTTCCCCGGCTACGCCTCCGCCATCGACGACCTCTTCGCCTGCGGCGACCGCTGCGCCTGCCGGTGGACGCTGCGCTGGGACCTGCCGGGCGGCGGCCGGGGGTCGCTGCGCGGGGTGGACGTCCTGACCATCCGCGACGGCAAGATCGCCGTCAAGCTCACCTACTTGCCCACCTGAGGCCCGCGGCCACCCCGGCCCTGGCGGCAATCGCCGAGGCCGGGGCGGCGCCCAGCTTTGCAACGGGCTCTAAGCTTCCCCGTTTGGCCGGGCCAGCCGCCAGCGGACCGCCGCCCGCCCGTACTGGAAGGCGAACAGCTTCTCGACGACCGTCCACCGCGTGCTCTTCGCCGCGGCCGAGAGCGCCTGGACAACGGGCCGGCGCCCCCGCTCGCCCCCGTCGGGCGTAGCCGCCGACCCCGATCTCGTCCGCCATCGGCCGGTCCGGGCACCACGCCAGCGCCTCGTCGAGCGGGCGCCCTCGAGCGCGAGGGGCCGTCCGGCTCAGGTGTGGGGTCGACGCCAACTCGGGCGACGGCCGTGGCGAGGTCGGCGGGCGGCCGTTACCACGCAGTGCTGCTCGGGCCGGTGCCGGGAGGGGGCGTGCACGCGGCCGCGGTCGGCGCCGCCGCCGCCGCCGCGCGGGGGGGACGCCGCCCGCGTCTGCGCCGCCCCGGACGG
>CADCWL010000096.1 GCA_902806405.1 uncultured Thermomicrobiales bacterium | reverse complement strand
AAGGTTGGCCTCGTGGCAGGGGGGTGCGTCCTGTTCCTGTGTGGAGTGGTTGCCCTCACCATCTGGCTGTACGTCCGGTCATACATGGAGGACTCCGATCCGACAGGCTGAGAGTGGTCGGTACGTGCCGGTACCCATCGGTCGCTGGCTCGCGCTGCCCGTGCGGGATCGACACTGATTGGGTTTACCGATCGGGCACCCAAGGACGGGGCCCGGCGCCCCTGAGCGATCACCGGCGTTCTGTATCGGGTGCTCTGCAGCGCCGCCGGGCTGATGGTCGGCCGTGGGGGCACAATAGGGTGGTGGTTCAGCGCCGAGGCCGTCACGACAGTGGGGCGGTTTAGGAGTGGCTCTGGACGTTGCCTGGTTCTACTGGCCGGTGACGTTCGCCATGGCGATGGGGGCGTCGGTCGTCGCGGCCGCCAGCGCGGTCAACGCCGGCCTGGTATTCCAGCTTGGGGCGGACGAGGCCGTCGACTACGCCCGGCACGAGGTCACCGCCGGGCCGGAACGCTTCGACGTGGTTTTCGACGCGGTCGGCGCCCACCCCTTCCGCCCGTGGCGGAGAGCGCTTCGCCCGGGAGGCGTGGTGGTCACCACGAACCCGGGGATCGGCAACCCGGTCGCTCGGCTCCTGTCGCGGCTCACCGGCGGAGGTCGCCGCCTGGAACGATTCCTGGTTCGCCCAAGCGGCGCCGATCTCGAAACCATCAGCGCCTGGATCGCGGCCGCCTCCATCCGGCCGGTGATCGACAGGTGTTACCCGCTCACCGACGCAACCATGGCGCACCGCCATAGCGAGACCAAACGGGCGCGGCAAACTCGTGCTGGTCGTCGACCCGCACCTCGCCGAGACGACCGCCGACGCGTCCGTGGAACGAACGATAGGCGCGGAAAGCGGAGCGATCCTGATCCCACCGTGCGGAGGTCAAGGGAGTGAACGAACGCATCGATGCACGATCCAAAGCCGTACGCCGTGGCCATCCCCTCCCACCGCCGCCGGACGCTGAGATGGCGGCGGGGTTCCCCCCACTGCGCGCGCGCAGCCTGACCGGGCGCGACTACCGGCTGCCCGAAGGGTTCGAGGGCGTCCAAAACCTGGTCCTGATCGGGTTCGAGCTGCGACACCAGGCCGTGATCGACGCCTGGCTGCCGGCACTCGATCCCCTCGTCGCGGCCCGCCCGGGGCTAATGCTTTACGAGCTCATCCCGATCACCCGCACCGCCCTGCCGGCCCGGCCGATCATCGACGGCGGGATGATCCGCGGCATCCGGGACGAGGCGGTCCGGGCACGGACGCTCACCTCCTACACCGACCTCGGAGCCGTGATCGCTGCGCTCGGCCTGCCGGACACACGCCGCGTCGCGGTGGTGCTGGTCGATCGCCGGGGGCACGTCTCGTGGCGGGCGCAGGGCGCTCCCGATCCGTCGACGGTGGCGATGCTGGCCGACGTACTCGCCGACGGGTCATGACCAATCGGCGGACGCCACCTTCGCGGACCAGGGGCATCGTTCTCGTCAGAACGGTCGCCGCCCCGCTCCGTCCACCTTCACCAGCTATTTCGATGCGCTGCGCGGAACCGTGATCCAGACCCGGGCGAACATCGTACCAATACCATTGGCGCGGTGAAGCTACCTAATCTTTGGTAGGGCATCCGATGAGTGAAATGCGGGAGACCGGCGGATGCAAGAGGGGTCAAGCCCGGTGCGGGAGCGAGTGCTGGCGGTCGCCGAGGAGCTCTTCGCCGAGCGCGGCTACGCGGCCGTCACCCTCCGCCACGTCGCCGACCGGCTCGGCATCCGCCAGGCCTCGCTCTACCACCACGTCCCCGAAGGCAAGGAGCGGCTCTACGTTGAAGTCACCGAGCGCGGGCTGGAGCGGCACCGACGGGGCCTGGAGACGGCGATCGGAGACGCGGGGCCGTCGCTACGGCCGCAGCTCCGCGCCGCGGCCCGCTGGCTCCTCGCCCAGCCGCCGGTCAACATCGCCCGCATGGTCCGCTCCGACATGCCCGCCATCGCCCCCGCCCACGCCGACCGCCTCCTCCGCGCCACCTACATCGCCCTCCTCGCGCCGCTGGAACGGGCCTTCGTCCGCGCCCAGGAGCGAGGGGAGAGCACCGCCCGCCACCCGATCCTGCTCGGCGGCGCCTTCCTCTCCATCGTCGAGGGAATCCACGACGCCGGCGGTGGTCGCGACGTCGGGATACCTAAAGAGGTTCTCGCCGACGAGATGATCGACGTCCTGCTCGACGGGCTCCGCCCCCGGTAACCCCCGCCATCCCTGTCCATTGGTCCGCACGATCGATCCAAGCCGCCTGGAGGAGACGACGGAATGAACGATCGCTCGAACGTCCTGACGCTGGCCTCGGGTCGGCGCGCGAAGTGGCTGGCGCTCGGCTTCTGGCTGCTCGTGGTCGTCGCCCTCTTCCCCTCCGTGGGCCGCTTTGAGAGCGCCCAGCAGAACGACGCCGCCAGCTTCCTCCCCGGCGACGCCCAGAGCACCCGCGCCCTCGCCCTCGCCCGCTCCTTCGAGCAGGAGGAGCAGCCGCCGGCGGTGGTCGTCTACCGGCGGGAATCGGGCCTTACCCCGGACGATCTGCGCCGCGCCGAGGAGGACCAGGCGGCGATCCTCTCCGCCGGCATCGAGGGGGTCGTCCCGGCGCCGGTGCCCCTCCAGCCATCAGCGGACGGCAAGGCGCTGATCTTTCTCGTCCCGATCGCGCCGGGCGGAGAGATCGAGATCCTCGGCGGGGCCGTGGAGGCGATCCGGGAGCGCGTCTCGGCGGGCGCCGGGGACGGCCTCCAGATCGCCGTCACCGGTCCCGCCGGCTTCGCCGCCGACGCGATCGAGGTCTTCGGCTCGATCGACGTCCAGCTCCTTGGCGCCACCGCCGCTCTCGTCGCGGTGCTCCTGCTCCTCACCTACCGCAGCCCCTTCCTGTGGCTCCTCCCCCTCGTCGCCGTCGGCTTTGCCGAGATCACGACCCGCGGCCTCGGATACTGGCTGGCCCGCTCCGGGGTGACGATCAACGGCCAGACGGCGGGGCTGCTGACGGTCCTCGTCTTCGGCGCCGGCACCGACTATGCCCTCCTCCTGATCGCTCGCTACCGGGAGGAACTGCGCCGCCACGAGGACAAGCACGCCGCGATGCGTCAGGCGTTACGGCGGGCCGGCCCCGCTCTCGTCGCCAGCGCCGCCACCGTCGCCGCCGCCCTCCTCTGCCTCCTCGCCGCCGAGTTGAACTCCAACCGCGGCCTCGGCCCGGTCGCCGCGCTCGGGATCGGCGTCGCCCTCCTCTCGATGATGACCCTCCTTCCCGCCCTCCTCCTCCTGGCCGGGCGCGGCGTCTTCTGGCCCTACATCCCCCGCTTCGGCTCCCCCGCCAGGGAGGAGTCGCCCCTCTTCGGCGCCGTCGGCCGCGCCGTCGCCCGCCGTCCGCGCGCGGTCTGGGTCGGCACCGCCCTGCTGCTCGGTCTCCTCGCCCTCGGCACCGCCCGCACCTCCTTCGACCTCTACTCCGACGACGCCTATCGCGCCTCGGTCGAGTCGGTCGAGGGCGCGAAGCTCCTCGAAGGCTCCTTCCCTCCCGGCGCCGGCGCGGCGACCACGATCTACGTCCGCCCCGCCGCGTCCGCCGCGGCGGCGGCGGACGCGGCCCGCGGTACCGATGGGGTCGCCGAGGTCCTGCCGCCGGAGACGGCGCCGGCGGGCGACGTCGCCCGCTTCAGCGTGATCCTGGCCGACGACCCTTACAGCGCCCCCGCCTTCAGCACGGTCGAGCGGCTGCGCGGCACGGTCGGCGAGATCACGGACGGCGCCCTCGTCGGTGGCCCGAGCGCGGAGGAGGCGGACGTCCGCACCGCCTCTCTCCGCGACGCCCGGGTAATCGTGCCGCTGATCCTGGTGGCGGTGCTCCTGATCCTCGGGCTGCTCCTCCGCTCGATCGTCGCGCCGCTCCTGCTGATGGCGACGGTGATCCTTTCCTTCCTGGCCGCCTTCGGCGCGAGCGTCCTCGTCTTCGAGTGGGGCTTCGGCTTCCCCGGGATCGACCCCAGCCTGCCGCTGCTCGCCTTCATCTTCCTCGTCGCCCTCGGCGTCGACTACAACATCTTCCTGATGGACCGCGCCCGCGAGGAGGCGGCGACGCTCGGCACCCGCCGCGGCATGCTCCGCGCCCTGGCGGTCACCGGCGGCGTGATCACCGCCGCCGGCATCGTCCTCGCCGGCACCTTCGCCGTCCTCGGCGTGCTGCCGCTGGTGCCCCTCACGCAGATCGGCTTCATCGTCGCCTTCGGCGTCCTCCTCGACGCGATCGTTGTCCGCTCGGTCCTGGTGCCGGCCCTCGCCCTCGACCTTGGGCCCCGCATCTGGTGGCCCAGCGCGCTCGCGCGGCGGCGGGAGGAGCGCCCCCATGCCGACCGCCCGCTCGCGGAGACGGCGGCGGCCGACTGAGCGGACGCCGGTCGGGGGCGAAGCAGGCCACTCCGCCCCCGGCCCGCCGTCCGTCGCCAAGGAGACGGCCCATGGCCCACGTCATCGGGGAACCATGCGTCGGCGTGACCAACGCTGCCTGCGTCGAAGTCTGCCCCGCCGCCTGCATCCACGCCGCGCCGAGGAGCGGCCAGTACGTGATCGACCCCGACGGCTGCATCGACTGCGGCGTCTGCGCCGCCGCCTGCCCCGTCGAGGCGATCTTCGAAGCGACGGAGGTGCCGGAGGCATGGCAGCGGTTCGTCCCGCTAAACGCCCGTCTCGCCCGCTCCCGCTCCTAGCCCTCCCGCATCGCCCCCCAGCGAAAGGAGATCCGCCGTGACCCACTCCGAGACCCGTCGCGATCTCGGGCGCCAGGCCACCAACGTCGCCGGGGCGCTCTTTCAGGTCGGGGCGACGGCCGTCGCCGCCACCTCGATCCGAGCCGAGACCGACCAGACCACCCCCCTGATCGAGCCCGCGCTCTACGCCTTCTCCGTCTGGGGGGCGATCTTCGGGCTCTCGCTCGCCTACGCCGCCTACCAGGCGCTCCCCGCTCAGCGGACGGACCCGCTGCTGCGGCGTATCGGGTGGTTCACCGCCACCACCTTCGTCGCCACCGGGCTCTGGTCGGTCTTCGTCCCCCGCGGGTGGCTCCTCGCGGCGCTCGCAATGCTGGCGATCAACGCCGCCTGCCTCAGCACGGCGTACCTCCGGCTAGCGACGGCGGCCCGTCACCGAGCGCCAAGCCGGGGCCAACGGTGGCTCGTCGCCCTCCCGGTCGGCCTCTTCCTCGGCTGGATGACGGCGGCGAACGTCGTCAGCATCCTCTCCGAACTCGTTCGGGGCGGTCTGCTGGCGGCGGGCGGTACCGGCGAGGCGGCCGTCGGCGCCCTGCTGCTGCTGCTCGGCGGCGCGCTCGCCGCGGCCGCGGTCGCGATCGGACGGGCCGGCCCCGCGCAGGCCTTCCTATCCTACGGCGGGACGGTCCTTTGGGCGCTGGTCGGGATCGTCGTTCAGCAATACGACGCCTCGCTCCTGACGACCGGCGCGGCGATCGTCGCCGCCGTGCCCGTTGCCCTGGCCCTGCTCGGTCGCCAGCCCAGCCCATCGGCGCCGCGTCGCCGCCACGCGACCCCGCCCGTCGCGGCCTGACGTCCCTCGAGACGGGAGCGAGACCGGCCCTCGACGCCCGCCGGGACCTGGCACGACGGGACAAGGGATTGGCGATGACGCGCGGCCGATCCCGCCTTCCCCCGGTCGGCGTCGTGCCATCCGGGCGAGAAGCACCCTATATAAGACCTATGATGGAGGCAGAAGACGAACAGACGTTCGCGAAATAGCCGGCGCGTGGCCACTGGCTCTCCTCGACAAGCAGAGGCCGCGCCCCTTCCCGAGCGACTGGGCCGATGTCGATCTCGAACCCCGCCGAACGACCATCCAGTGCAGCGGGGCAAAGGGCGCTCTTCGGTCGAGAGCAAAAGAAGGGGACCATCATGTCGTCCATCGCCGACCGACAGCTCCGGCCGGGAGCCCCTTCTCCACCGTCCGCCCGGGCCGCGCGGCGGCCCGCAGGGGTCCCAAGCCGCGCGCCGCCGGAACGGGGGTATTGACAAGACGACAAGGCATGGTAGTGTACGTATAGATCACCCGTTCTCATCGATTCGCCCGTGGGGGCCTAGGCAAGCCGGCGGCCGCCGGCCGAAGACGGCGTCGCCCTGCCATGCGGCGGGGCAATCCGACAGCAGGAGGTTCCATGGTCGCACCACCGTTGGAGATGGAGCGCGAGACCGTCACCCGCCGCCCTATCCGGATCTCACGCCCCGGCGGGGGGGAGGGCAGCGG
>CADCWL010000095.1 GCA_902806405.1 uncultured Thermomicrobiales bacterium | reverse complement strand
GCGCGGGGTTAGCGGTCGCCACCGTCCTGCTGCTGATCATCGATCCGGGCGGGCCAGGGCGCTATCCGGCCCGCGCCCTGGTCTGGTTCGCCGGCGTCGGGTTGATCAACTTCCTGATCGGCCGGCAATGCAACTTCCAGGCGACCCGGCGGATCGGGGCAGCGCGCGCGGCCTCGATCTTCGCCACCTCGCCCCTCCTGTCGCTGGTCCTGGCGGTCACTTTCACCGGCGAGCGCGTGAACCCGCCCTTGCTCCTCGGTGTGGCGCTGACCGTCATCGGGGTGGTGCTGGTGGTGCGGAGTTGAGCGCGCCACCCTCGGCCGGCGATTCGGGGAGCGACATCGGCGGGTTCGCCTTCGCCTTCGGCGCCGCCGCGGCCTATGGCACGGCCGCCGTCCTCATCCGTGCCGGGCTGAACGAGTACGGCTCGCCGCTGACCGCCATCACCGTCGCCCTCCTCACCGGCGTGCTCGCCCTCGCGCCGCTTGCCTTCCGCGCCCATCGCGCGCGGGCGCGGGAGGGTCCCCGGCAGGACGGGGGGGCGAACCGCACCGCCATCTTCTTTGTCCTCGCCTCCGGCATCTCTTCGCTCCTCGGCTTCAGCTCGAACACGCTGGCTCTCTCCCTCCTCCCCGTGGTTGTGGTCGCGCCGATCAGCAGTGTCTACCCGCTGATCACGGTCCTCCTCGTGCGCCTCTTCCTGCGCCGGAGCGAGCGGATCACGCCGCAGACGGCCCTCGGCGCCGTCCTCATCGTCGCCGGCGTCATCCTCGTCACCATCTTCCGCGGCTAACCAGGATCCCCGGCGCGCCAGTGGCACCCTTCTTGCACCCCACTAGTGATCCGGTAGGGCGTGGCAGGCGATTGTCCCGCCCGGGTCGGTGAGCCGGTCGATGGATGGTGGGACCGGGGGAGGAGGCGGGCATGAGCGGCGATCCAGGAACTGGGCGTGGCTCGGCGACCACGCGGCCGGAGGACGTCGGCCGGCCGGGGACGCCCTTGAGCGGGTCGGCCGACGAAGCGCAGCAGACCATTCAGGTGGAAGGGCAGAACGACCGGGGGCTGCGCGAGGCCCAGGAGGCGATCGCCGGCATCCCGGCCGATTCCCCGGAAACCGGCACGCCGGGCGCGTCGAGCGGCAAGGGGCCGGGGGAATAGCTAGGACGCCGAGCGGATGGGCCGGGTCGGTGGTCTGGTGCGAGCGCACGATGATGAGCAGGGGAGGGGCGGCATGAGCGCGAATGCGGCTGTTTGCAGCAACTGCGGGACCGAGAACCCGCCCGGGACCGACGAATGCACCAAGTGCGGCCAGCCGCTGACCGGCTCCGCGGACACGGCCGTGCGCACGCAGTTGGAGGCGCAGGGCGATAATACGCTCGATGCGCGGCAAGGCGAGGCGCAGGCGGTCTCCAACGACTTCACCGGGCAGGGGCTGCCCATCCCGCCCCGCGGCGTCTAGCCCCGGAGGATGATGACCGCGGGGGGCGTGAATCGATGAGCGCCACGAACAGGGGCGGCCACCCCGCCCCCGATGTCCTCGTCATCGGCGGCGGGGTAATCGGCGGCGCGCTCGCCCACCGGTTGACGGCGGGCGGCGCGCGGGTCACCCTTGTGGAACGGGGGCAGGTCGCCGGTGAGGCATCGCGGGCCACGGCCGGGATCATTTCGCCGCCCGGCTCGCCCCTGGAAGCGCGCAGCTTCGCTGCCTACCCGGCGCTGATCGAGGAGTTGCGCGAGGCCACCGGCCTTAGCGTCGAGTACCGCCGGTCGGGCAAGTTGACCGTCGCGCTCGCCGCCGCCGATGTCGCCCCTCTACGACGCGCGATGGACTCCTACCGCGAACTGGGCGTGGCGGTCGAGTGGCTCGAGGGGGACGAGGTCCGCCGCCGGAAGCCGGTGCTGCACGCGTCGGTACGGGGCGCGCTGTGGTTTTCGGCTGTCGGCAGCCTGCGTGGCCATCGCCTGACGACGGCCCTGGCGCGCGCGGCCCAGCTCGGTGGGGCGACGATCCTTGAGGGGACGCCGGTCCTCGGGCTATTGACCGCCGGGGGGCGGGTGACCGAACCGGCCACGGAGCCGGAGGGGGCGGTGGACTCCGCGGTGCCGTCGGAGCGCCGGGCCGTCGCGCGCGCCGTCGCCCTGCCCGCGCGCCGTCGCCGGTCGACCAAGGAGCGCGGAGCGTCGCCGGAGCCGGGCGATGCGCGGCCCCGGATCGCCGCGACCCGCCCGATGCTCGCGCGCCCCGCCCCCGAGCGCGGGCCTCTCGGACACCGTCGTCGGAGCAGCGAGCGCGCCTCGTCGCCATCGCGCGCGGGACCCACCCATGCGGCCGCGACGCTTGCCCCGTCCACCACCTCGCCCATCGCTCGGCCCGCGTCCCCCTGACGGCCTTCTCCTCCTCCACGGTACGCTCGTGCCGTCCGACCCGGACCGCTCGCGCCGAGTCGCCCCGTCGCCGGCGACGTCAACGTCGTCGACGTCGTCGTTGCTGCCGGCATCGGCCACCACCCGATCCCGGTCGTCCACCGGGCACCCATCGGCGCGCCGGGGGGCAAGCGGTTCGGGCGCCCGCTCGATCCCCCCTCCCCCCGCATCGACGCGGCGCGGCGCTCCGCCCGCGCCGCTCGGATGACGACGACCGACCCGTCGTCCGGGCCATACGGGAGGTCCTCCAGAGGGAGACGCCGTCCGTCCCCTGCCGCCGGCTCCCCCCGAGGCTCCAGCGCGGTGGAGGGTATCGAAAACCCGTGGCATCTCCTCGCCATCGCCGCGGGTCGCAAACGCGGTGACACGATCCAGCCCATTGCCGAGCGATCCGCCGGCCGGCCGGAGCTCGGGCAGATCGCCGGCCGCGCCCAGGATCTCATCGTCCGCCGGGGCCATCGCCTCCTGCTCCCCCGGCCGGCCGTTCCCCGAGCCGCCGGTCTATCGCCCGGCGTCGGCCGATCGGCCACCGACGGTCGTGAACCGAATGCCGCCCCGACGCAACAGAATGGGTAGCGATGGACGACGAGGAACTGTTGGCGGCGACCGCCGCCGGGGACGACGGGGCGCTCCGGGCGCTCTTCGAGCGGCACGCGCCGTGGCTGGCGGGCCGGCTGCGCCGTACGCTGCCCGCGGCGGCCGTGGAGGACGTGGTGCAGGAAACCTTCATCGCCGTCTGGCGCGGCGCCGGGAGCTACCGAGCCGGCGGCGCCGTCGGCGGCTGGATCTGGGGCATCGCCCGCCGCCAGGCCGCGCTCTGGGCGCGGCGCCACCGGCGGGCCGACCTGGAGCGGAGCCTCGACACCTCCGCCGAGCGGCCGGCCGCCGACGACCCCGCCGCCGACGCCGCCCGCCGCGTCGACCTGGCGGGGGCGCTGGCCGCGCTCGGCCCGGCCGGGGACGCCCAGCGCGAGCTGGTCCGGCTCGTCCTGGTCGAGGAACGGCCGCTGGCCGACGTCGCCCGCCTCCTCGGCATCCCCGAAGGGACGGTCAAGAGCCGCGTCTTCGCCGTGCGCCGCCGGCTGCGGGCGGCGCTCGGGAGGGGGACCTGACGTGGCCAAGCATCCGACCGACGCGGGCCACGTCGCCGCCTGCGCCGCGTGCCAGGCGCGGGAAGGGTTGCGGGGATTGGATGTCGACCTCGATCGGGTCTGGTTCGGCGTCGCCGCCGAGGTCTGGGCGCGGCCGGTCGGGCCGGTCGAGACCGCGCTCGGCCGCCTCCTCGGCTCGCCGGGGCTGGCGCGGGCGCTGCTGACGACGCCGTCGCTGCTCCTCTCCTGGGTCCTGGCCAGCGCCGCCGTCCTGGCGGTCGGCGCCTGGGTGACGCGGACGACCGGCGAGCCGTGGGTGGCGCTGCTGGCGCCGGCCGTCGCCGGCGCCGGGATCGCCTACGCCTACGGCCCCGGCGTCGACCCCGCCTTCGAGCTAACCCAGACCATGGCGATCAGCGACCGGATCGTCCTCCTGGTCCGAGGCCTCGCCGTCTTCGGGGTCAACGCCGGGTTGGGCTTGCTCGCCTCCCTCGTGGCGGCGCCCGCCCGTGGGGTCACCCTCGCCTGGTTGATTCCGATGACGGCCATTGCCGCCTTCGCCCTGGCCGTTGCCACCCTGACCCGCTCCCCCGGTACCGGCGTCTCCGCCGCGCTCGGCGTCTGGATGGCCATCATCCTCGCCCGCGCCGCCGGGACCAGGGATTTCGCCTCCGCGGCCGAACCCGGCCCCCTGATCTTGCTGTACCTGGTCAGCACCCTCGGGTGCATCGCCCTGGTGCTGCTGGCGACAGGAGGAACACGAAAGGATGCCGTCCGATGGTTGTAGCCGGAAACGTCAACGCGAACGCCGCTGTCAGCGTTCAGGCCCGGAGCGTGATCCAACGATTCGGGCGCACCGACGTCCTCAAAGGCGTCGACCTCGCCCTCGCCCCCGGTGTCTTCGGCCTCCTCGGACCGAACGGCGCCGGCAAGACGACCCTGCTCCGCACCCTCGCCACGATCCTCACCCCCTCGGGCGGCACCCTGCGCCTGCTCGGCCTCGACCCGACCCAGCCGGACCAGCGACGGCGGTTGCGTCGGCGCCTCGGCTACCTGCCCCAATCCCTCGGCTACTACCCGAACTTCACCGTGGCCGAATTCGTCGAGTACTTCGCCCTCCTGAAGGAGATGCCGTCGGCCGACGTCAACCGCGCCGTCGCCCGCGCGATCGAGCGGGTCGGTCTCTCCGACCGCGCCCGCTCGAAGCTGAAGACGCTCTCGGGCGGCATGCTACGCCGGGTCGGCATCGCCCAGGCGGTGGTGAACGAGCCCGATCTGCTCCTGCTGGACGAGCCGACCGCCGGGCTGGACCCGGAGCAGCGGGTCGGCTTCCGCACCCTCCTCCGCGAGATCGGCGAGCACGGCGTCGTCATCGTCAGCACCCATCTGGTCGAAGATGTCGCGGCCGCCTGCTCGACCGTGGCGCTGATGGACGCCGGGCGCATCGTCTTCCAGGGCACCCCGGACCACCTGACCAGCTTGGGCACCGGTCACGTCGTCGGCGACTCCCCCCTGGAGCGCGGCTACAGCCGGGTGCTTGCGGAGGCACGAGCATGACGGGAACCGCGACGTTGCGCCTCTTCTGGATCGAAACCCGTCGCTCGGCCGGACTCTGGTGCTTCCCCTTCCTGGTGCTCCTCGCCTGGTTCGCCGCCGGGCAGGAAGCGAGGTCCGGCGTGACCCTCTGGACGGCGACCAGCCAGCAGATCGCCTTTGCCCTGATCCTGGCCGCACCGGCCGCCGGCGGTCTTGCCGCCTGGACGGCGGGGCGGGACCGGCGCCGTCGCATCGAAGACCTCCTGCAGACCACCCCCCGCCCCGCCCTCCAACGCGACCTGGCCGGGCTCGGGGCGAGCGCCGCCTGGACGCTTGCCGCCTGCCTCGCGGTGGGGATCTCCCTTGGCCTGGTCGCGTTCCGCAACGCGACCTGGGGCGGTCCCCTCCTCCCGCCGATCGGGGTCGGCCTCCTCACCCTCCTCGCCGGCGCAGCCATCGGCTTCGTCGCCGGGACCCTCGTCCCCAGCCGCTTCGCGCCGCCCCTCGTCGCGGTCGGCCTCTTCCTGGCCCTCGCCGTCCCGACCGCCGCGCCGTACTCCCGGTCGGCCGAGACCGGCCTCCTGATCCCCTCGCCGCTCCTCTACCTCTCGCCCGTGGCGATCACCGAGGAGGTCGCCTACCCGGTCTTTTTCAGACCCTGGCCGGACATCGCCGGCGGGCAGGCGCTCATGCTCGTCGGCATCGCGGCCACCTCGCTCTCCGGGCTCGCGCTGCTGCGCCGCGCCACCCCCGTCGCCTGGGCGGGGTTGACGGTGGCCTTGGCCACGGCCGGGCTCGGGGTTGTGTCCCTGACGACCGTCGGTTTCCACCAAGGCGCCGCGATCCCGTACGTCCCGGCCTGCGTCCAGCACCCCGGCAGCGTCGAGGTCTGCCTCCACCCGGCCTACGAATCCGCGCTCGAAACGACGGCCGAGGTGGTGGACGCGGTCATGGCGCCCCTGATCGGTGTGCCAGGAGGTCCGCGGCGCGTCGAACAAGCGGCCGACCGTGGTCGTCCCGCTCGAGGGGTTGATCCGGCTCCGGAGGGGACGATGCGGACCTTTCCGATCGAGGCCGATGTCGGTGCCCAGCCATACCTGGCCGCACAGACCGTCGTGCTCGATCTCGTCCGGGACAGGTCGGCCAGGGGCGGTGGAGCCGCCGGCCTTGGGGACGCCCAGGCCGCACTGGCGATCTGGCTCCTGGACCGCGCCGGCTTCGATGGCCGCCTCGAGGACGTAACCTTGACCGCCGATCGCTCCCTGGTGCCGCCGGGCAACAATCCGGCCGCTGCCGAGGCCGACGCGGCGGCCCGCCATCC
>CADCWL010000094.1 GCA_902806405.1 uncultured Thermomicrobiales bacterium | reverse complement strand
GCGTCCTCCGCCCGGACCGGCTCGAAGAGGCCGAACCCGTTGATTGGGTCGACCCAGCAGAGGCAGTGGGCGGCGACCTCCCCGGCCTCCGTCCGCACGCAGGGGTTGAGCTCCGGCCGGTAGAGCGAGCACTCCCGCAGCCGCTCCGTGACCCGCTCGCCGTTGCGCTTCACCAGGTGGTGGGGGCGACCGGGCGGGCGCGAGCGATCGTCGTCGAACCACATGCCCGCCGGCAGCGGGCGGGGTGCGGGCGGTGCGCCGGAGTGCTGCCACATCTGGACCATGTCCTCCCCCGGTTCGTGCCGGAAGCCGACCCCTTCGAGCCGCGCCCGCCAGTCGGTGTCCCGACCGTCGACGCTCATCGCCACGGTCCGGGGGCCCTTGCTCGCCAGCGCGGCCAGCCGCAGCCAGTCGATCGGAAAGATGTCGGCGCGGACTTCGCCGTCGGCGGCCAGCCGCCAGATCAGGTCGCAGTCGAATCTGCCCGCCTCCCCCTCCCGCGGATCCTGCTCGTTGACGAGCAGGCCCCCCACCGGCCGTCCCGCGGCGTCGAGCCAGAACCTGTACCGGCTCGACGTCAGAGAATCCTCGTCCTTCCACCTCCACTGGAGGTCGCCCGCCTCGGACAACCCCGCGAGCGGGTCGTCGCCCCGCTCGGCGAGGAGGAGCTCCGTCACCGTCCGCAGGTAGTCGTGCCCCGCCAGATCGACCTCCCGCAGCATCCGATCCGCCCCCCTCGTCCTACCCGCTCCGCTTCAGCCGCCCCGTCCGCTTCGCGAACCGCTCCGCCCAGTTGAAGACCGCGATCCCCAGCGGCAGGGCGAGCGCGCCGAGGAGCAGGATCGGCAGCAGGTCGCCTCCGAGCGAGGTCGTCGGGGCGCCGTCCAGGAGCGCGGCACGCATCCCTTCCAGCACGTACGTGGCCGGGGAGACGGTGGCCATCCCCTCCATCCAGCCCGGCAGCACCGAGACCGGGTAGTAGACGCCCGAGACGAGCAGCAGGACGGAGGAGATGACGAAGGTCATCTCCTCGCCCCGCTCCGGGAAGAGCAGCGGCAGGCTCGCCGCCATGATCCCGAACCCGATGAAACTGATGCTGCCGGCGAGCAGGATCAGCGTCGCCCCGGGGAGGTTCGCCCCGCCGAGATCGACCTCGAAGAAGAGCGCCAGCACCCCCAGCAGCAGCGCGGAGCGGGCCAGCCCGTAGACGATGCTGAACAGCGAGACGCCGAGCATGTGCGTCAGGCGGGAGATCGGGGCCATCATCGTGTACTCGATCGTCCCCTCCCACCGCTCCCAGGTGATCATCTCGCCGATGTTGGAGAAGACCGCGCGCAGGTAGGCCCAGACGACGGTCCCGATCCCCAGGTAGAGGACCAGGTTCTGTTGCTCGGCGGCGCTCCCCCCTTGCGCCTCGCCGATATAGAGCACGCTCATCGACGACGCCACGTTGAAGATCAGGAAGGCGAACTCCCACCCCCAGTAGCGTCGCACGATGTAGAAGTTCCGCTCGACGAAGGCCCACGAGGCGCGCACCTCGTGCCCGAGGCCGGATCCTGCGATCGGGTTCGGCCGCGGTCGGATCGATTCGTTCATATCCCCGTTCGTCCTCCGGTCTCGGTCGGGCGATGCCGATCGGGCCGCGCGGTGGTCGGAACCCAACGGCAGGCAGCCCTCTGCCCGATAACGCGATCGCGGTCGCTTCTCGACGGCCCGCTTCGTCCCCAGCATCCCCGCCCCCCGGTCATCTCGGGAAACGAGGGATCGTTCCACCGCCGCTCCCGTCAGTGAGAGATCCCTCCTCGTCGGGATGACCGGGGGGAGGATCGGTGCTTTGCAGTTCCCTGCCGACCCCAACTACCCCTCGTCCTTCCGCTCGTCCTCCCCCTCCTCGTCGATCTTTCGCCCCGTGAGGTGGATGAACACCTCCTCCAGCGTTGGGTCCGCCGTCCCGATCTCCGATCCGACCGCCCGCTTCAGTCCGTCGACCGTGTCGAGGGCGATCAAACGGCCCTTGTCGAGCATCGCGATCCGGTCGCACAGCTCCTCCGCCTCCCGCATATCGTGGGAGCAGAGGATGATCGTCGCGTCGTGCTCGTCCCGCAGCTGGTCGACGAAGCGCTGGACGTCGATCTTGGAGCGGGGGTCGAGCCCGGTCGTCGGCTCGTCGAGCAGGAGCAGCACCGGCGCGGTCAGGAAGGCCCGGGCGATCGCTACCTTCTGCTGCTGACCGCGGGAGAGCTGCTCCAGCGGCTGGCCGAGCCGCTTGCCATCGATCCCCAGCTTCTCCATGATCTCGACCATCTCCCGCCGCACCGCCGACCCGCTCCGTCCGTAGAGCCGCAGCGCGTAGAGCAGGTTCTCCTGCGGCGAGAGCTTCTTGAAGAACGACGCCTCGACCGAGACCCGGTTGATCAGCCGCTTCACCGCCGCCTCGTCGCGCTGGACATCGAGGCCGAAGACGCTCACCCGCCCCGCATCGGGGATCAGCAGCGTCGACATCATCCGGATCAGCGTCGACTTACCGGAGCCGTTCGCGCCGAGGATGCCGAAGATCTCTTTGCGGCGGACGGTGAAGTGCACGTCGTCGACCGCCCGCACCTCCTTCGGCGGCTTCCGCCGGAGCAGGTCTTTCTGGATGAAGACCTTCGAGACGTGGTCGACGACCACCGCGTCGGCGGACGGTTGCGGCTTCCCCACGGCCTCGGTCTCGGCCGCCGGCGGCTGGATCGTGCGGTGGGCAATGCGTTCCTGCGTGAGCATGACCACTCCCTGGTTACCCGAAAATGTGACCCCCCGCCCGCGTCGCCCGGCTCCCGGGCAAAAAAGAACCGCGGGCGAGGATGTGAATCCTCTGCCCGCGGTGGGAAGCGCGTCGGTTGCGACGGTCGCCTACGTTTCCCATCCTCCGGGCAGACTCCGGCACCCAACCTCGACGGGCAGTTCCCGCATTCGCAGGCGCGCGCCGATCCCGCCGGCAAGCCAGCGGTCCAGGGTGCGGGTTGTGGAGTCGGTCCGGATCATCCCCGGCTCTCCCATGGCGTAGCGACCGTCTTCGGGCCGTAGCGCGGCCCACTTCCGCATCATAGGGACCGGTGACGACAAAGTCAACGGCCCCGGATCATCTCCGGGGCCGTTCCTCGATCGTTCCACGCCTCCCGATGTCGTCCCGGGAGGGCGCCGCTCAGGCGCCGACAACCCCGGCACCGAGGGCACCATTGGAACCGGGCGCGACGGCCGGCGCCGCGTCGCGGAGATCCATCCGCGCCAGCCACCGCTCCGGCCGACGGATCTCCTCCATCGTCGGCAGGAACTCCGCGCCGTCCCAGATGCGGCGCACGAAGGAGTGACCCCGTTCCGCGACCACCCGGTTGATGAAGGCCTCGCCGAGGCGGTACTGCTCCATCTTCACGTTCAACCCGGTCAGGCGGGCGAAGAGCTGCTCGGTGACGCTCCGCTGCCTCTGGCGCAGCTCGAACTTGCGCGAGATCTGGTCGTAGGTGGGGAGCAGGTCGCGCCCGACGGCGTTCATGACGTGGTTCGAGTACCCCTCGACCATGCACATCGTCGCCTGCATCTTGTTGAAGAGGACCCGCTGGTCCGGGCTCATCAGCGCCTCGATCCAACCGCCTTCGCCGCGGTCGCCGTCCCGCGCCCGCTCGACGAAGAGCCGCAGGCCGCGGACGCCCCCGGTCCGAAGTTGCTCGGCGTCCTGCTTGAGGAACTCGAAGTAGCTCTCCAGCAGCCCGTTGAAATGGTCTCGGAGCCAGGGGTGGGCCTCGAACTCGAAGGCGTGGGTTGTCTCGTGCAGCGCCAGCCACATCCGAAAGTCTTCCTTCGGCAGCGTCAGCGACTCCTCGATCGCCTCGATGTTCGGCTGCACGTAGTAGAGCTTGCCGGTGCTGACCGGCTCCCGGCCAAGCAGCGCCAGGTCGTATTGTCCGAGCACCCGCCGGGCAAGATAGCCGAGCAGCAGGCCAAGCTCGGCACTGACCACCTTCTGGTTGACCCCGCCCCAGAGGACGGTGGCGACCGTCGTCTTGCCGTCCAGCGCCGGGTTCAGCGCCTCCAGCGGCGCGAACATCCGGCGGAAGGCGTCGACGTTGGCGTTCACCCAGTCGACCCGGTCGAAGGCGTAGGTCCGTTCCAGGCTTGGCGGTAGGTCACTGCCGGTGTAGGCGGCGACGGTCGGCACGCAGCGCTGCACCAACCCCCGGTAGTAGGCGTCGAGCCGGGCGCGCTCCGGAGCGGTGAGGGCACCGCCGCGGTTCATCGAGACCGCGATGCCGCGCGCCTGCTCCCAGTCGATCATGCCGGCCGGACCGGAGGGCCGCGCTGCCGGCCGTGGCTGGCGACCGGCCCAGGCGCCGACCGCCGCCCCGGCGAGGAGGCCGACGAAGACGAGCCGGCGATCGCGCGGCCAGGCGGCACGGGCGGCCTCGAGGAAGGGGGATTGGGCCATGGAGGGTCCTCTCTTTGGGTACGGAGGAGGGGAGCAAAGGGGGGAGGTACGGCCCGAAGTCGACATAGTCAAAGGGCGGCCGTGGGCGGACTGTACGCCTCCCGTTCCGGGAGCGTCAAGCGGGTGGTGGTTGCTCGCAACCCCGGCCCTTCTCCGTCCCGTGGGAGCGGGGAGAGCTTTCGAACGATCGACCGGAGCGAGTCGAGCCGTTACGGCCGGAGGCGGAGAAGGCGCGCGCCGATGATGGCTCCATGTCGGTGCCCCCTCCGCGACCACCGGTGGGGACGCTGCTGGCCGCGCGCCGGTCCGTTGATCGACGAGGCCCCCGCGGGTCCGCGACCTCGACCGTGACGGCTCTCCCACCGCCCAACTCGTGGGGTCACGCTCCCCAACCAACGCACCCCGCCGTCTCGCGAGGGGGCGGGGTGGGCGCAACGACCGTTCCCCCTACCCCCCCGTCCCCCGCAGCGTCAGGTTCCGGGCCGCCGAGAAGGAGCTGGAGACGGCGTACTCGTCGATGGTCTCGCCGTCCGCCGAGACGGTCCGCGCGATCGTGACGTCGAAGCCGTCCTCGGCCGACTCGACCAGTAACTCCTCCCCCAGCGGCAGCTCGGGGGAGTCGGTGTAGTCCATCGCCTCCGCCTTCGGCACCAGGTTCGTGATCTCCGGTTGGAGGACCCGGACGTCCCAGCCGGGGTCCGTGCCCACGATGCGGGCGGAGACGGTGTCGCCGTCCGCCGTCACCAGCACCGCCAGCCAAGCGTCGGTCCCGTTCCGGAACTTGAGGTCGAGCGACCAGTCCTCCTCGACGTTGACCATCGCGTCGAGGCCCGGCAGGCCGCTCCGCGCCTCGCCGTAGGAGCGGAGGTAGTAGGGGTGCTGGTAGCGCTCCTCGATCGGCATCCCGGCCCAGAACGCGGCCTGGAAGATGGTGGTCGACACCTGGCAGATGCCGCCCCCGATCACCGGCGCGGTCGTCACCCCACCCCCCTCTTCGGCAACGATCCCGAAGCCGGTCACGAAGCCGTTGCCGGCGTCGACGGCGCCGACGTTCTCGACGTAGGAGAAGATCTCGCCGGGTGGCACCAGCCACCCGTTCTCCAGCGCCGCCGCCCGCTCCACGTTGCGCCGCCGCGGCTCGCTCGACCCCGTGTACGGCGTCGATGCTTCGGCCAGCACGTCGTCGCCGAGCGCGATCCGCCCCGCCGCGCTCCCGGTGTACTTCGGCCGCAGCGTCCGGACCGCGAGCGACGCTTCGGGCGCCGGCGCCCCGAAGGCGGCCACCACCGCCGCCACCCCGTCCTCGACATCGAGCGCGCGACCCGTCCTCGCCTCGCTCACCGCCCGGATCATCCCCTCCTCGATCCGGAACCGGGCGTCGATCGCCGGCTCGTCGAAGCCGCCGGCCACCGGCGCGAGGAGCTCCGCCACCATCGCGGCGTCGAGTCCGAACCCGAACGGCGTCCGCTCGCCCGGCCGCGGCTCGATCGTCAGGGCCGCGAGGAGATCGTCGCGACCGAGTCGCGCCTTGCCCCCCTCCCACGTCAGGGGCATCCCGCCCCCGATCAGCCGCTCCCCGGTCGCCACCGCCGCGGCTGCCATCCCGTCCGTGATCGCGGGTCGCGCCCGAACCACCGTCAGCGGCACGTCGTGCTCGCCCCGCAGCAGGGCCGCCTCGATCGCGCCGACCGTCCCCGCCACGTCGACCTCCGCCCGGTCGCTCCCGGGCACGACGGCGAGCGCGCCCGCCTCGTCGACGGTGATCCCGGCGTCGACCGCCGGCCGATCGATTCCCGCCGCCAGCCCGGCCACCATCGCCCCGAGCGGGCGCCGATCGACCCGCAGCGCTGCATCGGCCGCGTCGACCGAGACGATCCGCTTCAGGTCGGCAGCGGGGACGTGCCAAACCCCCTCGTCCGTTGAGAGGACCAGGGCCGCACCGACCGCGGCTCGGGCTTCGTCCAGGCGCGGCGCCAGCGCCGCCGCCGGCACCGCGGCCGGCTCCGACCGCGTGACGACCGCGATCGGCCCCGATTCCAGGCGGCCGATCTGCTCGGTAAAGGCGCCGCGCGTCGCGCCCACGTCGAGCGTCACCCCCGGCGCGTCGGGTGCCAGCGTCGGCTGCCCGGCGGCGTCCATCCGGATCGCGGCGTCGGTCGCCGCCCGGACGACGCGCGGGGCGAAGGCGCGGATTGCCGCGTCGGCCTCCCCCGGGTCGACCGCGATCCGCGGTTGGACCACCGCGCCGTGGAGGAGCGCGCGCGCCCAAGCGCGGGAGCGCTCCCACAGCCCCTCCCCACGGCCGTACGCCAACGCCGCCTCCACCGTTGCCGCGCTGTCCAGCCGGGCACCGGCCTCGTGGGGGGTCACGGCATGCCTCAGGGCACCCGCCGTCAGCGTCAGCGGGGTACCGGCGTACGCCGCGAAGCGCCGCTCCAGCGCCGCCCGCGCTTCGTCCCGCTCCATCCCACCGACGCGGACGCGGGCGACCTCCACCCCCTCGTACACCCGGTTCGCGTGCGCCGCCGCGTAGAGCCCCAGTCCGAGCGCGCCCGCGGCCAGAAGCGTCGCGACCGCGATCAGGGCGCGGGTGGACCACCGGGCGAGGGCGGCGGTGGAGACGGTGCGACGGGCCGGGGCGTCCGCGCGGGCGGAGCCGGGGGGCGCGTCGATACGGGCGGTGACGCTCATGGAGCTCCCAGGGAGGGCGAATACGTGGCGGAACACGACAACGACGTCTCGTGGCCCGCAGTATAGAGCACTGTCCGTCCGTACAGAATCCCTGAAGGTGAACGGACACGTAGACCCCATACCACGCAAGCCAAACCGGCCGATGATGCCATCGCCGCGCCTTGTGCCGTCGGAACCACGTTGCTAGACTCGGCCGCCCGGCGCGGCGACCGGGGATGCAGGACGAAGCGATGGGGGGCGACGATGGTGGACGCGGACGCGGACGCGACGGGGCGGCCGGCCGTGGTGGCGACGGACCGGGCACCGGCGGCGATCGGACCCTATTCCCAGGCGATCGTCGCCGGCGGCCTCGTCTACACCGCCGGCCAGATCCCGCTCGACCCCGCAACGATGACGCTGGTCGACGGCGACATCACCGCCCAGACCGAGAGGGTCATGCAGAACCTGGAGGCCGTGCTCGCCGCGGCCGGCAGCTCCTTCGGCCGCGTCCTCAAGACCACCTGCTTCCTCGCCGACCTCGCCGACTTCCCCGCCTTCAACGCCGTCTACGGCCGCGCCTTCGGCGATGCCCCGCCGGCGCGCAGCACCGTCCAGGTCGCCCGCCTGCCGCTGGGAGCGCTGGTCGAGGTGGAGTGCGTCGCGCTGGCGCCGTGACCCGCGGCAACTTCTAACGGAGCGGCTTGCGGAGGACGCTGCCCGGAAGGGTGCCGCTCGCCATACCCGGCACCGCTCCGGGCGACCCCATGCGGACCACGCATCCCTCGCCCACCCGACGGACGACGGGCAGAGCAAGCGGTGCCCCTGCCGACGAGGGGGTTGGTGGCGATCGTTGACGGTCGACGACCATGACCTCTGACAACGCGCTACCCTCGCTGCTATACTGCGTCGCCCACGGGCGCGTAGCTCAGTTGGTTAGAGCGCACGGTTCACATCCGTGAGGTCACAGGTTCGAGTCCTGTCGCGCCCACCACGACGCGGGCCGGTGCCGAGGCACCGGCCCGCCGTTTGTCGCTTGCGGGACCGCACCGTCGTCCCCGTCGATGCGTGCACGGATGCCGCGCCGGAGGCTTGACCGGCCCGGAGAACGGCCCGACAATACGGCGGCCAAGGAGACCAAGGTACCCAATGCGGAACGGAAACGTCTCGGGGTGCCTGCGGCCGACAAGGGGTCATCCATCCCCGGGGCCGGCCCTCTCACTTCGACACGGTGACCTTTGACCCTCGGCGGCAGGAGGAGACGGGATGAGGCGCGAGCAGACGCTGGCCGATCGGATCACCGGCTCCGCCGTCTGGCGGTCGGTTGTCCGGCACGGCTATCCGGACACGCAGCGCAACCAGGCGCTGATCATCGCCAGCAACGTCTTCCTCCACATCCACCCGGTCAAGATCAAGCGGTACGCCACGAAGGTGACCTATACCTTCTGCCTCGGCGGCCTCTCCTTCTTCATGTTCCTGGTCCTGACCATGACCGGCGTCCTCTTGATGTTCTACTACGTCCCCTCCGCCGACCTGGCGTACCAGAGCATGAAAGACATCGAGTCGAGCGTCACCTTCGGCCAGCTCATGCGGAACATGCACCGCTGGTCGGCCCAGGGCATGGTGATCGCCGTCTTTCTCCATATGTGCCGCGTCTTCTACACCGGCTCCTACAAGCCGCCGCGCGAGTTTAACTGGGTGATCGGCGTCCTGTTGTTGGTGGTCACCTTCCTCCTCTCCTTCACCGGCTACCTCCTGCCCTGGGATCAGCTTGCCCTCTGGGCCGTCACCGTCGGCACCAACATTGGCGGCGCTGCCCCCTTCGTCGGCGAGCAGGTCAACATGGTTCTCCGCGGCGACTTCGAGATCGGCCAGAGCGCCCTGATCCGCTTCTACACCCTCCACGTTATCTTCCTCCCCCTCGCCGCCGCCTTCCTGATGGCCGTCCACTTCTGGCGCATCCGCAAGGACGGTGGCATCAGCGGTCCGCTCTAAAGTGGGCAAAACCCGGTATCCGGCCGGACCTGTGACGCACAGCTCGTAGCTCACGGCTCTTAGCTTCGGAGGCGACCATGGCGGAGATCGCGCAGCAGACGCCGGGGGGGCAGGGCTTCACCCCGATCGACGAGGCGAAGCGCCAGCGGCTGCTGGAGCTGGTCCGCGGTCGGGCGATGGCCCGACCGACCGACCTCGCCGAGGACGAGGTCATGGTCTGGCCGTCGCTCGTCGTCGTTGAGGCGGTCAGCGCTGCCGTCTTCCTCCTGATCCTGACCGTCCTCTCGGTGATGGTGAACGCGCCGCTGACCGCGCGCGCCAACCCGAACCAGACGCCGAACCCCTCCAAGGCGCCCTGGTACTTTCTGAATCTCCAGGAGCTGCTGCTCCACATGAATGCCGGCGTCGCCGGCGTCATCATCCCGACCGTCGCGCTCGTCGGGATCGCCGCGATCCCCTACATCGACCGCTCCCCGCTCGGCGTTGGCATCCTCGGCACCTCGGCCAAAGGCCGCCGCATCATCGGCTTCACCTTCGTCTACACCACGGTCGTCATCGTCGGCATGATCCTGCTCAACGAGCAGTCGGGACGCACGGTCTTCGGCCTCGCCGGTTTCCTGCAGGAGAACCTGAACACGCCCGAGCTGATCAACTACCAGATTCTGCCGGTCCTGATCATCGTCTTCTGGATCGGGGTCCTGATGGCGCTCGTGCAGCGCCTCTACCGGCCGACCCGGCGGGAGATGGTCATCGCCCTCTTCACCGGGTTCGTCGCCGCCTTCGTCGTCCTGACCATCAGCGGCACCTCCTTCCGCGGCGAGGGGCAGGATCTGACCTGGCCGTGGAACCTGCCGCTGGAGCACCACTGATCCCGCCGTCGGCTATCGTTTATCGGCCGGCCGCGTCGGGCGCGGCCAGCCCGGGTAAGGACGAGAAGATGGGGCCGTTGTTTCGGACGATCGTGGGATTGGTCTTCGGGGGGCTCGCGTCGCGGCTCCTCGGCCTCGTCGGCCACTTTCGGGCCTCACGAATGGCGACGCGGCGGACGTTCGTCCGCAACGCGGCGCTTGGCGCGACGGGCATTGCCGGCGCCATCGGCGCCGCCGGCTTCGGCGCCCTCCTCTGGCCGAACAAGACCGGCGCGTTCGGTAGCGTGCTGACCGTTACGGCCGATCAGGTGCCGGAGGTGGGCGCCGAGCCGTTCCGGCACACCGCCGGCCGCTTCTACCTTGTCCACAACGAGGACGGCCTGCTGGCGCTCTACACCAAGTGCCCGCACCTCGGCTGCACGGTGCCCTACGTCGGCCCCGCCGAGGCCCCGAACGCCTTCCAGTGCCCGTGCCACGGCAGCCTCTACGACTTCAACGGTGATCGCACCGGCGGCCCGGCGCCGCGGCCGATGGATCGGATGGCGATCACCGTCGACGGGGACAACGTCTCGGTCGACACCGGCGACATCCAGACCCGCGCCGCCTACACCCCGGACCAAGCGGTCGCGTTCCAGGCGTAGGCGCGGCGCGAGACGATCGACCGGCGGCACCGGCCGCGAGCGGAGCGGGGAGCGCGTAACGTGGGAGCGGTCCAAAAGCTGGCGACGGTCGTGATCGTCGGCCTCGTTGCCCTGGCCTCGGTGCTGGTCGTCTACCTCGCGGACGAGCCGAACCGGCGCGCCGCCGAGGCCGCCGAGCAGGAGGAGGTCGCCGTCGAGCGCGGCATCAGCACGTATCTCAACAACTGCGTGACCTGCCACGGTCCCGGCGGGGAAGGCTTGACGGCGCAGGACGGGCGGATCGGGCTGCCGCTCGGCGGCAACACCCGGCAGGCGCGTGCGGCGCAGGAAGTGAACCAGAGCCAGGATCCGATCGAGCGGCAGCAGCGCTACGATCTGATCGTGGAGACCCTCCACCAGGGCCGGAACGCGATGCCCGCCTTCGGTCGCGGTGCGGAGGGCGGCGCCGTCCTCAACGACGAGGAGATCCACGAGCTGGCCACGATGATCCAGCACGTGGACTGGGACCTCGTCTACAACGACGTGATCGCCGCGAACGACGGCGTCTACCCGCCCGCACCGCCGACCACCCCCGCCGCCGCCGCCGCCCAGGCACCGGCCGGGGCGGCGGCCGCCCCGGCGGCCCCGCCGGCGGGCGCGCCACCGGCAGATGGAGCCGCCGCTCAGGCACCGGCCGCCCCGGCCGCAACCCTCGAGGGGTACGACATCGGCTGGCGGCTCAACGGGCAGGACAGCGCCGCCGAGAATCTCACGCTGACGGTAGCGCCGGGGAGCACGATCTCGCTCCCGAACGTCGGCGCCTCGCTGCACAACTTCGCCGTTGATGATTTGGGCGTGAGCGTCGACATGCCGGTTGGTCAGACGGTGGAGGCGACCATCCCCGCCGACGCTCCAGCGGGCCAGTACGAGTTCTACTGCAACGTGCCGGGGCACAAGGCCCTGATGAACGGCATCCTCGTCATCGACTCGGCCGCGGCCCCGCCGGCGGCCGCCCAGGCGCCGGCCGGGGCGACGCCCGCCGAGGGGACTCCCGCCCCGGCGGGCGCGCCGCCCGCCGAGCAGGCCGCGGTGCCCACGCTCGAGGGGTACGACATCGGGTGGAGGTTCGAGGGGCAGGACAGCGCCTCGGCCGACGTCACCATCACGGTCGCTCCGGGGGCGAAGATTCCGCTGCTGAACGCGGGGGTCAGCCCGCACAACTTCGCCGTCGATGCCTTCGACAACATGGTGGTCGACATGCCGATCGGCCAGACGGTGGAGGCGACGATCCCCGCCGACGCCGCGCCCGGCGAGTACGAGTTCTACTGCAACGTCCCGGGGCACAAGGCCCTTATGACCGGTACCCTCATCGTCCAATAGCCGACGCCGGCTCCGGAGCAAACGCCATGCTGGTCCGCAACCTCGCCAACTTTGGGGTCCTCGCCGACACGGTCGAGGTCGTGGTCGCCGTCGCCATGATGATCGGCGGCATCCTCCTCACTCACCGCATCCAGGTCTGGGCGGACCGCGCCGGCGAGCAGCCGCCCGCCGCAAACACCGCCCTCGGCGGCGCCGCCGATCAGCTCCAGCCGCGTGGCCTCCGGCGCTAGGTCGGCAACCTCTCCATTCGGTCGCGGTCGCGACTTACGCATTGGATGTCCAAGCTGTGAGCACCGTCACGACCGACGGATCTTCGTTTGGGGTCGCGGCGGGACCGGACGCCGCCGGATAAACGCGAGTGGCTCGCGCCAACGGAGTCTCCTCGTTCTCTAACTGGGTTGCCCGAGACGGTTCATGCACGGGACGACCAGGAGATGTCCGCTCCTTCCGCTTGAGGTAAGGCCGGGGGACGGCCACCGGCGAGCCGAACCAGGACCATCATGGCCAAGACTGCCACCCCCAAAACGTACCTCTGGTGCGACGTCTGCCGCCGATCCTACGGCCACGACGACGCCCCGGATGCCCTCTGCCCCGTCTGCGCCACGCCGATGCGGGAGATGGGCCGCCTCTCCGCCATCGCCCGCGGCTTCATGGCGAACGAGCTGGTTGCCTCCGACCTGCGGACCAAGCACCGCCAGCTCGTCCGCTTGATCTGGACCCGCAACGGGATGGGCGAGCGCTACTACAAGGTGCTCGCCCCCGATCTCCCCTACAACCGCTTCGAGGCCCGCGTCACCGAGCTCTTGATGCGCGGCGCCGAAGAGGGCTGGGTGCGCTTCGTCCTCCCCCCCGCCCCGTCGAGCGACGACGCCGCCTACCGCGTCGAGTTCGATGACGACGAGCGCTTTGTGCGGGAGATGGAGGCGATGTTCGCGTCGACGGCCGCGGCAGAGGGGTAGGGCATCGTGATGACGCCGGGTGATGCCACCCGTGCCGTTTCGGCGTCGAACCGCCCACACCCAACCCGGGTCGGACCCGGGTCGGACCCGTGACTGCTTCTGGCTCAGACTACCCCTCGTGGTCGATCCGGCGTCCATCCCCGGACCGGCGGGGCGAAGAGTGTGGAGATGGTCGATCCGATGCCGCCCGTGGAGGCATTGACCGTGCGGCGGGAGACCGCCGTCGACGCCGCGCTCGCCGCGCGGCTCGATGCCATGTTCGACGAAGACGTAGCCTGGGACGACGCTCAGGGCCGGCGATTCCTGGCGGACCCCGACGCCCTGCTCCTTGTCGCCCGCTGGGACGGCGTGCCGTGCGGCTTCCTCACCGCCTACCGGTTGCAGCGCTTCGACCGACGCCGGGCAGAGGTCGTGCTCTACGAGATCGGTGTGGAGGAGCCGTTCCAGCGCCGGGGTGCGGGCCGGGCACTGGTCGAGGAGGCGAAGCGGTGGGCGACCGAGGTGGGCGCCGACGAGCTCTGGGTGATGACGGAGGACGACAACGCCCCGGCCCGGGCGCTCTATGCTGCGGCCGGCGGCGCGGAGGAGTCCGGCTTCACGATGTTCGACTACGACCTGGGGCGCTGACGTCGGCCCCGTGAACCGGAGGACCCGTCCCGGCCCCCGGTGCCACGGTGGGTCGCTGCTCCCTACTTCGACGGGTGGAAGGTGAGACCGATCGCACCCACTCCCCGCAGTAAACGTTCCGCCTTGGGCGCAGGGCGCAACGATCACGTCCAGGCTGGCCCGACCCCCAGCGCGCCACCGATGACCGATCCGTCCTGGCACCGGGCTTCGTCCGCCTCGCACCAGCATTGGAGCCCCGAACGACGGGGCCACACGCCGCCTCATCCTTCCCGCCGTGCCGACCCGCAGGCGCGACTCCATCGCCCCGAAGCGCGTCTCGAACGGATCACGACCCGAGGCACCCCTTGACCGATACGGCCGCCACCCTTCCCGCCTATGCCGCCGCCGTCGCCTCCGGCGAGCCCACCCCCGGCGGCGGCAGCGTCGTCGCCGTCGTCGCCGCGCTCGGCGCCGCCCTCGGCGAGATGGTCTGCAGTCTGAGCGTCGGCCGCCCGGCGTACGCCGACGTCGAGGCCGAGCTACGGCGCGCCGCGGTGCGCCTCACCGGCCTGCGCGAGCGTCTGCTCGCCGCCGCCGCCGAGGACGAGGCGGCCTACCGGGCCTATCGCGACGCGTCGACCCGGCCCAACGGGACGGACACCGAGCGCGCCGCCCGCCGGGACGCCCTCCAAGCCGCGCTCCTGGTCGCCGCCGACGTGCCCCTCGCCGTCGCCGCGGCCTGCGCCGAGTTGGCGGAGATCCTCGAGCCGATCGCGCGCCTGGGCAACCGCCACGCCGTCTCCGACGCGGCCACCGGCGCGCTCCTGGCCGAGGCCGCCCTCCGCGGCGCCCTCCTCAACGTCCGCGGCAATGCCAGCCTCCTGCGTGAGCCGGCCGCGGCCGGCCGCTACCGGGCGCGGGCGGAGCGGCTGGAAGCCCGCGGGCGAGACGCCACCGGACGGGTCCTCCGGGCCGCGGCGGGGCGAGCCGACGGGTAGCTCCAGCGGCCCTCGCGGACGTTCGCCGGGGCGAGGGGAGCGACCAGCATCGCCACCGCCCGCCCGTTTGACGTCGCCGCCGGCCCGTGCTACGCTCTCGCATCGAAACGCGGCGCATTCGTCTAGCGGCCTAGGACACCGCCCTCTCAAGGCGGAGATCAGGGGTTCGAATCCCCTATGCGCTACCCGAACGGACGGCCCGGCGGAGAGATCCGCCGGGCCGTCCGCTTGCCCTCTGCATCCCACTCCTCCGCCCCTTCTCGCGCGCCCCCGCTACCCGGTTGGGAGGGTCGATGGCCTCGCCGCTGCCGCACTGGGCCGTCCCGGGTCGTTGCGCGGCGGCCCGCGGTCTGGATGCTGGACGTCCACTCCATGGGTCAGGTGCTCCAGGAGGTCCCTCGGGTGGGTGCCCAACTCGACATCGCCGCCCCTGTGGAGGGGGAGACCTCCGTGTCGGCTCCCGCTCGTATCCGCTCACCTAGGTCCAGTCGGACAAGACCGACCGGGTCCGGTGCCGATGCAGTGCCTTGTACGACGTCTGCTGCCCCCAGGTCCCTGAACAGGGAGGCGCGTCGCACTGTGAGCGATTCCCGCCCCGCTGCAGCCGGCGCCGCTACACGCTGCGCGACCGCGCAGGGTCACCAGCCCGAATCTCGACCTCCGGCGGCCCTGGCCGCCCGGGTCGGCTCCCCGGCCCGGCTTCGGGCCGCCGGCACCGGGCCGTAAGGGAGCACGCCGTCGACGCGGTGGAGGTGGGGGACGAGGCTGTCGACGAAGATCGTCAACCGGTCGATATTCCCGAACCGGCTCCACCCCTCGTCCCCGAACGCGAGCGAGCGATCGGTCGCGGCCAGCGGGACTACCTTCCGGAAGGGCACGCCCAGCTCGTCGTACCGCCCGACATTTGGGACGAAGGGCATCCCGGCGAACAGCCCGACCGGCGTCTCCACGGAGCCGTCCGCTGCCTCCTTCTGCCCGGCGATGCGCCCGTCGTCGCGGTCGCGGCACAACCGACCAAGCTCACTGAGCTCCCGCGCGTGGAGCCCCATCAGATCCACGGCCGGGCCGTCGTCCACCCCCTTCCCGAGGAGCGCAGCGATCTCCGCGGCGCCAAGCCGGGAGTGCTCCTCCGGCGCGAGGGGGCCGGCGGCGTCGACTCGGTCCTCCATTGACGTCGCAACCGCGAAGCAGCCTGTCCGTCCAGTCCGTCTCCCGAACATCGGAACGGAGCCGGACCCGCAGCGGAGCGCCTCGTGGGTCGGCCCAGAGGCGAGCGTCGCCTCCGGGTGGCAATGCGGTGATGGGTCGGACCGAGGATCGACGCGCCGGCCTCCTCGACCGTGAGCGATGCCGCGTAGCAGTCGATCGCATTGCGGCTGCCCCGAACGTGCGGGGCCTACGCGGCGGCCGCGGCGGTTGCCTCCCTCACGCCGGCCAGCATCCCCCCCTTTTATCCTCCGTCTCGTGCCCGCGGCTTTCGCTGCCTTCGGGCTGGCGGCAGGGCCCGACCCCCGGAGGGGATCCCTTAGGTGAGCGCGCTGGACCAGGCTTCACGCGGCCGGGAGCGACGCGGCGCCAGGGGTTGCGCACCCCCGCTCTTGGACCAACGCTGCTGCGGGGCGGCTCGAAACCGATGTCCGTGTGGGGTGCCCCGTTCACGGCCGGGTCACGCGACGCGACCACCTCGGCACCGGCGGGGAGGGCCGGGAGCCGACGCAGTCGGCGCGCCGGGAAAGTTTAAGACAGCATCTTCGCTCCACCCCGAACGGCGAGGACCCCCTTGCGGACGGCAATCGGCGTCTCCACCGTCAGGAGGTAGGGTTACGGGAGCGAGAGCTCACCGACGGGCGGCGACCGGCACGGTCGCCCCCGGCACCGCCCGCCCACGTTCCGTCACGATCAGGACGGGGCGCCGCGGCGTCCGAGCAACTCGGACCATGCCCACCCGCTCGGCCCGGAACGCCGCCTCCCGCTCCCACGCGACCAAGCGCCCGAACGCCAACCCTCCGGCGCTCAGGACCGGGAGCCCGTCGGACCGGGGGGCGGTCGGCGAGGGGAGGGAAGCCAAGGTGGAGAGCGCCGCTGCCCGCCGCCGGACGAAAACGTGACGGCCCCGACCCCCGCTCCGCAACAACGTCACGGAGGGGCGCCCGTTCTCCCGTCGCTGTCCGCTACCAAGCGCGGACAAGCGAAGGCATCGCTTCAGGTGAGACACAGCTGGCCAACGAAACCCCGTGCGCACGACCGCATCGCGTGGCAGAGGGAGCCTGGCGAGCCGTTGCCAGCCCATCGCTCGCTGGAAGCGCACGGGATCGCCCGCCGATCGACGACGAATGCCAACGTTCCCGCAAGAGGTCATGGGCACTCGACGGCTTGGAGGTTCACCCTTCGCGCTCACTAGGGAGAGGAGGCGCTGGGGGTGAGGACGTCCTTAAAGAGAACAGTCCCGACGAACCGCACTGCCGTTCCCCCGCCCGCGTCGTGAAGGTTCCGCGCACGTCGCCCCGCAACGCGTGCGCCTCGCCTCCTCGACCCTGGTGCCGGCCCGGTCCCGAGCGAAACCCCGCAGCATCGCTCGCCGTTGCCGGTCCCGGTGGGCGGTGGCCCGGAGCCCTCGGCTCCTCGGGACTGTACGGACATATTAGACGTACACCGCCCGCCTGTCAAGAGGGTCCGGCAATCGGGTTTTTGGGCCGGCTCTGGGGCGGGGCAAGGGGAGCCGAACGGGCCCCTCGCGGCGACCAGGCACGGCACCCTCCCTCCTCCCCCCGGTCCTTCCTCGCGCTTGCCGATCTCCTCCATCGCGTGGACCCCGGCACCGCTCGCCGAACCCACGTGTTGCCGCGGCGATCCAGCGCCCGCACTTCCGTCAGCGCGTCCCGGCGCCCGTGCCGCGGCCGCTTGACAGCCCCGCCCCCCTCACTATCATTAGGGAAGGGAAAAGCGCGCTCTTCACCCGTGCCCGGCGGTACCCGTCCTCGGGCTTCAGGAGGTCCCACGATCATGATCACCATCACCCCCGACGCGGCGCAGCAGCTCAAGGGTTTCCTTGCCGACCAGGGGACGCCGGAAGCCGGCCTCCGCGTCTTCGTCGCCCCCGGTGGCTGCTCCGGCCTCCAGTACGGGATGACGATCGAAGAGAGCGCCGAGGACGGCGACGAGGTCGTCGAACTCGACGGTGTCCGGCTCCTCGTCGACAACTTCAGCGCCATGTACCTCGAGGGCGCCGAGGTCGACTACGTCAACTCCCTGATGGGCGGCGGCTTCACCGTCCACAACCCGAACGCCGTCTCCGGCTGCGCCTGCGGCCACTCGTTCAACGCCGGCGCCAACGAGGCCACCGCCCAGGGCTGCGGCTGCGGCTGATCCCCCGTCCCAGCACTCCGGTTCTCGGGCCACCGACACGAGCGGGGGCGGCGTGCATGCCGCCCCCGTCCTCGTGCCCCCGGTCGACCGGCAGCGTTCGCCAGCGCCGTTCTATATCCCGCATCCCCCCGCCCAGATCGGCGCGGTAAAGGGAGCGTGACGAACCGATCGCGCGCGTGAGTTGGAGGACCGACCCAGCGGAACGGCGTCGGGAGGCACCCGCGGGCGATCGGGGGATCGGGTTCGGCCGGGGGCTCTCGTCCGCGCCGCGCTCTATACGGCGCCGAGACGTTGCGGTACCCTCGGACATAACGTGCGACGCGGCATCGCTTCCTGGTATACTTCACGCCAAGACATCCGACGTGAGCCCCGCGACGTAGGATAAGCGGCGGGCAACCACGCGCGTGTCTTACATCCAGTTAACGTGGACCCTTTCTTGCGCTCACTGCGCCGACACGATCTGGGTGGCGGGCCCACGCTCCGTCCCGCCCTCGTGATGAGCCGATTCTCGCCGGCCGGCTCGCGTACCGTCGCCGGCTGCGCCGTTCCGTCCCGAGGAGTTCTTGCCGATGAGCGACCCGATCCAGACCTACGACGTCGACAAGATCGACGAGTTGGTCGCCAACAGCGTCCGCAACGAGGACCGCGAGCGCGTCGAAGTCCCCGAGGAGATCAAGACCCAGCTCGCCGACGTCGTCGAGCCGGAGATCGACCTTGAGCGCGACCTCGACGTCCTCCAGCGCCTCGACCCCAACTTCATCAACGACCCGGTCCGGCTCTACCTGCGGGAGATCGCCGAGACCGCGCTGCTGACCCACGCCCAGGAGATCGACCTCGCCAAGCGGGTCGAGGACCACGAGCTGGCGGCCACCCAGCAGTTCGTCCGCGCCAACCTCCGCCTCGTCGTCTCCATCGCCAAGCGCTACGTCAACCGCGGTCTGACCCTGCTGGACCTGATCCAGGAGGGGAACATCGGCCTGATGCGGGCCGTCCAGAAGTACGACTGGCGCAAGGGCTTCCGCTTCAGCACCTACGCGACCTGGTGGATCCGCCAGGCGATCACCCGCGCCATCGCCGACCAGAGCCGCACGATCCGGCTCCCGGTCCACATGGGCGACTCGATCTCCCGCTACCGCAAGACGCTCAACCTCCTCGCTCAGGAGCTCGGCCGCCAGCCGAGTCCGGAGGAGGTCGCGGAGGCGATGAGCGTCCAGCCGGAGAAGATCCACCAGATCGTCCAGGCCGCGCAGCGCACCATCTCGCTCGAGACCCCGATCGGGAGCGAGGACGAGACGAGCCTCGGCGACCTGATCGCCGACGAGGTCTCGGAGACCCCGTACGAGGCCGCCTCCGAGTCGATGCTCAAGCGCGACGTCAACGCCGCGCTCGACACCCTGACCGCCCGCGAGAAGCTCGTCTTGCAACTCCGCTTCGGCCTCGGCAACGGCCACCAGCACACCCTGGCCGAGGTCGGCGAGCAGCTCCAGATCAGCCGCGAGCGCGTCCGTCAGATCGAGAATGAGGCCCTCCAAAAGCTCCGCCGCCTCGACGGCGACCGCCTCTTCGCCTACCACCAGGAGCTGTAGGGAGAGATCCCTGCAACCGACCGCACGACGACGAGGGACGGCAAAGCCGTCCCTCGTCTCATCTCGTCCGACCGCTGCCCTGGATGCCGTGTTCCACCCGACCAGGTCCGGTGCGTGGTCATCAATCAGCCCGCTCGGAACCGGCGCTCCCCCCTATCCAAAAGAGAACTGCTGATCCAATCTCGTCCACAAGCGGCACAGCCGGCGACGGCTGCGGGCCCGGTCAGCGCGAGACCGCGCCCGGGGCGGCAACCTCCGTCAACCAGGCCCCCGGAGCTCACCCGGGTCAGCCGATCCCGATCGCGCTCCCATCCCAGCGGGCAGCCCCGCCGCCATCCCGCCCCAGCGTCCCCGCGGGCAGCACCCGCACCGAGAAGACCGCGGACCGCTCCTTACGCTTGAGTGCCGCCGTTGTCTCGCCGCTTGCCGGCTACGCTCGCGACTGGGCCGCCGGCGTCGCGCCGGTTTCCAGCCGCCCCCGCGCCGCCACGTTCACCAGCCAGAGGACCAGTCCGACCGCCAGCAGGCCGCCCGCGAGCCGCACGATCGTGCCCCCTTCCTGAACGTCGTCCCAGAGGAGTTGGGCGAGCAGGGCAAGGCACGTCACCGCGCCGATGATCGGCAGCACCGACGGGGTAACGAAGTGGCGGTGCGCGACCGGGTTGCGCCGCAGCACCAGCACCGAGACGTTGACGATCGTGAAGACGAGCAGCAGCAGCGCGACCGTGGTGTCCGCCAGGTCGGCCAGGTCGCCGAACGAGACGAGCGCCAGGGCGATCAGCGTCGTGAAGACGATCGCCACCCAGGGCGTCTGCCGCGCGCTGTGGGTGGTGCCCATCACCGCCGGGATCACCCCCTGGCGCGCCATCCCGTAGACGACCCGGGAAGCCATGATCATGTTGATCAGCGCCGTGTTCGCGATCGCCACCAGCGCGATCGCCGAGAAGAGCCGCTCCGGGATCGGGATCGGGCTCGCCCGAACCACCTCCAGCAGCGGCCCGGTCGACCCCGCCAATACCTCCGATTCAACCACCATCGACGCCGTGAAGCCGATCACCAGATAGAGGACGCCCGCCAGCAGCATGCCGCCGAGCAGCGCCCGGGGAAAGACGCGGACCGGGTCCTCCGTCTCCTCCGCCATATTGACCGCGTCCTCGAATCCCAGCAGGGCGTAGAAGGCGATCGCCGCCCCCCCGAGGACGGCAAAGACAACGTTCCGATCCCCGCTGAAGGTGAAAGCCCGTCCGGGGTCCCCGGTCCCGCTCGCCAGCGCCGCGATCCCGACGGCCACGATGAGGAGGAGACCGGTCAGCTCGACCAGCGTCAGCCCGATGTTGACCTTGACCGACTCCGAGACGCCACGGAAATTGACCGCCGCCAGCACCAGTACGAAGACGATCGCGACCGGTATCTCCGGTACCGAGACGAACGCCTCCAGATACCGACCGCCGAAGGCACGCGCGACCGCGCTCGCCGACGAGATCCCCGAGGCGAGCACCGCGAAGGCGACCATGAAGGTGAAGAACGGGCTGCGGTACGCCTTGTGGCAGTACAACGCAGCCCCCGCCGCCCCCGGGAACTTCGTCACCAGCTCAACGTAGGAGCAGGCGGTGAACACGGCCAGCGCCATCGCTACCAGGAACGCCAGCCAGATCGCCCCCCCGACCTCGCCGGCCACGCCGCCGACCCGCGCGTAGATCCCCGCCCCCAGGATGTCGCCGAGCACGAAGAAGAGGAGCATCCGCGGGCTGATCGCCCGCCGCAGCCCGCCCCCCTCCTCGCCGGGACGGTCCTGGCCGCCGTCGACGGCCGCCACTGCCCCCATCACGCCCCTCCATCGCCGCAAAAGCCGGGCGCCGCCGGCTGCCGATCGAGCCGGCGAAGACCGCCCGCCAGCGCAAATGTGAGACCGTGACTACCGTCTCCCGGTCGCCGCCCCCCGGCCCCCGGACGACCTCTCGGCCGCCGCACCGTCCGCCGAGGCGTCGGCCCGGTGCCGGTCCCCGATCACCCCTCCGCCCGGAAGAGCAGCGTCCACTCCCGCAGCTCGACCCCCGCCAGCACCCCGTCCGCTCGGCTATACGGATCCTCCGCCAGCAGCCCCCGCGCCTCCGCCTCGTCCGCCGCCTCGTAGACGATCAGGGCCCCGCTGTCGTCCGCCCACGGGCCGGACTCGTGCAACTTCCCCTCGGCCAGGAGCCGCTGCAGGTACTCCCGATGCCGCGGGCGCGCTTCCAAACGCGCCGCGTCGTCGCCGAACGTCATGATCGCTGCGAACTTCGCCACCCGTCGTCCTCCCCTGCCCAGGCGCAACGCCGCTCGGGGTCCGCCGGCGATCTGCCCGCGCTTGCCCGCGCGTGCCCCGTACCGTAGGCTGTAGTCTACCCCGCGCGATCGTTCCCTCCCGTGCGCCACCGGTCCCGCCGTCGGCTGCGGGCGATGCCGGACTGCGTCGACCGTACGGAAGGATCGGGACGTGCAGAGCGCCGTCGAGTTCGGATTGACCGAGGCACCGACCCGGCACCGCCTCGCGGAAGGGCCGCCGGCCGCGCCGGACGGGAGCGCCGCGGTCGTCCCCCTCCGCCGGCAGTATCTCCAGATCAAGCGCCGCTTCCCCGACACCATCCTCTTCTTCCGCCTCGGCGACTTCTACGAGACCTTCGACGACGACGCCCGCATCATCTCGGCGGTCCTCGACATCGTCCTCACCGGCCGCGAGATGGGCAAAGACCTCCGGGTGCCGATGGCCGGCATCCCCCACCACGCCGCCGAGGGGCACATCGCCCGCCTCGTCGCCGCGGGCCACAAGGTGGCCGTCTGCGAGCAGGTCGGCTCCGCCAAAGGCCAGGTGCAGAAGGGTCGCGGCCTCGTCGAGCGCGACGTCACCCGCGTCGTTACCCCCGGCACCGTCCTCGACCCGGCGATGCTCGACGCTCGGAGCAACAACTTCATCGCCGCCGTCGTCGCCGACGGCGCCCGCGTCGGCGTCGCCCACGCCGACGTCTCGACCGGCGAGTTCGCGGCGACCGAGATCGTCGCCGCCGACCCGGCCGCGGCGCTGCTCGCGGCCGGCCGCGAGCTGCTGCGGCTCGGCCCGGCCGAGCTGGTCCTGCCCGGTGACAGGGGCGACGACGCGCCGCTGCCCGAGGCGGCCTGGCTCCCGGAGGGGGTCGGCCGCAGCCAAACGGAGGCGTGGCGCTGGCGTGCCGACCGCGCCGAGGAGACGCTGCTGCGCCACTTTGGCGTCACGTCGCTCGACGGCTTCGGCTGCGCCGGCAAGCCGCTCGCCGTTCGCGCCGCCGGCGGCCTCCTCGCCTACGTTGCCGACACCCAGCTCTCCCGCCTCGCCCAGGTCACCGACCTCGTCACCTACGCCGCCGACGGCTTCATGACCCTCGACGCCCAGACCCGCCGCAACCTGGAGTTGCTGGAGGGCGCCCGCGGCGACAAGCGCCACGGCCTCGTCGCCGTCCTCGACCAGACGAAGACCGCGATGGGCGCCCGCCTCCTCCGCCGCTGGCTCGGCCAGCCATTGCTCGACATCGATGCCCTCGGCGAGCGGCAGGCGGGCGTCGCCCGCTTCCACGCCGACGCCCTCCTCCGCGCCGCCCTCCGCCGCGCCCTCGGCGATGTCGGCGACGTCGAGCGACTCGTCAACCGCGCCGTCGCCGGCATCGCTACCCCGCGCGATCTCGGTCAGCTCCGGGTCTCGCTCGCGGCTCTGCCGGCCGTTCACGCCGCCGCCGGCGATCCGCCCCCCTCCGGTCTCAACGCCCCACTCGCCGCCTGCGCCGAATGCCATGCTCTCCTCGCCGCCGCCCTCGCCGACGAGCCACCGCCGACCCTGGGCAAGGGAACCGCCATCCGCCCCGGCTTCGCCCCCGATCTGGACGGCCACCAGGCCCGCGCCAAGGAGGCCCGCGACTGGATCGCCGGCCTCGAGCGGAGCGAGCGGGAGCGGACCGGCATCCGCTCCTTGAAAGTCGGGTACAACAAGGTCTTCGGCTACTACCTGGAGATCACCGCCGCCGCCCTCGCCGCCGCCGAGCGGGACCGGGCCGCGGGCGGCCACGCTGGCGAGCCGGTCCTCCCCGCCGACTACCTACCCAAGCAGTCGCTCGCCAACGCGACCCGTTACTTCACCCCCCGCCTCAAGGAGTACGAGACGGTCGTCCTCACCGCGCAGGAGACGCTCGCCGACCTCGAGACGGACGTCTTCCGCCGCGTCCTCGGTCAGGTCGCCGCCTGGGCGCCGGCCCTGCTCGCCGCCGCCGCCACCGTGGCCCGGCTCGACCTCCTCGCGGCGCTGGCCGAGGTTGCCGTCGCGCGCGACTACGTCCGTCCGGATCTCTCCGACGACGGTGCCATCGAAATCGTCGCCGGCCGCCACCCGACGCTGGAGGCGCTGCTCGGCCGCGCCGATTACGTCCCCAACGATGCCCGTCTCGACGCCGATGGTGCGCAGATCACGATCCTGACCGGTCCCAACATGGCCGGCAAGAGCTCCTGGCTAAGGCAGGTGGCGCTGATCACGCTCCTCGCCCAGATCGGCTCGTTCGTCCCCGCCGAGCGCGCCCGGATTGGGCTGGTCGACCGCATCTTCACCCGGATCGGCGCCCAGGACGACATCGCTGGCGGCCAGAGCACCTTCATGGTCGAGATGCTCGAAACCGCCAACATCCTCCACCACGCGACGCCGCGGAGCCTGGTCGTGCTCGACGAGATCGGTCGCGGCACCTCCACCTACGACGGCCTGGCCATCGCCCGCGCCATCGTCGAGCACCTCCACAACAGCCCGCGCCTCGGCTGCAAGACGCTCTTCGCCACCCACTACCACGAGCTGACCGAGCTGGAGGCGATCCTGCCCCGCGTCCGCTGCGCCAAGATGGACGTCCTGGAGGAGGGGGAGCGGGTCGTCTTCCTCCGCCGGGTGGTGCCGGGCGGCGCGGACCGCTCCTACGGCGTCCACGTCGCCCAGCTCGCCGGGATCCCCCAGGCCGTCGTCCGCCGCGCCAGGGAGATCCTCGCCGACCTGGAAGGGATGGGACGCCATCCCGTCGCCGACGCGGCATCCGGAGGCAGCCGCCGCCGCACCGCGATGCGGGCGCCCGCCCCGGTGCCCGACCCCGCTTTCCAGCTGACGCTCTTCGGCCAACCCGACCCCGCCGCCGAGGCGCTCAAAGCCCTCGACGTCGAGGCCCTCTCCCCGTTGGAGGCGATCACCAAGCTCTTCGAGCTGCAGCGCCTCGCCCGCGACGGTGGTCCCGACCACTGACCGGCGCGGACGGCTCGCGACGACCCACTCCCTTGCAACTCACCGTCGGCGCCGGCACGGCGTGGTTATCGGATCGCGCGGCCCACAGTCTCCTCAGGCGGTCGTCCTCTGGGCCGAGACGTCGGAGCTGTTCCTCGGGCGACCGGACCGCGGCCGAATCCTCACCCTCGCCAAGCCCGCTCCCGCGCGGCCCCGGATGGGGAACCTATGGGACCGATCCCCGGTCGGGAGTCGACCGCGGTAGATTCCGGGGCGGGCGGATGAACGAATCGGAGGGGATGCCGGTTGCACCGGAAGGTCGGAGCGAGCGACCACCTCCCTCTCCGTCCTCGGTAGCACGGCCCCTCCCGGGAGCTCACGACGGCCGGATACCCTCGCCGCGAGGTGAGCGGGGGGCTCCGCGGTCACGGCCCCGGCCTCGCGCCTCCCATCCCCCGGCGCGCTCCGGGGATGTGGACAGCGGCGGGACCTGCCGCACGGGAGATAAACATCGTTGCCGCTCGATCCCCGGGCGGTGCTCGACGCCGTCGCCGGGGCCCGGTTACCCCGCCGACTCGGGGAGCCGGATCACGGAGCGGAGGGTCTCCCCGCGCTCCATGGCGTGGAACCCCTCCTCGGCCTCCTCCAACGCGATGATCCGGGTGACGACGCCGTCAAGGTCGAGCCGCCCCTGGCGGTACCACTCGGCCAGCAGCGGGAAGTCGCGGGTCGGCAGGCAGTCGCCGTACCAGGAGACGCGGAGGCTCCCGCCGAGGTCGAAGAAGGCGCCGAGGGGAAGGTTCTCCAGCTTCGACTGGGGGCCGCCGACCCCGATGATCACGCAGACGCCGGCGAGGTCGCGGCAGAAGATCGCCTGGCTCGTCGTCTCCGGGCGCCCGACCGCCTCGAACGAGTAGTCGACGCCGAAGCCGCCGGTCAGCTCCTTGATCCGAACGACCGGGTCGCCGTCGCGGGCGTTCACGGTGTGGGTCGCACCGAAGCCGATGGCCCACTCCAACTTCCGAGGGTCGAGGTCGACGGCGATGATGGTGGTTGCCCCGGCGAGCTTGGCGCCCATGATCACCGAATCGCCGACGCCGCCGCAGCCGAGCACGGCGACGGAGGAGCCGGGACGGACGCCGGCGGTGTAGAGCGCCGCGCCGACGCCGGTCATCACGCCGCAGCCGATCAGGCTCATCTGCTCCGGCGGGAGGGCCGCGTCGTAGGGGACGCACTGCTTGGCGTGGACGAGGGTATGGGTGCAGAAGGTGCCGATGCCGAGGATCGGGGTCAGCGTGACCCCGTCCAGGGTCCGCATTCGCTTCTCCGCGTTCAGGCTTGCGGCGCAGAGGTGCGGCCGACCGGCCAGGCAGAAGCGGCAGGCGCCGCAGGGGGCACGCCAGGCGAGGATGACGTGGTCGCCGGGAGCGATGTTGGTAACCCCGGCGCCCACCCGCTCGACGACGCCGCTCCCCTCGTGCCCGAGCAGAAACGGGAAGGCGTCGGTGCCGAACACGCCGTTCTTGGCCGACAGATCCGTGTGGCAGACGCCGCTGGCGAGGAGCCGGACGAGCGCCTCCCCCGGCCCCGGCGGGTCGATCGTGAACTCCTCGATGGTGGCCGGCCGCCCCGGCTCGCGGGCGATCGCGCCCCGGGCGGTGATCGTTCCCGCCGACTCGGTCATGGTGCTCGTCCTCCTCGTGCCGCCAGGTTTCCGCCTTAGAGGGTGGCGATGGTCGGGGAGGGGGGACGCGGTGTCAAGCGGGGCGGACGCTGGTGTCCGGCTCTCCCCGGGGGCGGCGCGGTCATCGGTAATGCGCGTACCAGTTGCGGTCGGCCCGCTTCGGCAGGTAGCGGGCGCCGGGCAGGTCGTCCTCGGTCCGGATGGTCCAGGCCAGAAGCTCCTCAACCATCTCCAGGCGGATCGGGGCGAGCGCCGGGTCGTCGAAGCGGTTCACGAGCTCGCCGGGGTCGCGCTCCACGTCGTAGAGCTCGCCGCGGCCGAACAGGTCGAAGAGAAGCTTCCAGCGCCCCTTGCGGACCATCTTGGTGTTGCCGCTCTGGGTGAGGCTGTTGAGTTCGTCGAAGGTCGGGCCGTCGTGGTCGAAGTGGAGCGGCGGATCGTCGCGCTAGACCCAGGCGTACCGGTGGTAGATCGCCTCCTCGGCGCGGGGGGTGTAGTAGGCGGCGAAGTCGTCCTCCCGCGAGCGGTTGACCCAGGGAAAATCGGCGGCGCGGCCTTCGATGCCAACGCTGCGTAGCGCGGCCAAGAGCTCCGCCGCCAGGTTCTCGAATCTGACCACGCGGAGGTTGTCGGGGGGGGAGCCGTCCGGGGCGTAGAAGTCCTTGAGCTCGTTAGCGTACTCTGGGCGGGCCGCTTCGGCGGCGCGCGTGACGGCGTCGTGGGTGGTGACCGCGTCGGTCGCCCAGCTCCCTCCGCGCTGCTGGTTCTTGACCGCGAACTCCTCGAAGGTGCTGGAGAACGCCAGGTCCTGCTCGGGGCCGTGCTCCCAGGCGTGGCCAATGCGGAGGTAGGCGTAGCGGGAGACCTCCAGGTCGTACGGGTTGCGGCTGGTGGCCAGCACGAGCGGGAAGCGGCCGACATCGAAGCCGTAGCGGGCGACGACCTCGCGTGCCTCCGCCAACGTCTCGCTGCGCCGACCGACGATCTGGAGGATGCCCCGCTTGGGAAGGGTGTCGTTCCACACCTCCTCCGGGTGCGAGAGATAGACGGGCCTGGGAAGCGTCTCCAAGAGGTAGACCGAGGTCGACATCCCGCCGGTCTTCGGGACGTGGATAAAGCGCAGATCCTCGCTGAAGATCACGGCGTGCTCCCGGTACCGGACGGCGCGCGGCGGGCACTCAAACAGCGCCCGCCGGGCGTCAAGGGGCCGTTGAAAAAGGCCGAGCACCCGCTCGCAACCACCAGACCAAGGGGGCGGTGCGCCGGGGCGCCGGTGTCCGAGCGGGCCGTTCCCGTCGTCGGCGCCACCCGATGCGGCGGTGCGGTTCGGTCGCGTCGTCGCGGGAAGAGAGCTAGGGGTCACGGACGGGGAGGGCGCCCGCGATGTAGAAGGCATAGGCGCCTCAGGCGCCGATCGACGGCGTCACACCGGCAACAGGCCCTCCACCTTGAAGAGCTCGGCGTTGAGGATCGAGGCGCCGGCGGCACCCCGGATCGTGTTGTGCCCCAGCAGGACGAACTTGGTGCCGAGGAGGGGGCAGGGGCGGACCCGGCCGACGACGGTCGCCATGCCGCGTTCGGCGTCGCGGTCGAGATTCGGCTGGGGGCGGTTCGGCTCGCGGCGGACGACGACCGGGTGCTTCGGGGCGCTGGGCAGGTTGAGTTCCTGGGGCCTGGCGCGGAACGTCTCGAAGGCGGCGACCACCTCCTCGGGGAGGGCGGGATCGCGGAGGCGGACGGCGACGCACTCGGTGTGGCCGTCGCGAACCGGGACGCGGGTGCACTGGGCGCTCATGGCGAGATCGGCCGGCTTGAAGGCGCCGTCGAACCCCCCGAGGAGCTTCTTGGTCTCCTCCTCCATCTTCTCCTCCTCGCCCCCGATGTAGGGGACGACGTTGTCGAGCATGTCGAGGGAGGGGACGCCGGGGTAGCCGGCCCCGGAGACGGCCTGGAGCGTGGTGACGGCGACCGCTTCCAATCCGAACGCCTGCTGGAGCGGTTTCAGGGCGAGGACCAGGTGGATCGCCGAGCAGTTCGGGTTGGCGGCGATGAAGCCCGTCCAGCCACGGTTCCGGCGCTGGAGCGCGATGGCGCAGGCGTGATCCGGGTTGACCTCGGGGATGAGGAGGGGGACGTCCGGCTCCATCCGGTGGGTGGAGGTGTTGGTGAGGACGGCGCGCCCTTCGCGCGCCATCCGCTGCTCGATCTCGCCGGCGACCTCGCCGGGAAGGGCGGAGAAGACGACCGGACTGTCGAGCCGGTCCGCGTAGTCGCGGACGACGAGGGCGGCGACGTCCTCCGGCAACGCGGTCGGGAGGCGCCAGTCGACCGCCTCGCGGTAGGGCTTGCCGGCGGAGCGGTCGGAGGCGACGAGCTCGGCGACGCGGAACCAGGGGTGGCCGTCGAGGAGCTGGACGAAGCGCTGGCCGACGGCGCCGGTGGCGCCGAGGACGGCGACGGGGATCTGGGGCGCTGACATCGGGTCTCCCTTGTGATGGGAGGGACGAGGGAAGACGGACAAAGGGAAGGACGCCGAGGCGGTTGCGCGTCCCTCCGCCGTCTTCCCTCTATCCGACCCTTATCGTCTCGGCGAGCAGCTCGGTGCGGCGGGGCCGTCGGCCGCGGGCGGTGGCCGGCTGAGGGCGGATCAGTGCGTCGTGGAGGGCGCGGACGGCGCGCTCGGCGTGGGCGGCGGGGACGGCGGCGGTCAGGGCCACGTTGGAGGTTTGCTGGCTGGCGGACAGGACGGGCACGTTGGCCCGGCCGAGGACGTCGAGGAGGCGGGCGAGGGCGGCGGGTTGGGCGGCGGCGGCCTGGCCGACGGCGGCGACGAGGGCGACGGGCTCGGTGCAGCCGACCTCTGCCTCGACGTCGGCGGCGTCCATCGCCGTCCCCAGGAGGGGGCGGACGTGGGCGCAGCCACCGTGGGCGGCGGCGTCGACGAGAACGGTCATCCGACGGCGGGATGAGGACTGGGAGGCGGCGACGATCTCGATCCGCTCGGCGTGGAGGGCGCCAAAGACGGCGGCGGAGGCAGCGGCAAGGTCTTCCAGCTCCGGGACGTCGATTGCGAGGAGGAGGAGGTCGGGCAGGGCGGTGACGGCCTTGACCCCCTCGCCGCCGCTCTCACGGGTGACCAACGTGCCGGGCTCCTCGGGGGCAAACGTCGAGAGGATGCGGACGGGGATGCCACGCGCAACGGCGGGGCGGATGGTGCGGGGGTGGAGGACCTTGGCGCCGAAATGGGCGAGCTCCTGTGCCTCGTCGTAGGAGACGTGGGGGACGACTCGGGCGTCGTCGACGCGGCGGGGGTCGGCGGAGAGGACGCCGGGGACATCGGTCCAGATCTGAACCTCCTCGGCATCGAGGGCGGCACCGAGGAGGGTGGCCGAGTAGTCGGAGCCGCCGCGGCCGAGCGTCGTCGTCGAGCCGTCCGGGGCGCCGCCGATGAAACCGGTGAGGACGACGGTGAGACCGCTCTGCAGGAGAGGACGGACGAGGGCTTCCGCTTGGACGCGGGTGCGGGTGCGGTCCGGGCGGGCGGCGCCGAAGCGGTCGTCCGTGGCGATGACGCGGTCGGCGAAGAGGTGGGCGGCTGGAGTCCCGCTGGCGCGCAGGGTGGCGGCGAGCAGGACGCTGGAGGCCTTTTCACCGGTGGCGACGATGCGGTCGAGGTCGCGTTTGGAGAGCTCCCCGGCGGCAGCGACGGCGGCGAGGGCGTCGTCGAGGGCGGCGTGGAGTTGGTCGAGCTCAGCGAGGGCGCCGGACCGCTCGGCGGCGTCGGGGATGCCGGCGGCGATGGCGAGGTGACGGTCGCGGATCTTGGCGGCGATTGATGCCCCCCCGCCCGGGACCGGGCTCACCCCGGAGCTGGTGCCCTGAGTCGAGGGCGGGGGGGGGCTCGCGGCGGCGTAAGCGGCCTCCAGGAGAAGGTTGGTGACGCCGCCGGCGGCGGAGACGACGACGGCGCGGGGGGCGGGCTGGGCAACGACGATCGCCGCGGCGGCCCGAAGCCGCGCCGCGTCGGCGAGGGAGGTTCCGCCGAACTTGAGGACGATCATCGACGACGCTCCTGATCCGAGAGCCACGAGTCATGAGAAACGAGCGGCAACCTTGAGACGGTGGCACGTCCAGGCGGGCACCGTGTGTCCGAGCGCCGGGCTCATAGCCCTTACCCGGTAGCTTGTGCCAACGAAAAAGACGGGGGCGTTGCCGCCTCCGTCTGCCGGTCCGTCTGGTTGTGCGCCCCGCGTCCGAGCTAGCAGCGCACTCCCCGACCGACCGGCAGGCGAATGGTCGTAATCCCCGTAATGGAGATCGCGGTCATCGCGGTGGTGCCGGTGGTGGTGCGCGAAAGCTGGCTCATGGGACGACTCTAGCAGAGGGAAGGACTGACCGCAAGCCCCTTCGGGCCCGGGGGGTCTGCATCGCCGGGGCCCGAGAACGGAGCAAGCGCGGGACCTGGCGGTCTCG
>CADCWL010000093.1 GCA_902806405.1 uncultured Thermomicrobiales bacterium | reverse complement strand
CGCCGGCCACGCGGGCCGGCTGGCGGGCTGGGCGCGCGAGGCGGCCGGCTGGGAGCCGGAGATCGTGGCGAAGCCAGCCGGCGCGACGACGTTCGTCGTCCGGCCCAAGCGCCGGATCGTGGAGCGCGCCTGCGCCTGGCCGGGCAAGCGCCGGCGCCTCGCCAAGGACTACGAGCACTCCGCCGCCTCCGCCGAGGCCCTCATCCGCCTCGCCCTGATCGGCCTCATGCTCCGCCGCCGGCGGCCCGTCCGATGACTTCGCACACACTTTCTAAGAGCGATTAGTGGAAGAACGGGCATTGAGCGCGGGGAATCGGGGTGGGCTGTCGACCACGACACCCCTTCCTATAACCAACCACCGCCAATACTCCTGTTATGCGACTCGAGCGAGGCAAAGGTCGGATGGTTTCTTCCCTTAACATCGATTACGGGAAGTACATGGCAAGGGGTCGACCGCCGGCTCGGCTCGGGGTGAACGGGGAGGCCTAGCAGGCGAGGGGCAGGTCCTCCAGGCCGCGCAGGAACAGCCCCCGCCGCCAGCGCAGCGCCCCGGGAGGGACCGCCAGTCGGAGGTCGGGCGCCCGCCGCACGAGCGTCCCGATCGCGATCTGGGCCTCGAGCCGCGCGAGCGGCGCCCCCAGGCAGAAGTGCGGCCCCCGGCCGAGGGCGAGGTGCCGGTTCGGCTCCCGCCCGAGGTCCAGCCCGTCGGGCGACTCGAACCGACGCTCGTCGCGGTTGGCCGACGCCAGCACCCCCAGGACCAGCGCGCCGCGCGGGATGGTCGCCCCCGCGAACTCGACGTCGTCCCGGGCGTAGCGCTCGGTCGCCATCTCGACCGGACTGGTGTGGCGCAGGAGCTCCTCGACCGCCCGCTCGATGAGGTCCGGCTCCCGCCGCAGCCGGTCCAGCTGCTCGGGGTGCTCGAGCAGGGCGAGGGCGCCGCCCGCGATCAGGTTGACCGTGGTCTCGTGGCCGGCGGTCAGGAGCAGGACGCCCATCGCGACCAGCTCGTCCCGGTCGAGCCGGTCGCCCGCCTCCTCGGCCCGCACCAGCGCGGTGATCAGGTCGTCTCGGGGCTCGGCGCGGCGTTGGGCGAACAGGCCGCGGAGGTAGCGCATGTAGGCCCACAGGGCCGGGGCGGCGCGGAGGGCGTCGCGCCCGCTGGCGACCGCGACGGTCCGGCGGGACCAGCGGTGGAAGCGGCGCTGGTCCTCGGACGGGACGCCCAGCAGCTCGGCGATGACGGTGGCCGGCAGGGGCAGCGCGTAGTCGGCGACCAGCTCGCTCCGGCCGGCGCGGAGCGGCGCGTCGAGCAGCCCGTCGGCGAGGGCCTGGATCCGGCCGCGCAGCCCCTCGACCAGGCGCGGGGTGAACGCCTTGTGGACGAGCATCCGCAGCCGGGCGTGGTCGGGGTCGTCCAGGTCGAGCATGTTGCGGGAGAGCGGCCCGAACCCGGGGGGCAGCCAGGGCGTCTTCGGGCGCCGACCGTGGGCCACGGCGTTGCGCGGGTCCTTGGCGAACCGCCCGTCCTTCAGGAGCGCGGCGACGTCGTCGTAGCGCGTCACGAGCCACGCCTCGCGCTTGTCCGGCAGGGCGGCGCGGAAGACGGGGGCCTCGGTGCGGAGGCGCGCGTAGAACGGGTGCGGGTCGGCCTTGAAGCGCGGGTCGGCGAGGTCGGGGGCGGCGATCTGGGGCATGGCAGGTTCCCTCGGCCGCGGCGCGCGGGCAACACGGAGGCTCCCGGTGCGGGTGCCGATCCGGGAGGGCGAGCGGCGGGAGATCCCCGGCGGCGCGCAAACGTACACCCTGGCGCCGGCTGGCACAAGCCGGACCGGATACGTTCGCCGCGGCCCGTGGGGGACGACCCGCGGGTGCAGGTTCGTGGCGAGGCGGAGCGGAGCGCGGCCGGAGGATCAGGACGGGGGCGACGAATCGCGCCGGGCCGCCGCGGTGAGGGTCCCGGCGCGCGGGTGGTGGGAGCGGGCCGCCGCCGGGTCACGCGGTGCAGGTCCCATGCCCCGGCGCCCGGCCGGGACGGCCCTGCCCTGCCCCCGTCTCGCCAACGGCCGTTTGTGCGAGGAACGTGGCACGGGACAACCGAACGCCGACGAGGTGGGCCCTTGCGCGCTCACCCCGCCGGCGACCGCCCGCCGGCCGCCGCGTCGGCGATGCCCCTGCGCCTCGCCCTCCCAGACTCCCGGCGCGTCGGCATGCGGGAGGATGACGTGGAAGGTCGCCCCCCGTCCCAGCTCGCTATCGGCCCAGATCCGCCCGCCACGCTGCTCGACGATCTCGCGGGCGACCGTCAGGCCAAGGCCCGTTCCCGGGACGCCGCCGCCGACGCCAGGCTCGACCCCGCCGCGCCGATAAGACCCGCACGAAGCGAGCGACCTCGGTCGGACGGCGGGCTTGGGGCGAGGCGATCGATACCACCCTCCACGCCAAGAGCGCGTTTCACAACCGGTCGAGGTGGCCGCGGCATATAACGCAACGCGCCAGCGCGAGGAGGGCCTGATGGAGGTCGTCCCGCCGCTTGTGGCGCATCGCGAGACGGCGGTAGCGCGTCAGCCAGGCCAGGGTGCGTTCGACAACCCAGCAGTGGCGGCCCAGCCGCCCCTTCGGCTGGAGGCCGGCCCGGGCGATGCGGTGCTTGATGCGGCGGCGCCGGCAGGCCTCCCGGCAGTGCGCGTAGTCGTAGCCCTTATCGGCGTGCCGCTTGCCCCGCCGCCTGCGGCGCTGGCCGCTGGGCCGCTTGATGGGCGGCACGGCGTCGAGCATGGACTCGAACGCCGTGGAGTCGGGGCGGTTGACGGGGCCCGCGCGGGCGGCGAGCGGGGGGCCGGCCGCGTCAGTCAGGACGTGGCGCTTGACCTCGGGCTTGCCGCGGTCGGTGGGGTTGCGGCCGGTCCCCTGGCCCCCCATTTCGCCGGCATCACGGGGCGGTCGAGGCAGACCCGCTCCCGGGCGATCTTGTCGGCGCTGCCCACCCGGTCGAGCATCGCGCGGTGGGCGGCGTCGTACACCCCCGCCTGCTGCCTGTCCCGCAGGCGGCGCCAGCAGGCGGCGGGGCTCGCCGAACCAGGGCCGCGCGGCGTGACCGACCACGGGGCGCCGGTCCGGAGCGCGAAGTGGACGCCGCACAGAGACGCCCGGTCTTCGGCGAACGGCCGGCCGGCCTCAGGCTGCGCCTTGCGCCGCGGGAGCGATGGGGCGACGACCTCCCAAACGGCGTCGGCCAAGCAGGGGCTGCCCACCGGCGGATGATGACGCGGCACCCCCAGGTTGCGATCCACGCCGTTAGCGGCCCGGCTGCTTACCGTGCTCGTGCCAGCCCGTTGGGTGGCCCCCGTCGAGGACGAGAGCATGCCCGGCGTCGGGGAGCCGAGTCCGTCGCTGCCACCCCGGCGTCGTTCGGTGGGGGCGTCCGTGGCCACGAGGTCCAACCGGTCGGAGCGGTCCCGGGCAAATCCTTCGGACAAGGCCGGGTGAGCGGGCCTCGGGCACGCAGCCATGGATCGGCGAAACCTGGGTGGGGGAGAGCGTGCACAGACTTCGGCCCGCCGATTCCGCCGCTTTGGCACATGCCTTGCCTCCCCTGTTACAAGAGGGTGCTGTTCCCTCCCCCGGACCAATGCCGACAACAAGGACGACGCGCCGCGCTCCGTTTCGACGGGCGGCGTGTCGGTAGCCTGTCCCGATTTCGCCCGCGCAAGGACTAGCCAACACATGTCTATATCTACTGAGGACAGTCAGGAATTGAGCCCTCCCGTGGCCTCGAGTCCATCCAGGCGGGTCAATCAGGGACCGGTGATGCCCATCGGCGGGGGCGAAGACAAGGACGCCGATGGCGGCAAGGAGGTCCTGCAGCGTTTTGTTGATCTCGCCGGCGGCAAGAAGGCCCGGATCGTCGTGGTGCCGACGGCGTCCAAGATACCGGAGGAGATGGGTCAACAATACGTCGAGGTGTTCATCGGGTTGGGTGCAAAGTCGGTCGAGATCCTGGACATCCGCGAGCGCGAGGACGCCAACAGCGACGCCAGCGTCCAGCTCCTGCACGGGGCGAGCGGGATCTTCATCACCGGCGGTGCCCAGTCGCGCCTGGTCGCGCTCATGGCCGGCACCCTCGCCATGGAGTGCATCCGCATGCGGAACGCCGACGGGGTCGTCGTCGCGGGCACGAGCGCGGGCGCCTCGATCGTGGCGAGCCATGTGATGTCGGGCGGCACCGGCCTCGCCGGCAAGAGCGGCAGTGCCGCGGCCCGCAAGGGCATGGTCGAACTCGTCGCAGGTTTTGGGCTACTGCAGGACATCATCGTCGACCAGCACTTCAGCCAGCGTGGGCGCATGGGCCGGCTGCTCTCCATCTATGCCGCCAACCCCGGCCTGCTGAGCATCGGCCTGGACGAGGACACGGCCGTGGTGATCGACCGCGAGGGCATCCTGGAGGTGCTGGGGAGCGGCATGGTCACCATCGTGAACGGTCGCAACGCCGTCTCCGACTACTACGAGCGCGACATCGGCGAGGTGCTAACGGTGTTGAATTCCCACCTGTTCGTCCTTGGGCCCGGCCGTCGATTCGATCTCAACGCTCGTCGCGGGATCCTGAGCTGAGACCACGACGGGCGACGCATCCCTGTCCGGTCGACCGGCCAGCGCACCGATCCTTGCGGTCTGGCCGCTTGACGGCACTGGAGTTTCACGATGGCGACGCTGATGGCCGAGGTTACCCGCGGCAATTTGGTGGAGAGCCGCCACCTGGGGCACGTGGCGGTGGTCGGCGGGCCCAGGGACGTGGTCGCCTGGGCAGGTGAACCCGACACGCGGATGTTTTTCCGGTCGTCGGCCAAGCCATTCCAGGCGGTTGCGCTCGTGGCGAGCGGCGCCGCCGATGCTTACGGCTTCACCACGGAAGAGGTGGCGCTCTCCTCCGCTTCGCACAACGCGACCGGCCGCCATCAAGCGGTCGTCGCCTCGATGCTGGCGAAAGCCGGGCTCCACGAGAGCGATCTCCAGTGCGGCACCTCCCCTCCCATGGACGAGGAGGAGAAGGCCCGCGTGACCCTTGGCCTCGCGCAGCCCTCGCTCATCCAGTGCGAGTGCTCGGGCAAGCATGCGGGCATGCTCGCCGCCTGCCGTCACCGCGGGTGGCCGACCGGTAACTACCTGGAGCCGACCCATCCCTTGCAGCAGGAGATCCGCGCCATCCTCGCCCTGGCGTGTGGCGTACCCGCCGACACGTTCGATGTGGCGATCGACGGGTGCGGCCTTCCCACCTTTGGCGCCCCCGTCCGTGCCTTCGCCGCCGCTTACGCGGTGCTCGCCGACCCGGACGGCGCCCGCTGGGAGGGGCCGCAACCGCACCGCGTCGCCCTGCGTCGGATCCGGGAGGCGATCGTGGCGCACCCGGAGCTGGTGTCCGGCGAAGGGGAAATAGACACGACCATCATGCGCGTCACCGAAGGGAAGGTGGTGGCCAAGTTGGGGGCCGAGGGGCTGCTGTGCATGGCCATCCCCGACCGTCGCCTCGGGGTCGCGATCAGCGACAGCGGCGGCTCGGAGCGGGGCCTCGGTCCAGGCGCCGTCGCGGTGCTGGGGGAGCTCGAACTCGTCGACGGTGCCGTGCTCGCCGAGCTGAAGCAGGCATTGTGCCCGGCCGTGAAAAACTTCGCCGGCCAACCGGTTGGGGAGGTTCGGCAGGTCTTGACACTGAGCCGGGCCTGATCCCAAAGGGGTCGCCGAACCGTGCTCACGTAGGCAGCGCCACCCCCAGCAGACGTGGGCGTTCGTGTCTTCCACCTTCTCGACGGCTTAGCTGGATGAACCCGCCCATGCCACGGCCGACGGCTCAGTCGGTGGGACTCAAGACGACGGAAGAGGAACCGCCATGCTCACCATCCGTGACGCCAGGGTCCTCCGGGGTCCGAACGTCTGGGCGCGGGTGCCGGTCGTCCACCTAGTGGTCGACCTCGGCGAACTGGAGGATCGACCGACGAACAAGATCCCCTGGATGGGCACGTGGCGTCGCACAACCGCCCCGCCGCTTCACGGCGCCCGTCCGGGTTCCTCCCCGGGCCGGCTGAGCAGCGCCTCGGCCCTGCCGGAGAGGGCGGCGAGCGCGGCGTGCTCGCGTTCGGCAATCCCCGCGACAATGCGCTCCTACGTCCGCCGGTGCATCCCAGTCGGCTTCGGGGGAACGCCCGCGGTCCCAGGGTCGCCCCCGAGCCGGCGGCGCAGCCCGTTCGGCCGCCGCCCGTACCAGGCCGCCTGGCCGTCGCGGGTCGAGGCGTAGGCGAGATCGTGGCAGGCGCGGCAGCGGCCGCCGTAAAGCCCCGCCCGCCTCCCCCGGCAGCGGGGGCACCGGAACCAGACCCGGTCGCCCCCGAAGCGGCAGGGAGTGCGGTCGAGG
>CADCWL010000092.1 GCA_902806405.1 uncultured Thermomicrobiales bacterium | reverse complement strand
CACCGGCGAAGCGTGCGCCCCTGCGGTCGCCCGCCGCAGCACCGTCCCGTCGCCGACCGCCAGGCGCCACCCCTCGGCGCCGAACGCGGGGCCGGCCGGGAGGGCGATGGCCCGGTCGACCCCGCCCGCCGGCGGGACGCCCCGGGCCGCGAACCATCCGGCGTAGGACGGTTCGGGTGCGCGCGGCCGGTCGTCCACGGCGGCATATTGCCCGGCCCCGGGCGCGACCGCGGGGAGCGCGGGAGCGTGCGGCGCCGCGCCGCTCGTTGGGCGGATCCGACCCGAAGGACCGCAACAAGGGGCCAGGCGTCCGCCCGGATCCGGCTTCCCTGCGGTCGACGGAGGCGGCGATGGACGCTCGGCGGCTCGCGCCCGTCGCCGCCTGCAGCCGGTCGACCCCGGGGGGAGTCGGTCCGCAGCACGGCGCAGTTGCTCGGACCGACCTCGTGGCAGTCGAAGTCGGGGAACGACGGCAGGCGGAGGCTGGGGTAGCTCGGGCCTCACCCCTCCCCGGTCCCGGCCGTCGTCTCCTCTCGCATTGCCGGCTCCGTCGGCACGTCGAACTCGGCCTCGGGATCCGGCGTCCGTTGCTCGGCGCGGTCGGAGCCACCCGACCCCTCACCAGTGGAGGCGAGCGGCGTGTCCGCCCCGCCGCACACCGTCCACAGCCCGGCCGCCTCCGCGACCGCCTACCGCAGCGCCGCCCGATCCCAATCTATCGGTCCGTGACGGGTCGTCATCCCGCCCTGGCGGTCGTTCCTCCGAGCCGCGCGAAGTCGAGCACCAGTTTCATGAACGGGGCGTCATCCGCTGCGTCCTCCGGCAGATTGACCGTCGGGTGAGGGTACCAGCTCGTGAGGATCAGGTTGTCGGGCCGCCCCCCCGCCGCCCGGTAGGCGTCATGGGCCGCCAGCACGTTGGCATAGAACGCCTCGTTGGAGGTCCGGCCCCCCTCCTTCGACACGTAGAGCAGCCCGAAGCGCACCCCTAACCGCGTCCGCACGAGCGCCTCGGCCGCCCGGGCATTGGCCCACCCCGCGCTTGCCGACTCCATCGGAAAGTCGAGGTGCAGAAAAGCGAGCGTCAGCCCCTTCGCCCGCAGCGCCCCGACCAACTCCTCGTAGACCGCCTCGTACGCCCACCCCTTTGCCGGCATCGCGTCGACCAGCCCGACCTGGATGCCCGGGTACCGCCCCTTCATGAAGCCGATGTAGCGGACGATGTCGGCGATCCGCAGGTCGTACCCCGCGTCCCGCCCGTACGCGGGGCAGACGTTGGACGGCTTGGAGAGCACGCTCTGCAAGCTCAGGTAGCGAACCTCGCCCCCCAACCGCTCGATCCGGTCGATCTGCTCGGCCTCCTCCAGCATCACCCGCTCTTTCCCCGGGCACTGCAGGTGCCCCGCGCCGACGACGTCCACGCCGAGATCGATCCCCCAGGCCACCAAGTTCGGCAGAAAGGCGTCGCGCAGAAAGGCGTCGTCGATCCGGTTCTCGGGATTACGTAGCGACGTCGAGCGGAGCAGGTACACGCCGACGAACTCCCGCGCCCGCGCCCATTCCTCCGTCCGCGTCGTGAACATCTCCTTGAAATCGGGCGTGATGCCGCCGGCTTGGGCCAGGTTGTTGTCCTGCACCCAGAGCGTTCCCCGCTCCGGCGCAGCGGGTGCCGCCGGACTGACCGCCTTCTGCCCATCGCGCGGGCCGCTCCCGGCGATCGGAAGCGCGACCACCAACCCGACGATTGCCACCAGCCCGAGTGCGGCGCCGAAGCGCCCACGGAAACGTGCGCGGCCACCCATCCGTCGTACCCTCCGTTGGCCGCCCTCCAAGCGGAGGAATCAACCCTGCCCCGCCCCCGACGTGCCGAACGCGATCAACCGCGTCTGGCGGAGCCTACCCCACTCCGCCCCCGCCCCATTGCCAATCTGCTGCCGACCAACACGAGCGGGCGAACCAGCGACGGGCGACGGTGCCGGGGACAACGCCTAAGGACGCCGCCCGGACCCCGTTTGTGGCACCCTGGGAAGTCAACACCCGCCGGGTCGGGAGCCTCCCCGATTTGCTCCACCCCACGAAGCGGCTCCGAGGAGGAAACGTTGCGGTTGGTCCCTTTACGTCGTTCCACGCCGGCGGCGATAGGCGTGCTGCTGGCGCTGCTGCTCCCGACCCTCGCCGCCTGCGGCACCACGGCCGGTATTCAGCGGGCGCCCACGCCCCGCGTGACCTCGGCCCTGCCGATCGACCCGGCCGCTTCGCCGCCGTCGCTCCCCGCCGGCACGCGGCCGAACGTCGTCCTCATCCTGACCGACGACCTCGACGCCCGCTCGCTCGACGCGATGCCCAACATCGCCGCGCTGCTGCGAAACGGCGGAACCACCTTCGCCAACTTCCTGGCCACCACCCCCCTTTGCTGCCCCTCGCGCGCCTCCGTCCTGCGCGGCCAGTACGCCCACAACCACGGCGTCCTCAGCAACACCGGCAGCCAGGGCGGCTTCCCTGCCTTTCTGAACGGGGGGCGCGAGGACTCCACCCTCGCCACCTGGTTCCGGGACGCGGGCTACCGCACCGGCCTCCTCGGCAAGTACCTCAATGGCTACCCCAAGGGGGTCGATTCCACCCACGTCCCCCCCGGCTGGGACGAGTGGGCCGCGTTCGCCCCAACGCACGAGCGCGAGGACGACGGCAAACCGGCCGTCTCCTACTACCTGGACTACCGATTGAATGAGAACGGCGAGCTGGTCTCCTACAACGCCCGGCCCGAGGCCTACTCGACCGACGTCCTGACCGCCAAGGCGACCGACTTTGTCGCCCGGGCCGCCGCCGAGGACCGACCCTTCTTTCTGTATCTGGCGCCCTACGCCCCCCACGCTCCGAGCACCCCTGCCCCCCGCCACGCCGAGGCGTTCACCCAGGCGTCGGCGCCGCGTTCCCCCTCCTTCGACGAGCCCGACGTCGCCGACAAGCCGGCCTGGGTGCGCGAGAAGCCACGGCTGACCGATGAGCAGATCGCCATGATCGACGAGCGCTACCGCCAGCGACTGCGCTCCCTGCTGGCCGTCGACGACATGGTCGCTGATTTGGTCGCGACGCTCGCGGCCGAGGGCTCGCTTGATCGCACCTTCCTCCTCTTCACCTCCGACAACGGCTTCCACCTCGGCGAGCACCGCCTGCCCCTCGGCAAGCAGTCGGCGTACGAGGAATCGATTCGCGTCCCCCTCCTCGTCCGTGGCCCGGGCGTCCCGGCCGGACGCATCGTCGAGGAGCTGGCGCTCAACGTTGACCTCGCGCCGACCATTGCCGATCTGGCCGGGGTGCCGGCACCGGCGTTCGTGGATGGTCGCTCGCTGTCGCCGCTTCTGCGCGGAGGGGCGCCCGCCTGGCGCCAAGCCGCCCTCCTCGAGCTGTTCGCCCCCAACAAGGAGCGGACCCGCCGGGGCGTCACGGTCGACCGGGCCGCGCCCGAGGAGTCGGAACCGGAGGAGGACGCCGACCGGACCGATATCTCCCCCTCCCAGGCGCCCCCTTACCATGCCCTGCGCACGACCCAGCACCTCTACGTCGAGTACGACACCGGCGAGCGCGAGCTCTACGACCTGCGCACCGACCCCTACGAGGAAACGAACCTCGCCGCCACCGCCGACTCCGCCCTCCTCGCCGCCTTCGCCGCCCGCCTCGCCGACCTGGACGGCTGCGCCGCCGCCGCCTGCCGCGCTGCCGAGGATGCTCCCATCGCCCCCCGACCAGGGCCATCCCCGCCCGCGCTTCCCTGAAGGCGCGCACCTCGACCGGCCGCGACGGCGTTTAGCCGCCGGTCCGGCCTCCGTTCCGGCGAAGGTCGCGAACGAGGCTGGGACGGGATTCGCATTGCGGTCCAGCGCCTCCCCAACCGGAGCGATGCCGATCACCTTCCGACGTCGTTGGATCACGAGCGGGCACCCGCGGTTATCGGCCCCGGTTCCTGCCCATGACGAAATCCCCCTCGTCGTCGGCGACGCCTCGTTCCTTAAGAATGGTCCGGAAACGGGCAGGCGCGCTGGTGCCGGTGGCAGTCGGGCATCACGAGGCTCGCCTGCACCAAGGTTTTGATCGCCTCGTGGGAGGCGTCGACCGTGGCGTCGACAACCGCCAGCCGGACGCGCTCGACGCACCGGGCTGATGCCGAGACCCGGCGCTCCTCGCACTGCCGGGCGACGTGGGCAGCGAGGATCTCGGCCAGCATTCCGGCGCCCACCTCCTCCTTGACAACCCTGCCGTTCACCTTCTTGGCCCGGTAGTAGTAGCGCCCGCCGCCCCGGCGTTGCTCCCAGCCAATCCGTTGTGCAACGCCGTCGCGCCTTTCCCGTCCCAATTCCCGTCGGGCGTCAGCGTGTGCTCGCGCCCGTGACCGTCGCCACGAGCACGACCACCGGCCCCGCACCGGCGCTGCCGAGCGCGCCGGCCCTGCCCTCCCCGAGGAGCACTCCGTCCCCGGCCGTGAGGGCCGCCTCGGCGTTTAAAGTTGCAGGCGCCTCGCCCGGCGCTCCCGGCCGGGCCCGGGCCGCCTCCCCGGTCGTGGCCGGGTCGAGGGTTCCCGCCTCGACGGCCACCAGGGCGACCCCGTCGCTCGGGACCAGCGGGAGGCGTGCCCCGGGGGCGAGGGCGGCGCGCCCGAGCGCGATCGTGCATCCTTCGCCCGGCAGCATGGTGGCCACGCCTCCCGCGATGTGCTGGACCCGGATGCCCTGCCAGGAGCGGACCGGCCAGGCCGCGCTCCAAGGCAGCGTCCCCGTCAGCACGCGGGACCCCAGACCCCGGGACTCGGCGTCGAAGACCGTGGCCGCAAGGAGCGTCGCCGGTCCCCGGCCGGCATTGCGGAACGCGCGGCGGGTGGCGGCGGGGAGGAGGATCTGGTCGCCGGGAACCAGCGCGACCTCCGTCCCGACGGGGACCGGCCGCCACGGCCCGGGCGCGCCGGCCGCCGGGGCGCGCAGCAGCTGGGCCGGTCCCTCCGCCCGCAGCGCGAACCCGCCTTCCTCAACGAGGGCCACCGCCGGGCCGCGGTCGGTGTGCAAAGGGCCGGCGGCGCCCGGGGCGTAGGCGAGGCGGGCCAGGCCAACGACGGCCGGGCCCGCGGGGAGGTCGCCGAGCGGAACCCGCAGCAGCGGTCGCAGGTCGCCGAGCCGGTCGTCGACGGCCCACCGCTCGACGATCCGGCCGTCGGCGACCCGGAGGACCTCCAGCGCCGGCCAGGGGGCGGCCTGGTCGACCCCGACCGCGGCCCCCAGGAACGCGCGGGTGCCACCCTCGATGCCGATCCGGGCCACGGCCTGGTCGCCGCTGGCTGTTAGGGCCTCGACCACCAGCTGTAGGCCGGGGGCGGTGGCGTGGAGTGCGAAGAGGGTGCGAGCGAGGCCGCTCCGGCCCGGCGCCGGGGCGGCGAGGGGGCCGTGTGCGACGAGGTCGGAGGCGACCACCGCGTCGATCGGGGCCGGGTCGCCGGTCTGGATCACCGCGTTGGCGGCGGCGTAGAAGCGGTGAGCAATGTCCTCGCTCGCCGCCGCCGGCTCCGCGTGGCCGACCAGGGCCGCGGCCCGCAGCAGGGCCACGGCGGTCAGGCTCGAGAGCGCGAGCGCCAGCAGCAGGGCAGGAGAGCGGTTTGGGTGGCGCACGACGACATCCTCCTCGCGGGAGCAAGGCGTGGGCGGGGCCCATGAGGTGGGGCACGACGGCGGCGGCCCGGAGTCGGCCGCTGCCGAGTGGTGAGCCCCGAGGGCCCAGGGCGCGTCCGCAAACCGATGCGCCCGAAGGCGATGGCCCGATGCCGGCTCTCGACGAACGCCACGCCAGCCAGCAGGCAGGTCAGCGCCCACAGCACCCAGGCGAGGGTCGGGGCCTCAACCCGCGCGGCGGTCACGACGACCATCTCCCGTGTCGCCAACGTTGTCCAGGATGAGTCCCGAACCACGGTCGACGCCCGGTCACCGAGCCGCACGACCAGGGCAGCGTTAGTCTCCGCCAGCCGGGCGGCGGGCACATCAGTGGAACAGTGGATTTCGCCGGTCGGATCTGGCGAGTGGACTAAACGAAAAGTGGGAGGCGGGTTGTGCCCGTCAGGGAGCGGACGCGTCGGCTCAAAGGATGCCGAGGCGGCGGGCGGCGGCGACGGCGGCAGTGCGCGAGCCGACCTCGAGTTTGGCGAAGGCGTTGGCCAGGTGGGTGCGGACGGTGGCGGGGCCGATGAAGAGCGCCTTGGCGATCTCTCGATCGGAGCTCCCGTCGGCGACCAGCCGCAGCACCTCGAGCTCGCGCGGTGTCAGTCCATGATTCACGTCATCCGGGGTCGTTCCTGGTTCGCTCGTCGCCGCGGTGGCTTCCGCCACTCCGACCGCCTCGGCCCGTGCCTCGAAGGGGGACAGGCGCCGCCCCTCGGCCCAGGCCGCCGCGAAGGCCGCCTCGCCGAGCG
>CADCWL010000091.1 GCA_902806405.1 uncultured Thermomicrobiales bacterium | reverse complement strand
AAACGGTTCAGCGGCTCCAGCGCCAGCGTCACGCCGCGCTCGCCGGCGTAGTCGGCGAGGGGGCGGAGGCCCGCGACGAGCCGGTCGAGGGCCGCCGCCCGCTCCGCGGCGTCCAGCCGCCGGGTCTGGCCGACCGGGGCGTAGATCGGCCCGGCGACGGTCCGCGCGCCGAGGGCGGCCGCGGCGTCGATGCAGGCGCGCAGGTAGCCCCGGGTGGACGCGGTCGTCGCCGCGTCGGCGGTCAGGTCGCGGCCCGGCCCCATCGCGGCACAGACGGAGGCGCCGAGGCCGAGCCCGGCGAAGAGGTCGGCGGTCCGCACCGGGTCCCAGTCGCCGGGGGCCTCCAGCGGCAACTCGAGGAGGTCGAAGCCCCAGCCGCGGACGCGCGGCGCCAGATCGGCCAGCGCCGCGTCGGTCGGCGGCGAGACCCAGACCCAGGCGTTGACGCCGATCGGGTTGACGGAGTCCACGGTCAGACGCCTTTCCGCTTCGCCGCCGGCGGCGGGGTTCCGGTCGGCCGCCAAGCGCGGTCGTCGCGGCACGCTAGGGGGCGCCCGGTCGGCTGTCAAGCCTTGCCGCTCGCGGCCGGCTCGGCGCAGCGGTAGCGGTGCCGCTTGGCTCTGTTGGTAGCGTCCTCCGGTTGCGGGTATCGGAGGGTTGTTCGGGGGTCGGTGACGGGAGGAGGGGCGACGGAGCGACGACGGCGACCAGTCCGGAGCCGGCCGTCGGCGCGTCCGCCGATCGGCGGGTGACGATCGTGCTCGATCCTCACCGGGCCGGCATCGAGCGGGTTCGGCTGCTCGGGTACGCGCTGCCGACCTGGCCGCTCTTCAAGGCGAAGAGCGACGGCAACGACGAGGCGGAGGTGGAGCAGATCGCCTACGACAACAACGTCCCCGCCGCCGCGGTCCGAGCCGCCGTCGCCTTTTACCGCGAGAACCACGCTGCCTGCGACACGCCGATCGACACCCTGCAGCCGGCCGTCGAATCGACCGACCCGACCGGTGCCATCCGGTCGTGCGCGTCTCCCTCGACGAGAACGTCCTGGAGCACCGTGTCTCTCCGCTGCGCGCTCTCGACCACGGTCCAGACTCCACCGCCGGTCTCAGACTCAAGGGGGCGACCGATCCCCGAGAGCCGATGGCGACCCTGCTTGGCCGAGTGCTCGTCACCCACACGGGCAGCGATTCTCGTATGCTCCACGCGGCGTGGACGCTTTGGACGGAGCGATGCGGTGTGCGAGATGCCGACCTCGACGCGGGCATCCTCGGCATCGTGCCGAACAGCGGGATGACCGCGAGGCGATGGCGAGGATCGTTGACGAACTTGCCCAGCGGGAAGACGCTCTCGCCGGTCGGCCCTTCTTTTCGAAGGAACGCGAGGGCCCGATCGAGCCCCGATAATGGCCGGCGTCGGCCCTCGAGGGAGAGATGATGCGCCTCCGGCCGCTGGACTTGCCTCGCATCCGCCAGGACTTGGATCCGCTCCTGGCCGACCTCGACGCCGCGGTCACGGTCGAGGCGGCCGGGGTGACGCTGGTCGGGGTGGCGCGGGAGCGGGCAGAGGAGGGGGACCTGGCCCTCGACGGGGAGGCGACCGCGTTCCTGCGCGCGGCCCAGTGCCAGGACGAGGCGCATTACCACTTCCTCCTCTCGGTCGGCGCCGCCCCGGCCGCGACCGACTTCTCGCTCCGCGACGCCGCGCTCGCCGACCGCGACGCCTTTCTCGACCTGCTCGTCGCGCTGGAGGAGGTCGCCGTGGCGGGCGCGATGGCGCTGACCCGCGCCGCGGCGGAGACGGGCAACGCGCGGCTGGTCGAGGTCGCCTACCAGATCGGCGCGGTCGACGCCCAACACCTCGCCCTGGCGCGACTCCTGCGCGGCGCCCGCCCCGCCAACGATCGCGCCTTCGTCCGCTGGCGCTTCGCCGCGGCGGCGGAGGCGCTCGACGCGCTGGTGGACCTCGGCCTGGTCGCATCCCGCCGGGACGACCCGGGAGAGACGGCGGTCTTCCCCGGCCCGCTCGACCGCGTTTGCGAGGGCATCTTCGGCCTCGTCCCGGAGACGACCGACGATGCGCTCGTGCCGCCCGCGGTGGGAACGCCGGCCGGGACGTAGCCGCGGAGGAAAGAGCGGAGAGGACGGTCAGGGGACGAGGTCGGCGGCCAACGCTTCGGCGACGCCGCCCCCCTTGTTTCGTCCCGGCCGAGACGTGACGTCGTCCTCCGAAGGAACGCGACGGTTCTCCACCACCAAGTCCGCTCAAGAAAGCTTCCCCGTTCCTCGGAATGCCAGGGGACGGCCCGTCCGCCGGTCCCTGCCTTCACCCTCTCCCCGCTCGGTCCGGCCGTTGTGGGGTGCGGTCCGGCGCTCTACACTCCGGGCGGGAACCGCCGTGGCCCGGTCGGGGCACGGGCCGGAACGCGGGCCGGCCGACGGCGGGCCGCGGGAGCGCCAGACGGAGCGGGCGAGGCCATGCAGGGCGGCGGCGAGCGGCCGGAGCAAAGTGCGGCGGGCGGCGGGCGGCGGCAACGCCTGGAGCGGCTCCTTGGCGATCGGTCCCTCTCGGTCTACGGGGTGCTGCTGGCAGGCGCCGCCGTCCTCGCGGTCCTGCTCGGGATTGTCTGGGCAACCGGGCGCGGCGACGGCACCGCCGAGACCCCGACCTGCCTCGACGTCGATCTTGCCGACGCCAACGAGGCGGTGGGGAACGGGCTCGTCGAGCAATTGCGGATCGTCACCGACCAGGAGCAGCCGGAGCGCGGGGCGCTGGCCGTCGAGATGCGGTTGAACGACGGGGCCACCTGCTGGCAACTGCCGCAGGGGGTCGCCAACCACGATGCGCTCAATCAGATCATCGGCGTCGCCGCCGTCTACAACGAGGTCCGCGCCGGCGAGCAGCGGATCGGGTTCCGGTGGGAGCAACCCTCGAACATCCCGGCCGCCCTGCTGGCGACGGCCACCCCGAGTCCGACCGCAACCCCACTCCCGACCCGAACGCCGCTCCCGGTCGCGACCCCGGCGCCGACGGCGACGCCGTTCCCGGCGACCGCCACGCCGCTGCCGACGGTGACGCCGCGCCCGCCGACGTTCCCGATCGGCGTCGCCTCGCCGCCGGCGATCGCGGCGCCCGTGCCGGAGGTGGATGCGGCCTCGCCCGGACCGTAGGAGTTCCCCCGGCCCCGCCCGCTCTCGCTCACGAGGGCGAGGGAAGCACCGCTCTCTGGTAACGACGGGGGAGGGGAACCCGGGTCACGACCCCCGAGACGGCGTCGCCCGGGGATGAAACCCCGGGCGACGGAGATCACACGGTGATCGGCCGGCGTTCGTATCACACGCCAGGATCGGGGGGCATTCCCGGTCGCTACTCGGCGGCGCGGTTCCAGTTGGCGATGTTCCAGTAGTTCACCTCGTAGGGGCTGACCGCGACGTTGTCTTCGGCGCTCTCCCCTTCGCCGTGGATCAGTGAGTTGGCCATCGCGTACTTGTCCGCGGCCCGGTTGACCAGCGGCACGACGACGACGTCGTTGATCAGGATGTCGTTCATCTGGATGAAGAGCTGAGCGGCCGCTTCCAGGTCGGTCTCGGTCTGGGCTCGCTCGAAGAGGGCGTCGAACTCGGGGTTGTTGTAACGGACGCTGTTCTGGCCGCCCCACTGGTTCTCCCGCTGGGCGATGTTGTCGCCCTCCGGGCCGGCGTACCAGCCGGTCATGTAGGCGGTTGGGAACGGCGTCGTCGGGTTGTTCGTGTACATCAGCGTGTCGGCGTAGAAGTGGTTGATGTCCTGCTCGTTGGTGCCGCTGAAGAAGACGCCGGAGTCGACCTGCTGGAGCTGGACACGGAAGCCGACGTCTTCCAGGGCGTCCTTCAGCACCGCCTGCGTCTTCTGGCGGACCGAGTTAATGGTGGTCGAAAGGGTCAAGCGGAGCTCGACGCCATCCTTGGCGCGGACGTCGCCGTCCAGGGTCCAGCCCGCCTCCTCGAGCACCTGGCGGGCGCGCTCCACGTTGAACTCGAACGACGTGTTCTCGGATTCGGTCGAGAACTGCCCGAGCAGGTCGGTGTTCGTCAGGATGTTCGCCGTCGGCGGCTCCCCCTCGATGATGTAGAACTGGCGGGCGATCGTCTCCCGATCGGCCGCCAGGTTGATCGCCTGCCGCACCGCGAGGTCGGTCAGGAACGGGTGCGGCGTGTTCTTCTCCGAGCGCTGCCCGTTCACCTCGGTGTTCGGGTCCGAGAAGTTGATCATGATCCGCTCGACGCTGTTGCCGGGGGCGACGAAGAGCCGACCCTGGCCACCCTCTTCGAGCCGGCGGAGGATCTCCGGCTCGACCTGGAGGTTCCAGGCGCAGTCGTAGTCGCCGGTCTGGAGCACCGCGCGGGCGGCGGAGGGGGCGTCGCCGCCGCCCTTGAGGTTGACCGTCTCGAAGTAGGGCTTGCTCTCCTCCCGGTACCGCTCGTTCATCCGGTAGATGACCTGGTCCCCCGGAGCGAAGGAGTCGACAACGTACGGCCCGGTCCCGATCGGCTTCTGGAGGAAGGCGTCGTGGGAGCCTTCACCGGTCAGGAGGTGCTCCGGGTAGACGTAACCCCAGATCGTGCCGGTGTGCGGCTCGAACCAGTTGGCGTTCGGCTCGCCGAAGGTGACGCGGACGGTCAGGTCGTCGACCGCCTCGCACCCCGTGATCGTCCCGTAGACGGCGGCGCTGGTGGCGCCGTTGTCGATGTTCGTCACCCACTGCCAGGTGAAGACCACGTCGGCGGCGGTGAACGGCTCGCCGTCGCTCCAGGTCACCCCCTCAAGCAGGTTGTAGGTGACGCTGGTGAGGTCCTCGGCCAGCAGGCCGTTCTCGATCGTCGGCACCTCCTTGATCAACGTCGGCAGGAGGCCGCCGTCGGGGAGGTAGTTCATGAGCGGCTCGAGCACCAGGCAGGACGCCAGATAGTCCTTGGTGCCGGTGGCGACGTGCGGGCTCAGCGTCGTCGGCGCTTGCCACTGGATGAGGCGCAGCTCGCCGTCCTGGCCGCGGGTCTTCCCCTCGGTGCCGGCGCTCGGGCGCCCGGCGGCGGCGTCCTGGGCCGCGGCCGCGATCCCGAAACCGGCGTTGCGCCGCCGGGGAGCGGCGTCGGCGTCAGGCACGGCCTTAAGGACGAAGGCGACGACGGGCATGCCGACGCCGAGCGCCAGGGCCCGCTTGGTGAACTCGCGGCGGGTAAGCCCGCCCGCCTTGAGCTGGTTGTAGAGCGCCGCGAAGCGGCCCGAATCGGTTGAGGCCATCGTGTTCCACCTCTCACGTCAGTGCGTCGTTCGGAGGCACACAGCCGCGCGGTACTTTCGGCCCCCGGCACGGCCATGACCGCTAGTTTACGCCGTCGGGCGTTTCCTTGGGCGGGTTACGTCAGACCCATGGCGCAGCGGCTCCCGTCGGCAGGACGCCGAATCGGAACCTGCCCCCAACGGCGGCGCGGCCCGGGGCAGATGCCCCGGGCCGCGCCGATCTCGCCGCGTGGTCCCGGCTGCCGGCTACCCCTCGGAGGAGCGGTTCCAGTTGGCGATGTTCCAGTAGTTGGTCTCGAAGGCGCTGACCGCGACGTTGTCCTGCGGGTTGCCTTCCTCGTCCTCGCCGTGGATCAGCGAGGTCGCCGTCGCGTACTTGTCCGCGGCCCGGTTGACCAGCGGCACGACGACGACGTCGTTGATCAGGATGTCGTTCATCTGGATGAAGGTCTGCGCCGCCGCCTCGAAGTCGGTCTCGTTCTGGACCCGCTCGTAGAGGGCGTCGAACTCGGGGTTGCTGTAGCGCTGGAAGTTCTGGCCGTTCCACTTGTTCTCGGCCTGGGCGATGTTGACCCCCTCTGGCCCGGCGTACCAACCGTCGAAGTAGGACGACGGGAAGGGTGAGACGGGGTTGTTGGTGTACATGTTCATGTCGACGTACATGTGGTTGATGTCTTGCTCGTTGGTGCCGCTGAAGAAGACGCCGGAGTCGACCTGCTGGAGCTGGACGCTGAAGCCCATCTCCTCCAGCCCCTCCTTGATCACCGCCTGCGTCTTCTGGCGGACCGAGTTGATCGAGGTGGCGTAAGTCATCCGCAGCTCGACGCCGTCCTTGGCGCGGACGTCGCCGTCCAGGGTCCAGCCCGCCTCCTCGAGAATCCGGGCGCCCTCTTCGACGTTGAACTCGAAGGAGGTGTTCGGGGAGTCGGTCTCGTACTGACCCAGGATCGGGGTCCGGTTCAGCACGTTCGCCGTCGGCGGCTCCCCCTCGATGATGTAGAACTGGCGGGCGATCGTCTCCCGGTCGGCCGCCAGGTTGATCGCCTGCCGCACGGCGAGGTCGGTCAGGAAGGGGTGCGGCGTGTTCTTCTCCGAGCGCTGCCCGTTCACCTCGGTGTTCGGGTCCGAGAAGTTGATCATGATCCGCTCGACGCTGTTGCCGGGGGCGACAAAGAGCCGACCCTGGC
>CADCWL010000090.1 GCA_902806405.1 uncultured Thermomicrobiales bacterium | reverse complement strand
CCCCCCTTTTGCGGCCGTCTTCACCGACTGGCGGTCGAGGATGGCGGCGCTGGGGTGGGGGGAGCGCCCCGCCGCGGTCCGGACCCGGTCCCGAAGCCCGTCGTGGAGGCGGTCCAGGGTCCCGTCGGCCCGCCAGCGCCGGGAGTACGCCCGGACCGTGCCCCAGGGCGGCAGGTCGTGGGGCCGCGACCGCCACGGGCAGCCGGTGCGCAGGAGGCAGAGCATGGCGTCGGCGACCTCCCGTCGGTCGACCGAGCGCGGGCGGCCGCCGGGCTTGGCGGGCGGCGGGAGCGGTTCGCGCAGCGCCCACTGCTCGTCGGTCAGGGCGGAGGGGTCGGCTTTGCGGTCCATGCCCCAGCATAGCGCACCCTTCGCACACACTTTCTAAGGAAGGGGGACGGCCTCGTCGTCTGGCGCCTCGACCGCCTGGACAAATCGCTCCAGCGCCTGATCGCCACGGTGTCCGAGCTGGCGGGGCGACGGGTCGGCTTCAAGAGCCTGACCGAGCAGATCGTACGACGACCCCGGGCGGCTAGCTGGTCTTCCACGTCTTCGGGGCGCTGGCCGAGTTCGAGCGCGACCTGATCCGGGAGCGGACGCATGCCGGCCGGGCGGCGGCGCGGGCGCGCGGCCGGAAAGGCGGCCGACCGAAGACGCTGGCCGACTCGAAGCAGATCGCCCTGGCACGCGCCCTCCACGACGGCGGGCAAACCGACGTGGCCACCGTCTGCCGGACGCCGGGGGTTTCGCGGGCCACCCTCTATCGGGCCCTCAAGGACCGGCTCCGGGGGCGGTCGCCGGGACCGGACACCGCCGACTCCCACGAACCGATCGCCCCCCTCCCGTTAGCCGAGAGAAACCGGACCCGAACGGATTGATTCCTTCTGCTCATGGTGGTTAGCGGAACACATGGCATTAGAGCGCTTCTTGGGGGGAGAGCGGGTACGCTTTCGGCGGGCAGATCCGCGGAAAGGGCGGGGGGACGGGTGATCGATCGGGGCGGCTGCGGCGACGATCAGCCCCGGTCGATGCTCCCGGCGTCCGTGACCACGCCCCATCCGGCCTGGGAGCGGATCCGGCCGCTCGTCGGGGGCATCCTCGCGCTCGCCGCGGCGATGGGTATCGGCCGCTTTGCCTACACGCCGATCCTACCGGCGATGTTGGCGGACCGCCGCCTCGACGCCGCGCAGGCTGGGCTCCTCGCGGCCGCCAACTACGCCGGCTACCTCGCGGGTGCCGTGCTCGTCGCCGCCCTCGTAACCCCGTCGGCGCAAGCCGGCGTCCTCCGGGCATCCGCCGTCGCGGTCGCGGTGACCACCGCCCTGATGGCGATGACGGGTCCAGCGGCCTGGGGTGTCGTCCGCTTTCTGGCGGGCGTCGCCGGAGCCGGGGTGTTCGTCCTCGCCTCGGGCTTGGTCCTAGACGATCTGCGTCGGCAAGGGCGGGCGTCGCTGTCGGGGTGGCTCTTCAGCGGCGTTGGGCTCGGGATCGCCATCTCCGGCTTCGTCGTGCGCGCGACCGGGGGCGCGCTCGGCTGGCGCGGCGACTGGGCCGTCCTCGCGCTCGTCGCCGCCGTCGCGATCTACCCCGCCTGGCGCTGGCTGCCCGCAGCCCGCAGCCGGTCCGCCCCCACCCGGAGTGCACTCCCAACCGAGATGGGCGCCCCCCCGCGGGGGCTCGTCCTGCTCTTCGCCGCCTACTTCTTCGAGGGGGTGGGCTACATCGTGAGCGGGACGTTCCTATCGGCGATCGTCGAGCGGACCCCGGGCTCGGAGGGGCTCGGCGCGAGCGTCTGGATCGTCGCCGGACTAGCGGCCATCCCGGCCGGCGTGCTCTGGTCCGCGGCCGCGCGCCGGGTCGGGTACGCCCGGGCCCTCGCCGGCGCCTATCTGCTGCAGGCATGCGGGATCGTCCTCCCCGCCGTCGGCGGCGGCGCCCCCGCCTTCGCCTCCGCCGCCTTGTTCGGCGGGACCTTCGTGGGAATCACGACCCTCACCCTCACGCTCGCCGGACAGCTGACGCCCCACCGCTCGGCCAGCCTGATCGGGGCACTGACCGCCGTCTACGGCCTCGGCCAGGTGATCGGGCCGGTGCTCGCGGGCTTGATCGCGGACCGTGCCGAGGGCTTCGGGCCGGCCCTGGCGGCGGCGGCGGTCATCGTGCTCCTCGGCGGCTCGCTGGCGGCGGCGATCCGGCCCGCGTGAGATTCATACGCCGTTCTCACAGTACGTTGCCAAGAAGCTGGCGATAGCCCAGCGGCTCTCTGATGACCCGAGCAACCCGATTGACGACATCTGCCGGTACGCAATACCAGGAAAGGTCATGTCCCCGGGAGTGTGTAAGTCGGGACCGGGCCGTTGACAGGGACGGCCACCGCGTGGTTCTCGTCGAAGCGGTTTCGCGCTTCGGGCGAGGAGGAACGACGCGATGGCCGCCGGGACGAGGATGGCACTGGCCGAGTTGCTGCGCAAGGCAAAGGCGGAGCCGGGGCTGGACGTGCTGCGCGAGGGGGTGCGGGTGCTGGCCGAGGCGGTGGTCGTAGCGGACGGCGTCGCCGGCGCGGGTGCCGGCCGCGGCGAGGGCCTCGGTGGCCGGGCCGGGGACCTCGACGGCGTTGGCGACGAGGCGGGCGAAGGCCGCCTTGGCCGGCGCGTGGTCCCAGAGCGCCGCGCCGGGCGCGACGTCGAGCCAGACCGGGTAGCCCGGCAGCCACGTCTCCGGAAAGACGGCCGGGCGCGCGCCGTTGGCGCCCGCCTCGGCGATCAACGTGCAGGCCTTCGCGACCGAGGCCTCGCGGTCCATGAACACGGGCGCCGCCTGCACCGCGGCGACCCTGATCGTCGGGAAGTCGTCGCCCATCGCCGCCTCCATGCGGCCCCTAGCCCCAGCCGCTCGATTCCTTCAACCGGCGTGACAACGCGTTGACGGAGTGGCAGGCGGCGCTGCGGTGGGACCCGGAGAACCTGGTCCTCCGCGAGCAGATCTGGGCCGCCAGGTACCCAGAGAGGTTCCATCCCACGATCGATTGGGACTGACAGCGCGAGCAGCTCGCGCGGGAGCGCGAGGACGAGATGGCCGCCGGCGTCTGCGGGCCGGACGCCTGCCCGGTGCCGTGGGCATGAGGCAGTAACCGATACCCGGCCGCGGAGGAAAGGGACAGACGTGCACGATGTCGAGCTCACCGATCAGGCGGGGCAGCCGTGGCGATTTGCTGGTGCACTCCGGCGCGGGGCCGTCGTCCTCGCCTTCTATCGGGGCGACTGGTGACCGTACTGCAACGGCCAGTTGGCCGTGATGGCCCGCGAGTACGACGCCTACCCCGGCGGGGGGCGACGATCGCGGCGCTCGTCATCGACCCGCCCGAGCAGAACGCGGCCGTGGCGGAAAAGTCGGCCGTCCCGTTCCCGATCCTCTCCGACCCCGACGGCGAGGGGGCGATCAAGCCCTGCGACGTCTGGGACGCGGCGGGTCAGGTGGCGACGCCGGCGATCATCGCCCTCGCTCCGGACGGTCACGAGGTGTACCGCTACGCCGGCGTCGACTTCATGGATCGTCCGAACGATGACGAGATCGTGGAGGCGCTGTCGTCGCTCGGCCTCCCCGCAACGGAGACGCCCGCGGGGACGATCGCCCATCTGGACCCGCGGCCGGGTTCCCGGGCCACCAAGCCGGAGCGTCTCGCGGTTTCCATGCGCGGGGTGCGCTTCGCCTCAATGGCGCTCGCCGACCGCGCGCGCGATCCCTTCGACAAGGCGGAGGCGGAGCGGACGAGCCGGATGGCGGAGCGCTACGTCGCCGCCCAAGGGGCGACCCTCCGTCTCGTTCACCGGGCCGCGACGTGAGTACCGGCAATGGGTTCATGCATGGTCCGGGAAGCAAAGGGACGAGATGCGGAGCATCCCCGACTTCGAACCGAAACGCTTCTTCGACGATGGCTCCGCCGGCGCCGCTCGCGCGAACCTCAGCCCGTCGTTCGCCGAGCCGCTCTCGACGGCCGAGTTGCTCGCCTTCGAGCCTGACGCGGCGGCACAGCTGACGCGGTTGCCCCTTTCCTACCCAGGTGTGCACGGGGGGCTGGAGCTACGGGCAGCGATCGCCAACCGGTACCGGCAGCTTGGCCCCGACGACGCCCTGTCGCTGCTGTTCATGGCGTCGGTCGGGGCGGCGAAAGCCGCCGCCCCCTCCGGCTCCGTGACCGGTTCGATCGCCCCCCCGCCGGCGGCCGGCGCCCGGGCGGGCAACGCGCCGGCGTAGCCGCCGTCGGCCCGGAGCAGCCACGGCCGGGGGACGCGTCCGACCGGCCGCTCCGGCACGCGCTTGATCCCCTCCCGGTCCTGCACGTCGGCGGCGTGCGCCACCACCGCCAGCGGGAGGCCCGGCGTGTCGACCACGAGGTGACGCTCGCGCCCGCTGACGCGTTCGCCGGCATCGTAGCCGGGCGCCCCCCCTTCCGTGGTCTTGGCCGACCGGCGGTCGATGATGGCGGCGCTCGGGCTCGCCGCCCTCCCCGCGTGCGCCCGGACCCGGTCGCGCAGGGCGTCGCGGATGCGCTCCCGCGCCCCAGCCCGCCGCCATGCCTAGAAGGAGCGGGAGACGGTGCGCCGGGGCGCGCGGTGAGGCGGCAGCGCCCGCCGGGCGACCCGTTCCGAGCCGGTGCCTTAGTTGCCCCGCTGCGTCGCCACCTGCTCCCGCAGCCGGTCTTCCTGCTCCCGCAGCTCCGGCGTGAACGCCTCGCCGAAGTCGGCGGCCTCGACGAACGGCCGGATCTCGATTTCGGACTCGATGCCGGTCGGGTTCGGGCAGCGCTTGACCCACGCGATCGCGTCGTCGAGGGAATCGACCTGCCAGACCCAGTAGCCGGCGACCAGCCCCGCCTCCGGGAAGGGGCCGGGGACGACCGTCCGGTCCGGGCCGGAGAAGCGGACGCGTGCGCCCGCCGAGCTCGGCTTCAGTCCATCGCCGTCCAGCATGATTCCGGCTTTGACCAGTTCCTCGTTGTAGGCGCCCATCTCGGCCAGGAGCTGCTCGCTGGGCATCACTCCCGCCTCGGAATCCTTGTCGGCCTTGACGATCACCATCACGCGCATGTCGGTCTCCTTTCTGTCCGCGGGCTCGGCGAGCGGCGTCCGCGCCGAGCCTCGCCCATTGTCGAACGCGGGAGGCCCGAATCGACGGGAGCTCGGCCATCCGAACCGGGCGGCCTCACACCCCCCTCGCGGCCCCGTCGCTTCGCCCTCCAAGGCTACGATTTCGCGGTGCAGCCGACCATCCACTGCGTGCCGAACCTGTCGACCAGCGAGCCGAAGTAGTGGCCCCAGGGCATCTCCCGGAGCCCGCACCCGACCGTGCCGCCCTCGGCGAGCGCGGCGAAGATGCGGTCGGCCTCGGCGCGGGTGTCCGGGTCGATGCAGATGTCGACGGCGTTGCCGTGGTTGACGGTGCCCATCCACGCCGGCGCGTCGTTGCCCATCAACAGGTGCCCGCCGGTGATCGGGAGCTGCACGTTCATGACCAGGTTCTGCTCGTCGGCGCTCATCTCGGGCTGACCGGGCTGGGCCGACACGTCGCCCATCCGCACGATGGGGCCGACGAACTCGGTACCGAACGCCGCCTTATAGAAGTTGAACGCGTCCTCGGCGGTGCCGCTGAAGTGGAGATAGGTGCTGGTGCGAGCCACGTGTGCCTCCCGGAATGGCCTACGGTTTCGTTCACCGGTTGACGCCGAACCGTTCGACGCCCCCCGGAAGCGGCTCCGCCACCCGTTCCCCGCCGCTTCCATCCGATCGTCGATCGGGACCGCCCGAAATCGACAATCGCATCGCGGGCCTTTCCGTCCGCCCTCTCCCCGACGTGGGGATGGAGCGCCGCCGTGCGGGCGCGATGGCGAACGGTGGGCGGTGATCGCCTCCGCGCGGGATCGCGGGGCAGTCACGAACGCGGCATTCCGCCGGTGCGGCGGCGAACACCCGCGACCGACGGGCCGTGGTGGCGCCCATCCGGCGGCGAACAGCCAACAGGACCCTCGGAAGCGGTGCGGGTGCATGCCCTCTGCAACGCGCGGTGGGTGGCAGCGACAGCTCCGTTCGGCGTGATCGTCGTGCAGCGCATGACCGGGATGGCGGCCTACGACGCCGCACCGTCGCGCGCCGCGGCCGGCGCCGATTGGACGCTGTCGTAGCGGTACGGCCAGGGGTGGCGCTCGTGCGTGGACTTCGCTTCGCGCACCGCCCGTTGCCGCCCCTCGATGTCGAAGCAGGCCAACTGGTTGCCGCGAAGCAGCCGCGTGGCAGCCTCGATCGCCTGGCATGTGGTCAATAGGCCGTCGGCAACTTCTTCTTCGAGGGCCCGGGTGAGCCAGCGACGCATTTGCACCGCGTAGGCGTAGGCGGCCGAGGGTGTTGCCGCGTCGTCGCCGAAGGCGAAGAGCTTGTTTATCGGGACGGCGTGGAGGAAGCGACGGACGAAGTCCTTGCTCGCAATCGGATTGATCGCCCACGCCCAGCACAGATCCACGTAGACG
>CADCWL010000089.1 GCA_902806405.1 uncultured Thermomicrobiales bacterium | reverse complement strand
CCGGCGAGGCGACGCCGGTGCGGATGCTGCCGCACGCGGCAATGAACCCCCTCTTCGAGGCGACCGCAGACGCGACGGAGGAGGCGATCCTGAACGCCCTCTGCGCCGCGACGACGACGACCGGGATCAACGGCCGCGTCGCCCACGCGCTCCCCCTCGACCGGCTGCGGGAGGTGTTGGCGAGGTATCGACCCGGCGCGGGGTAGGGTGGCCGCGCGGGGCAGCGAAGGTGCAGGCACGCCCGCCTCCACGCGGGCCCCATCCGCGTGACCGGCCGAAGGAGCGGCGCGAGGCCGGCCGCGCCGTCCCGCCTTATTCCGCCCGGCCCCGCGTCATCCCGCGGCACGCCACAGCGCTCCGCCGCCCACAACGCCGGCAGAAATCCTTCCCCTCGGAATGACGCGCGGGCCCAATCACCGAAGGGCGTGGGCTCGCGCAGCATGCCCCAGCCTTCCCGCCGCCTCCTCCGGGTGAGGAACGTCAGCTCCGACGCAAGAAGTCGCCGACGCACCAACCGACCCCGTAGGGGGAGGCGTCGATCTCGTACCAGACGAAGCCGTCGGCCTCCACGGGACCGCCGACGATCGCGACCGGAGTTCCATCCGGGAGGACGACGAGCACCGGCGTGCCGAGACCTGCCGCGGCATGCAGATTCAGCGCCCCGTCGACGACCGACGCCGCGTCGCCGGCGACGAAGCGCGTCCCCGAGGCGGCCTCGAACGGGACGGCGTCCGGCTCAGGGGTCCCCGCCGTCGGGCCGCCCACCGCGCCGGTCAGCAGGTCGGCGGCGGCCCAGCCCGCGAGCGTCGCGCCTTGGAGCTGGTACCAGACGAGGCCATCGTTCGTCGCCGGGCCGTCGGCGACGACGAGCGGCTCGCCGAGGGCGAGCTGGGTGATGACCGGGAAGGTGAGGCCGGGCCCCTCCCGCAACGTGCCGTCCGGGACCGCGGAGGTGACGGCGTCGCCGGGGGCAAAGGCGGGGTTGGGCGTCGCCGGGGCGGTGCCGGCGAGGGCGTTGGCGACGTCGTCACGGATCGCCGGCAATTGTTCGTAGAGTCCGTCCCCCGGGCAGCCGCTCGGGTTCACGTCGCGGTGGGCGCAGATCGTCGGTAGCGAGGCGATGTCGTTGAACGGCGCGACGCCGAGCGGATCGAGGTTGCGCCCGGCCCAGGCGGTGATCGCGACCAGCCCGGCCCGCGCCTCCGGCGTCGCCGTCGCGAAGTCGAAGCGGCCGATCGTGCCGATCCCGGCCGTCCCTTCGTTGTAGCCGGCGGCGTGGCCGGCGACGGCGCCCTCGCCCCCGACCCGCCCCTCGTAGACGTTGCCGAGGAAATCGACCAGGTAGTTGTACCCGATGTCCCCCCAGCCGCGGCTGACGGCGTGGTAGTAGTAGATCGACCGCATCTCCAGGAGGGGGTCATTGAAGTTCGCCGTGTCGGTATGGTGGATCACGACGTGCTCGACCGACCGGTACGCGACCGGCCAGATCTCCCCCAGGGAGCCAAATCGCAACGATTCGTCCGCGCCCCACGCCGCGCGGGAGACGATCGGCGGCGGGGCCACCGCCGGGCTCGTCGGCCCGGGCACGGGCTGGCCGATCGTCTCCAGGCGGGGGCCGAGCGAGTCCAGGCGCGGCCCCCGCGAGGCGTCGATGTACGTGAAGGCGAGCCGCGGCAGGCGCGTCGGCTCCCCCGCGGCGTCGAAGGCTCGGTAGCGAACGAAGCGGGCACGCTGGGCCGCCACCAGCCGCCCGAAGCGGCGGCCGTCTCGGTCGGGCCGGCCGCCTTCCGCGTCCGCCTGAGCAACGAGAACCGGCTCGCTCCACGTTTCGCCGTCCGGGCTAACGCTGATCTCGACGGTCGCGCCCGGTTCGGCCTCGCCGCCCCAATGCGGCGCGACGGCGTAGAACGGGGTCTCGGTTTCGAACGATCGTGGCTCCCCCTCGGCCCCAGGGACCACCTGCGCCTGCGCCTCGTCCTCGGCCCACTCGCCGGCTACGGTGTCGTCGTCGCCGACGGCACGGGCAGTCGGCACCCGCCAGCCACCCCGCAGCAGCGCCATCGCGGCCAAGCCGGTCGATGCCGAGAGCACGGCCCGGCGATCGAGCCGTCGCCCGAACGCCTCCTTATGGTCGTTCATGATTCCCCGCCGCTCGCGCCCCCGGCGAGGCAGCCGCCCTCCGCAGCGCGTTTCAAGACCGTGCGGCACCGCTCCGTTGTGGGGCTGAAGCCTCCGCTGAACCGACGAAGCCCTCAGGGGGCCGAGACGGCGGACAACGGGCAGTCGTGAAAGGCGTCATCAGGAGGGGTGGCAGTCTCGGAGAAGAAGCGTGCCTGCCGGACAACGTGGTCGAGCGGGGGTGCGGGTCGATCGCTACACTATCAGTGTACGTACACTCGGTCAAGCCCGAGCCGCGCCCATCTTGGGTCAAAGACGTGACCGCCAGACACCACCACCTGTGACCAGGGGGGCGTGGGGAGCCATCGAGGGCGCGGGCGGAGGCGTCAGGAGCGGGCGGCGATCACCCGTCGGAAGAAGGCGACCAGATCGTCGGCGTGGTGGTCGAAGGTGAAGCGGGGGCGGTGCCGCCGTGCGTTGGCCCGCAGCTCGGCCATCCGGCGCCCGTCCCGAAGCCGGGCGCCGAGGTCGGCGATCTCGTCGAAGAAGACGCCGACGTCGAGGTCGCGGGCGAGGGTCTGGGTCGCCACGATGGCGCCCCGGTTGTCGCGCTGGATCATCGGCAGGCCGGCCGCCGCGAGGGTCGCGATGCGGGCCGGGAGGTTCAGGTCATCCCAGTTGGCCCGGCTCAGGTCGCCGCCGTTCTCGCTGGCGAAGGCGTGGAGCCAGCCGGCGTCGTACCGGGAGAACTCCGAGACCCAGGCGTCCTGGTCGACCTGGGGGTGGAGGTGGAGGTGCCGAGGCGCGAGACGCCCCGTCTTCTCGATCCAGCCCCGCCAGAGGTGCTGGGTGGCGTCGCCGTAGAAGTGGAGGTGGATTCCCTCGGCGGCGAGGGCAGCGACCGTCTCCGGGTGGAGCCCGATCGGGCGTCCGGGCACGACGGTGTGGACCTCCCCGTCCGTCTCGGACAGGCGGGGGAAGAACGCCCCCTCGAACCACTCCCGCTTCGGCAGATCGCCGTCGAGGGCCAGCGTCGGCCGGTCGTCGGCGCCGGGGAGCGCCGCCGCGAACCAGTCGCGCAGCTCCGGGCTGGAGTAGACCCGGCCGTTCGATCGCCTATGAAGGTCCCCAAGTTGGGGCCACGTCCCCTTCTGGATGCAGATGAACGGCCCCTCCTTGAAGTGCCAGACGAACGGCACCCCCGGGTTCTCGGTCAGGACGTGGTGGGCCCACGGCACGGCTTGCCAGTTCAGCAGGGCGTAGATGACGTCCGGCTTCAGCCGGCGGACGGCGTCTTGCCAGCCGGCGCTCGGCAGGTCCTCCACGTGGCCAAAAGGCAGCGGCCCGACCGTGTTGAAACCGGACGGAGTCGGCGACCAGAGGCCGTAGAGGCGGTGCCCCCGCTCTTCGAGGGCGAGCACGCGCTCGGGGTTGTACGCCAGCTCGCCGACGAGCAGGATCTTCAGGCCGTCCAGCGCCGGCGGCGTCGGCTGCCGCTCCCGGAATCGCCGGTAGTGGGCGACCTCGTCGATCCGGTTGCCGACGGAGGAGTGGAAGCGGAGCGGGTGCCGCACCCCATGGTAGGAGCGGTAGGCGTTGAGGCCGCCCGTCTCCCCTTCGCGGATCCGCTTGTGGCGCTGGCCGGGGTGGTCGACCCACTCGCAGCTGACCCGGCCGGTGCCGGCGAAGGGGCCGTGCGCCCGCAGCCTCGCCCAGAGCATCCGCTCGAGGTCGTCGGTGGTCAGCTCCCCGCGCTCGACCCAGCGCTCGGGCGTCCGCCGGTGGAGGACCTGGGCGAGCTGCAGCGGCTCGCCGGCGACCTGCCCGGGGGCGAAGCGATTGTAGGCGTGCCGCACGCCCGAGAAGGCGAGCACCGCCTCCGGCGCGGCGTCGAGGCACGCGACCAACGCGGCGAGGTGGTGGGCGTGGTAGACGTCGTCGGAGGGGAGGTAGGCGACCAAGTCGGCGCGGAGGAGGTCGAGCCCGGCGTTGAGGGCGTGGCCCAGCCCGCGGTTCTCCGGCAGCCGGACGTAGCGGAATCGCGGGTCGGCGAGGAAGGGGGCGACGGCCTCCCCCGTCGCGTCGGGGGAGCCGTCGTCGACGACGACCGCCTCCCAGTCGGCGAAGGTCTGGGCGAGGAGGCTCGCCAGGGCGCGCGGCAGGAAGGGCGCCTGGCGGAAGGTCGGCACCGCCACGCCGACGCGCGGGACGCTTCCCGCCGCCGCCAGGACGGGCTCAGCCATCGGCGGACCTGCCGGCAACCGCCGGAGGGAGCACCTCGGGCGGTGCCGCGACGCTCGGCCGCCCGTCGCGCTCCGCCATCAACTCGCCGAACAGCTCCGTCGCATTCCGGGCTCGGTCGGGCACGTTGGTCGGCAGCCCCAGGTGGTACGTGCCGGCGGGCAGGATGCCGCAACCGCCGTAGCGCCGGATCAGCAGAAATTGGACGACGGCCTCCTCCCCGGCGTGCTCCGGCGGCAGGCGGTCCCAGAACCCGAAGCCGCCGACATCAAGCAGCTTGGCCCGGTCGTAGAGGACGTTGGCGCCGCCGACCCAGGCAACCTTGTAGCGAACGGTCTCGCCGTCGGGCGCGAACCGCTGCTCCAGGTGGAGCGGGTTGGCCGCGTTGTTGACCAGGTGCCGCTCCCACGGGATCGCGTCCGGAGCGAACGGCTCCGGCCGCACGGGTCCCTCCCAGAGCTCGATCCCCTGCTGGTGCGGCCGAACGTCGTCCAGGTAGGCCAGGCTCGGCGCCGCGCAGCCGACGAACCCGCACCCCTCGGCCCGCATCACGCCGAGCATCCGCCCCAGGGTCGGTGGGTCGAGCAGCACGTCGTCGTCGAGGTAGTGAACGAACGGCGCCCTGCTCTGGTCGAGCAGAAACTGCCGCTGCTCGGCGAGCCCGCGGCGCGGCAGGTGGCGGTGGAGCGCGACGCGGTGGCCGCGCCGCCGCAACGCCCGGGTCAGCGTCTCGATCTCGATGCTCTCCAGGTACCCGGCCCCGTCCTCCGTCTGGTCGGAGACGACGACATCGAAGTCGGCAAACGTCTGGCCGAGCAGACCCGTCAGCACCACCGCGAGACCGGTCTTTCGGCCCATCGTCGGGATCAGCACGTCGACGAGCGCCATGCGGAGGCTGCCCTTTCTGGAGCGTAGACGGAAGCGAGACGTACGTGGTGCGGCGACCGGAGATCGCCCCGCCTCCCGCGGGGAGGACAGACGCCAGTTCTTTGCCATCACGCCGCCATGCGCCCGCTTGCGGCGGCGACCGCCGTACAATCATCGGGCAGGCCGGCGGCAGGAATCGCCCCGTGGTTCCCCTGCCGGCGCGGCGGTGACCCACCAACGGCGACGCGACGCCGTCTCGATCGAGGGAGCGATGATAACGAAGCGAGACTAGAAGAACCGGCGGATGGACGCAGGCCACGATTGGCGGTCGAAACCGGGCGCCAAAATCCGCGTCGCCGACCCCGGCGCGATCCGGTTCGATCCGCTAAGACATTGGGTCGTGGTCGTCGACGACGAAGGGGTCAAGCTCCAGGATTGCCAGTCGCCGGACGACGAGTGACGCATCCAACTGACCGTTTTCCGCGTTACGCCGGAGATTGACCCGAGCGGACTCCTGATCGCGTCGACACCGACGGACGCGCCCGACGCCCGCGAGTGGGAATCCTCTGCCAAACGCCGATCAACCACGTCCTGCGTCCTGGCTTGGAGTTCGTCCGGCGCGAGGTGCGCAGGATGGACGAGCGGGAGCACCGCGAGTGGCGCTCTCGGCACCTGCTGGCACGGGCGCAGAACATCAACCCGTTCATCACCCTCGACTTTTCGCCGGAAGACGAATCTCGCCTGCCCCCGGTCTGGGGCGACCTGATCCGCTCCCTGCGGGTGGGGGAGTTCGTCGCCGCCCCACGCAAAGGACCCCAACGCGGGGTTCGTTCGGGAGGAGGCTTCCGCGGCGGATGCCGCTCCGAGGGTTTCGCGCCTCACCGGCTGACCCCGCGGATCGGCTATCATCGCTCCCGGGGTACCGCCGACCGCGCGTTCAGGCTCGCCTGGCGGGAAAGGTCGAAGAGACAGGGCGCTGGATGTCGGGAGCCGAACCGCGTTGCGAGATCGAGCTGTTCGGGGTGCCGCGGCTCCTGGCCGGGGCGCGCTCGCTGCCGGCGGCGGGAGGGACCCTCGGCGAGTTGGCCGCCGATCTCGGCGCCCGGTGCCCGGCCCTCGTCGGCAAGGTGATCGACGGCGAGACCGGCTGGCTGCTCGACGGCTACACCTTCGTCGTCGACGAGCGGTTCACCCGCGACAGCCGATGTCCGTTGACTCCCTCGTCGTCGGTTCTTCTTGTCTCCAGCGTTGCCGGCGGGTAGCGTGTCTGGGTAGCGGGTAGCGAACGGGTCTTACGGTATGCACGGGGTCCACGGCCGGGCGCTGCGGGTCGATCTGGCGGACGGGACGGCCCTGTCGGAGGAGATCCCGGAACTTGTTGCGTCCCGCGTCCTGGGCGGAGCCGGCCTCGCCAGCCTTCTGCTGCACCGGTTCTGTCCGCCGCGGGTCGAGCCACTTGCGGCCGAGAACCCGCTCGTCTTCGCCACCAGCCCCTTCGTTGGCACCGGGATCACGACCGCCAGCAAGATCGCCGTCGCCACCAAGTCGCCCCAGACCGGCGTCATCGGTGACTCCCTCTCCTCCAGCTACCTCGCGATCGCGCTCAAACGGACCGGCTTCGACGCCCTCGTCGTGCAGGGTGCCGCCCCCGCCTGGAGCGTGCTGGTCGTCGACGACGACCGCGTCTCGCTCCGACCGGCGGCGACCCTGCTCGGGCTCGATCCGGCGGCGACCGCCGACGCGCTCCGCGCGGAGATGGGGAGCGGCTTCCGCGTCGCCGCGATCGGCGTCGCGGGTGAGCGGGGGGTGCGCTACGCCGCGATCAGCAACGACGGCCGCCTCGCGGGCCGCACCGGCGCCGGCGCCGTGATGGGGAGCAAGCGGCTGAAGGCGATCGCGGTCCGCGGCACCCGCCTGCCGGCCGTCGCCGATCCGCGGGGCCTGGCGGCGGCGGCGCGCGGTCTCGCCGAGCGGAGCCTGGGGCCAGGGACCGCCAAGTACCGCGAGGTCGGGACGGCGGCCAACGTCGCCTTTTTCGACCGGATGGGGGTGCTGCCAACCCGCAACTTCCAGTCCGGGCGCTTCGCCGGGGCCGATGCGATCGGCGGCGAGACGCTGCTGCTGGAGCACCACACCGACAAGCACGGCTGCGCCGCCTGCACCGTCGGCTGCGAGCACCGCTACCGGACGCGCGACGGTGGTCCGACGACCGAGGTCCGGCTGGAGTACGAAACCCTCTTCGCCCTCGGTTCCCTCTGCGGCGTCGCCGATCCGAACGCGGTCCTACGCGCCGCCGCCCGCTGCGACGCCCTCGGCATCGACTCGATGACGACCGGGGCGACGATTGCCTGGGCGATGGAGTGCCGCGAGCGGGGCATAGATCTCGGCGTCCCGGCCGACGAGATCCCGGCCTTCGGCGACGGCGCCGCCTTGCTGCGTACGATCGACGCGATCGGCGACCGCCGCGGCCTCGGCGACCTGCTCGCGGAAGGCTCGCGGGCGGCAGCGGCCCTGGTCGGCCAGGGGAGCGAGGCGTGGGCGATGCACGTTAAGGGGCTGGAACTGCCGGGCTACGACCCGCGCAAGCTGCAGACGCTGGCCCTGGGCCTCGCGGTCGGTACCCGCGGCGCGTGCCACAACCGCTCCTCCGCCTACGAGGTCGACTTCTCCGACCGCCTCGACCCGAAGTCCGAGGCGACGGCCCGCGCCGAGGCCGCCGCCGGCGCCGAGGACCAAGCGGCGCTCCTCGATTCCCTCACCCTCTGCAAGTTCCTCCGCCATACCCTCCACGATGTCCACGAGGAAGCCGCCTCGCTCTACACCATGGTCACCGGCGTGCCCACCGCGGCGGACGACCTTCGCCTGGCGGGCGAGCGGATTACGAACCTCAAGAAGCTCTTCAACATTGCCCAGGGCTGGACCCGTGCCGACGACACCCTCCCCCCGCGCGTCCTCGTCGACGAGGGCGAGACGACGCTCCTGAGCCGCCCCTGGCTCGACCAGATGATCGCCGCCTACTACCGCGTCCGCGGCTGGGACGAGGACGGGTTGATCCCCGCGGAGCATCTGGAGCGGGTCGGACTGGCGGATCTGGTCGAGCTTGCGCCGGTCGCGGCGTTCGCGGGACGGTAGGCAGGCCGGCCCGCCGTCACGCGCCGTCCTCCCGAAGGCAGACCATGTCCACGAGCGCCGCCCATGCCGCGCACCGCCAACTTCTCCACGATGTGCTCTCATCGCGGTGCCAGGCGTTGGGGCTGGAGGCGCTGGTCCCGCTGCCGCCCGATCGGCGCGATCCGAGCCCCGAGGACCGAGCCGCGCTCGAATCGATCTTCGCCCTGCGACCCGGCTTTCTGATGGAGGTGAGACGCATCGACGGCCCCTGGCGCGGCCACGATGCCGTCTCCGCCCTGGCCGCGCACGACACCGCCTCGCCCGTGCCCACCAGGACCGTACCCGTCTGCGCCCGCTGCGTCCGGCCCGGGGCGTTGCTGATCCGGCGGCACGACCTCCCCTTCCGGGTCTCGCCGGTGGCGCCAATCCGGGACGGACCCTGCCTCTGCGAGGGGACGACGACCGACGGCGCGCCGCTCCTCTTCCGCCTCGCCCTCGAGGCTGCCGGCCGGCCGCGAACCCTCGTTCTCGGCGGCAACGCCGCGATCGACGCCGCGCTTCGACAGGTCAAGCGCGCGCGGGTCCATGTCGTCCGCGACAACCACCGCCTCGATCCATCCGTCGTCGCCGATCTCGACCTGGTGGTCATCGCCCGCGGCCTGACCGTTCACAAGACGACGAACCCCTACACCGTGGCGCTGCGCGCCCTCCCGGAGGCCATCCGGCCGGTCGTCGTCCACCCGCGACAGCCGAACGCGAACACCGTCGCCTTGGCGATCGTCGACGAGCGCGAGCGAATCCGAGCCAGGGTGCAGCGGCGCGCTCGGTAAGAACCCGTCGTCGTCCAACCGGACCGAACCGGCCCCGATCAGCGTCGAGGAAGACCTCTCGATCGGGCCGCCGCGGTCGGACGTCGAACTCGGTATTCACCCGGCGAACAACATCGGCGAGGGGGCAGGGGCCGTTCGCCAGGTTCCCGCCGCCGAGCGAAACCGGTGCCTGGCCCCGTCCCACGTGGAAGGGAGGAATACGCCGGGCCAGGTGGAGATGGGCGGACATGGGCGGAAAGGACGGCACCCAGCCGGTCGCTCGCCGCCTCGACCGCGGTCCCACGAGTCGTGCTCGGCGATTGGCCGGGGGTCGATCAGAACGCCGACCTGCGAATCCTCCGAATCGTCTTCCCGCTTGCGCCAAACGCCGGCATCGCAGCACCGGAGCAACGCCTCGGATCGTCGACCTCGGATCGCTCGAGGTCGGCAACCGTCCGGGTCATCGGCGAGAACGTGCGCTGCGCTGGAGATGCGATCGACGACACGGCTCCCGAGCAATCGGGGCGCGGACGGCCACCGGGCCGGGACGCCTCGGGAGCCAACGGGGGAAGAAGCGTTAGCGCCGGACCGGTGCGCCTTCGAGGCTGGGTCGGGCATCGTCGGAGGGGGCGCCGGCCTCCAGCCAGTCGCGGAAGCCGTCGGAGGCAAGGGCGACGCGCCACTCGTCGAGGATCTCCAGGGCCATGGCGCGGGTTGCGCCGGCGAGGGGGCCGGCGGCGAGGCACTGCTCCAGGAGCCAGCCCTCGAACTCGTCGGGCGGCGGGTCCGCGGCGGCGGCGGCGGCGAGCAGGTCGCGCTTGATGCCGAGGCCGATCGCGTCCGGGGTCGTGTCGCGCTTGCGCTTCTTGCGGCGCCCCTCGGAGCCTTCCATCGCGGCCAACAGCCGGTCGCAGACGGCGCCGGGACGGAGCATCGGCGGCGCGGCGTCGTTCGTCGTCATCGTCCGCCCGTTCTGGTCCCGCCGTCGGGCGGATCGACAAGGCGGACATCAAGGGCGACGGCGGGGGCCTCGGGACGGGCGAAGTCGCGCTCGAGGGCGGCGATGTCGAGATCGACGGTGGCGAGGTCGGCGAGGGGAACCTCGTCGGCCGCCCAGGGGCGGAGGGTGGCGACGCTTTTGACGTAGCCACGGCAGCGGTCGCAGGTGTCGACCTTGCGTCCCTCCCCCTGGGTTTCAGAGATCAGCGAACCGAGGTGCTGGTGATCGCCGTTCCGGCAGTATGGGCAGCGCATGGCAACAGCGGCCCAATCGGCGCCGCAGCGGGCGCAGCGGAGGCGGCGCTCCCGCTGCAGGCCGCGACTCTCGGCCAGCGCGGGCCAGGCGCCGCAGATGGGGCAACAGCCGTCGTCCCAGTCGGCGGAGACGGCCGACGCAAGCCGGCGGCGGCACGCCTGGAGCAGGGGAACGGCGGCAAGCTGGGCGATGGCGGCCAGCACGTCCGGGTCGACGGCAAGTGCCAGGGCGTGCGTGGAGAGCCGGTGGCCATCCTGGTCGATGGCCGCCGCCAGCAGGGCACGGGCATCGACCCGATCGGCGGCCTCGGCGAGCGACGTCGCGTCGGGCCCAGCGTTGCCCGCCAGGGCGAAGAGGCGACCGATCCACTCCGCCACGACCCGCTCGTCGAGCGGGACGGCTGCGCCCGCCAGGAGTGGCAGGGGACGGGGCTGGCGCGAACGGAGCGCGGTCCCCGCGGCGGCGCTCTCCCACTGCGGGGCCCCGGACTCGCGGGCGACCTCGGTCAGCAGGGCGAGCCACGGCCCCGCCTCCGGCTGCGAGCGGGCCAGGGCATCACGCTGACGCAGGGCGCCGGCCGACGGAGAGGCGCTCACCCGTAGGTGCCGCCGTCCCGCGATCGAGGATCCGTCACCGGGGCGATCACGAGCCCTCGATCGGCGGCCTGCGCGGCGTATCGAGGTAGATCCGCTCGTCCTGGTCCTTGTCGCCGTGCAACTGGACGGCATCTCCGGTATTGCCGACGTCTGCTCCCTCGCTGCCGCCACGCCCACCGCGGCCCGACTCCGGACTGCACGCAGAGAGCGCCAAAGCCAGCGCGGGCAAGAGCGCTAAGGTGGCAAGATGGCGTCGCGCGACCATCTTAGATCGCCTCCGACGAGAGAACGAAGACCATCCGCAGGACGAAGCCGCCGATCAGGACCAGGACGGCCGCGCTCGGCACGCTCATTCGCCCGAGTAGGCGGGGCCGCCAGTGGAGCAGCAGCGGCAGGAGGATGCCAACCAGGCCGACGCCGACGGCGAGCAGCACGCCCCAGCCGTTGCCCCAGACCTCGGTCGCGACCGACCCGAGCGAGAGGGCGAGGACGACGAGCACGACCAACTCCAGGATCGAGGTGTAAGCGTCCATGTCGCCGAGCCAACCGACCGAGCCGGCGTTGGCGCGTCGTGCACCGACGAGGAGCATCAGCGCCGCCCCGGCCGAGACGCCGGAGAGGAGGAAGAGGAGCCCGATCAGGGGGGTGTCGGCCCAGAGCGGCCGGTTGGTCGCGGCGAGGAGGACGCCGGTGTAGCCGGCGACGAAGAGCCCGCCGAGGCCGGTCAGGGCGGAGATCACCTTGCCCAGCGGGCCGTCCCGCAGCGCCCGGAAGGCGCCCGGCAACCGGCCCCACTCGGCGAGGGCGCCGGCGAAGGCGAGGGTTACAAAGAGGGCGAAGACCCCGACGCCCCACGCCCCGACCGAGATCGGCGAGTACCACTTGATCATCGGCCGGAACGTTTCCGATTGGATGAACATGTGCCAGAAGCGCTCCGGCCGGTTCAGGTCGACGATCAGGAGCGGGCCGCCGAGCACGATCGCCGGGAAGGCGACCGCGTAGCCGATCCGGGCCATCGGCCGGTCGTTGCGGTTGCCGAAGAGATCGAGCATCGCGGCAAGGAAGGCGGCGCCGCCGGCGATGCCGCCGAAGAAGAAGTAGAAGACGATGATCCACCCCCAGTGGGGGGAGAGGGTGACGAAGGTGTCGGAGGGCGCGGTCTGGGCCACGACCTGCGTCATGCCGCCGAGATCAGGCACGGGGGTCCTCCTCGACGATCCGCTCCACGACGACGTGCTCCCCGGCCCGCCGCTCGCCGACGACGCGCCCCTCCGCCCGGGCCTCCTCGGCGAAGCCGTCCATCCGCCGCTTGCGGAAGGCGACCGTGCCGAGGACGCCGACCGCCGCGGCACCGGCCGCGGAGAGGGCCGCGCTCGGTGCCGCGTGGTCCGAAGGAAGCTTCGGATCGACCGGCAGGCCGTAGACCTCCGGCTCGTCGACCAACAGGTAGAAGGAGTTGAGGCCGCCGACGATCTTGTCGTCGGCGCCGTAGAGCCGGGCGCGCTCCTCGCCGGCGTCCTGCAGCTGCTGGACGCGGGCCTGGGCGGTCTCGCGCAGCTCGGCAACCGGGCCGAACTGGATCGAGGCGGTCGGGCAGGCCTGGGCGCAAGCCGGCGTCAGGCCGTTCTGCATCCGGTCGTAACAGAGGGTGCACTTCATCGCCGTGTTGTTGACGGGGTTGACCTCGATCACGCCGAAGGGGCAGGCGGCGATGCAGTCGCGGCAGCCGTTGCAGACATCCGACTGGATGACGACCGTGTCGTACTCGGTGCGGATGATCGCCCCGGTCGGGCAGACCTCCAGGCAGCCGGCGTGGACGCAGTGCTTGCACACGTCGCTCATCATCAACCAGCGGCCGCCGGTGCGGTCCTGGTCGAACTGCTCGATGAACTTGACGTGCCGCCAGTGCTGGCCGTCCAGGCGGCGGGTGTTGTCATAGGAGTCGCCGCTGAGGGTGTTGGCGCCGCCGTTCCAGGTCGAGAGGCCGTTCCACTCCTTGCAGGCGACCTCGCACGCCTTGCAGCCGATGCAGACCGTCGTGTCGGTGTAGAAGCCCATCGGCTCCGCCGGGAAGGCACCGGGGGGCGCGACCGCCGAGTCGGAGAGCTCCGGCACGCCGGAGGCGGCCGGCGAGGCAACGGCGGCGGCCGGGGAGCCGGCCGGGCCGAGGGGGACGGCGATGCTGCCGGCCCCCGGCGTGGCGATCGGGGACGAGACGGTGACCGGCGAGCCTTCCGGGTAGGAGGCCCCCTCGGCGATCGGGGTTGCCGCACCGCCGGGGGGCGGGGTGGCGGAGACGGGTGGGGAGGCGGGTGCCTGGGGGTCGTTCTGCCGCATCACGCCTTCTCCACGTTGCAGACGAACGCCTTGCCCTCGTGGATCGAGACGTTCGGGTCGCCGACGATCGACGACAGGTCGTTGACGACGTCGCCGGTGACCACCCCCTGGTAGCCCCAGTGCCAGGGCAGGCCGACGTGGTGGACCGTGGTACCGGCGACCTGGAGCGGCTGCAGCCGCCGCGTTACCAGCGCCTTGGCACGGACCTCACCGCGGGGGGTGATGATCCGAATGAACTCCGTGTTCCCGATTCCCTTCTCCTCGGCCAGCTCCGGGCTGATCTCGGCGAAGAGCTCGGGTTGCAGCTCGGCCAGCCAGGGAAGCCAGCGGCTCATCACCCCCGACAGGTGGTGCTCGGTGAGGCGGTAGGTGCTGAGCACGTAGGGAAAGTTGGGGTCCCCCGCGGCGGCCAGCTTGTTGTCCTCCCGCTCCCACCGCTTCAGGACCGGGCTGATCGGCTGCTTCGGGTAGAGAACGTTGCCAACCGGGGACTCGATCGGCTCGTAGTGGGTCGGCAGCGGGCCGTCGACCATCCCGGTCGGGGTGTAGAGCCACGCCTTGCCATCGACCTTCAAGATGAACGGATCGCGGCCGGAGTGGCCGTCGAGACCGATCCCGTCCGGCTTCGCCTCGGCGGTCGGCGGCTTGGTCGGCGGGAAGTCGGGGACGTCGTGGCCGGTCCACATCCCCGGCTTCGGCTCCGGGTTGGCGGCGGTGGCGGCGGGGAGCTTGGCCGGGTCCCACCAGACCCACTTCTTGCGCTCCGACCAGGGGGCGCCATCGGGCCGGGCCGAGGCCCGGTTGTAGAGGACGCGGCGGTTCGACGGCCAGGCGAAGCCCCAGTTCAGGTTGGTGCCGGGGCCGCCCGGGTCGTCCGGGACGCGGCTGGCGGCGAGGAGCTTCTCCGGCGACGGGTAGACGCCACAGTAGATCCAGGAGGCGCCGGTGGTCGAGCCGTCGTCCTTCATCTCGTTCGCGTTGGCGAGGTGCTGGCCGGTCGCCGACTGGTAGCCGTTAATCTCCCGCATCATCTTGCGGACGCTCGGCTCGTCCTTGATCCGGGACTCCGCCACGTCCTCCGGGTCGGGCTCGAAGTCCCAGGTCAGGTTGAGGAAACCCTGGTCGCGCGGGAGCGTGCTGCCGGCGTAGAGCGCCTTGAGGCGCTTGCCGAGGTGGTAGGTGAACCACGGGTCGGAGCGGCAGTCGCCGGGCGGATCGATCGCCCTGTGGTGCCACTTGATCAGGCGCTGGGTGTTCGTGTAGGAGCCGTCCATCTCCGCCACCTGGGCGGAGGGGAAGAAGAAGACCTCGGTCTGGATCTCCTCGGTCTTCAGCTCGCCGCTCTTGACCTCCGGCGAGTTGTGCCAGAAGGCGGCCGTCTCGGTCTCGAAGTTGTCCTTGACCACGAGCCACTTCAGCTTCGCCAGCGCCTTGCGCTGAAGCTTGCCGTTCTGGGCGCCGACGGCCGGGTTCTGGCCCATCGCGAACATGCCCTGGACGCGACCGTCCATCATCGCCAGGGTCACCGGCAGGTGCGAGTGGTCACCGCTGATGCGGGGGTGCCAGCCGAAGCCGAAGTCGTTCTCGGCCGTGGCGGCGGCGCCGTACATCGACTTCAGGTAGGTGACCAGGTACTGCGGGATGTTCGACCAGACGCCGCGCGGCAGCGTCTCGGTCTGGATGTACTCGGTCAGGGAGTTGTGCTTCTTGAGGGCGGTCGGCGCCGGCATGTAACCGTGGATCGAGTGGTAGAGGGTCGGGACATCGGTGCTGCCCTGGATCGTGGCGTGGCCGCGGAGGGCCACGATGCCGCCGCCCGGCCGGCCGATGTTGCCGAGCAGGAGCTGGAGCATCGCCGAGGTGCCGATCATCTGCGGGCCGTAGGTGTGCTGGGTCCAGCCGACGGCGTAGCAGATGGCCGAGGTCTTGTCCGGGCCGGAGTTCGCCAGCAGCGTCTCAGCGACCTGGACGACGCGGTCGGCTGGACAGCCGGTGATCTCGGCGACCATCTCCGGCGTGTAGCGGGCGAAGTGCCGCTTCACGATCTGGAAGACGCACATCGGGTCTTCGAGGGTCGGGTCGGTGCGGGGGTTCGGCTTCGGCAGGGCCTCGACGAGCGGCTTGAAGGGGGGTCCGTCCGGGGCCTGGGCTTGCTCCGCGCCGGGCTGGCCGGAGGTGGCCGTCTGCTCGCCCGACTGGGCGGTGTTGGCCGTCCGGCCCTGGTCGCCGACGGGGGCGGCGTCGTACTGCCAGCTCTTCGTGTCGTACTGGCCGGTGAAGCCGTTCAGGCCCCACCCCTTCTCGTCCCCCTTGTACTCGCCGAGGCCGGAGAAGACCCCTTCGAGGTCTTCGGTGTCCTTGAACTCGCGGTTGATGATCGTCGCCGCGTTGGTGTAGTTGACGACGTACTCCTTGAAGAAGGGCTCCTCCACGTTCCAGCGGGGGGAGTCGAGCACGTACTTGATCAGGCCGCCGAGGAAGGCGATGTCGGTGCCGGCGCGCAAGGGGGCGTGGATGTCGGCCATCGCCGAGGTCCGCGTGAAGCGGGGGTCGACGTGGATGACCTTGGCAGGGTTCTCGAGCCGGGTCTTGGCCTGCATCACCCAGCGGAAGGCGACCGGATGGCACTCGGCCATGTTCGAGCCTTCGATCAGGATGCAGTCGGAGTGGACCAGGTTACCGGGATAGTTGCTGGCCGCTCCGCGGCCCATCCGCACCCCCAGACCGGGGACGCTGGAGGAGTGTCATATCCGGGCCTGGTTCTCGATCGCGACAACGCCGAGCCCACGCATCAGCTTCTGCTGGATGTGGTTCCACTCGTTGTCCATCGTCGCCCCGCCGAGGGAGAAGATGCCGAGGGAATGGTTCAGCAGTTTCTCGGTGGTGGTCCCGTCCGGGTTGGTGACGGTCTCGGTCTCGACGAAGGTCTCGTCGCGGGCCTGTTTGGTCAGCTCGGCGACGCGGTCCATCGCCGTCTCCAGGTCCATGACCTCCCAGCTCGTGGCGCCGGGGGCGCGGTGGAGGACCTGCTCCAGGCGGTTGGGGTTGATGTGGAGCTGGTAGGTGGCGGCCCCCTTCGGGCAGAGGTTGCCACCGCTGACGGGGGAGCGGACGTCCCCCTCGATGTTGACGATCCGCTTGTTCTCACCCTCGCCGGAGACGTGGACGACGGTGTCGCAGCCGACGGCGCAGTAGGGGCAGACGCTGGGGTACTGGCGGGTGTCGGCGATCTTGAGGGTGGCGGCACGGGCCTGGGCGGGGCGGAGGTCGGTGCCGAGGGCGGCGAGGCCGCCGAGGGCGGTCCCGGCCGCGGTGCCGAGGCCGCGTTTGAGGACGGTGCGGCGCGAGATGACCGCTTCGGCCATGAACTGATCCTCCTGGACCCTCGGTCCCTGCCCCGTTGCCGGCCGGCGCACCGCTGCGCCGGGCCTCATCTCCTGTTCGAGCGGCGTGACCACCGGGAGCGACGGGGGTGTCAGCCCGCCATTCGGTTGGCGGGATGCTACCGACCGGCGGGGGGGGCGTCAAGGGGCGTTGCGGTGGGACGTGCGGGGGTGCCGCGGGCTGGTAGCGTGGGAGGCCGGCCCCGCCCAGCTCCTCTCCCCTCCCAGGGAGAGCGGCGAGCTGTCGACAAGGGGGGCAGGCGGGATGGGTGGTCGTGAACGGGGGCCGAGGGACAGGCGGCGTGCCGGTCCGATCGCCAGGGATCCACAATTTCGGGAGACGGAGACGAAGCCCACTCAAGGGGACCGGGGCGTCGGTCGCGCTCGTCGGGTCGTGGGTCAGCGTGCGGGGGCCGGGGAGTAGCGGAGGAACTGGGGGCGCTGCAGGTGATGCTGGCGCGGCTGCTGAGCCTGGAGGGGAAGGCCGCGCTGCGGCTGACGCACTGGGTGGCACGGGTGGCCGATGTCGCGCTGCCGGCGGCACGAGTGCAGCCGGCGCTGGGAGGGGAGGACGGGGGTGAGGTGGTGCGGACCTTTGCCCGGGTGCTGGTAGAGATGGACGCGGAGAAGGACGCGGCGGACGGCGGGCAGTCTGGGAACGGGGGCGGGGAGGGATGGCGCGGACGATGGGCGGACGTCCGCGGTGGCGGGCAGAGACGATGGCGACAAGACGGCCAGCCGTGGGAGGACGGAGCGTGAGGGAGCAGCTGGCGCACGTCCTCTGGCTGGGCGGGTCGCCGTGCGCGGGAAAGAGCTCGATCGCCGACGGGTTGGCGGCACGGCAAGGGCTGACGGTCTATCGGTGCGACGACGCGTTCCACCACCACAAGGAGCGGATCGACCCACGGGCGCAGCCGGTCTTCGCCCGGTTGGCGCGGGCGACCTGCGACGAGATCTGGCTGCGGCCGACCGCGCAGCAGATTCGCGAGGAGATCGCGCTCTACCGAGAGGAGTTCCCGCAGATCCTGGCGGATCTGGCGGCAATGCCAAGGGATCGGCCGATCCTGGCCGAGGGAGCGGCACTCCTACCGGAGCTGGTCGGCGGCCTCGGCGTGCCGCCCCACCGGGCGATCTGGGTGGTACCGACGGAACCCTTCCAGCGGGCGTGCTACGGGGAGCGGGCGTGGCGGCACGAGGTGCTGGCCGAGTGTTCGGACAAAGCGCAGGCGTGGGAGCGGTGGATGCGGCGGGACGCGGGGTTCGCCCGAGAGGTGGCACGGCAGGCGGGGGGGATGGGGTATCGGCTGGTCACGGTAGACGGCGCGTGGTCGGTCGAGGACCAGATCCTTGCGGTCGAAGCCCACTTCCGAGGCTTATCGCATCAACCCGGACGGGACGATTGACCGGCATCCGACCGGAGCGACCCGCGCGACCGGTAGTTCCGGCAGGAGCGTTGGCGTCGCCGCAAAAGGATCCGAGCAGGCCGTCGCCCGGCGCGAGGGGCGATACAGCGGCCCCGGTTGACACTGTCAACATCCAGCTTTACCCTCACTTCAGTGGTCGCGTTCGTCGCGGTTCGCGCGCCGAGCGGGCGACCGGAAAGGTGGGGAGTGCAACATGACGGATCGTTCCGCGAACGCGGTGCGAACCCGAAGGCAGGAGCGATTCCGCGCGAGGTACGGCCCGTGGGCGGTCGTCACCGGGGCCTCAGACGGCATCGGCCGCGAGATGGCGCTTCGACTTGCGGCGGCGGGGCTCAACCTCGTTCTGGTCGCGCGTCGCCGCCCCGTGCTGGACGGGATGGCGGCCGAGCTGAGGACACGGCACAGGATCGAGACCCGCGTCCTCGACGTCGACTTGGCGAACGGGGACGCGATGGCGGCGATCGAGGCTGGTACGCGCGATCTCGACGTCGGGTTGCTGATCGCCGCCGCCGGATTCGGCTCGTCGGGTCCATTGCTCGACGCGCCTCTCGACCGCGAGCTGGAAATGCTCCGGGTCAACTGCGGGGCCGTGCTGGGATTGATCTCGCGGTTCGGACGGCGCTTCGCGGAACGTGGTCACGGGGGGGTCGTGCTCATGAGCTCCCTGGTAGCGTTCCAGGGGGTCCCGCTCTCCGCGAACTACGCGGCGACCAAGGCGTACGTCCAGTCGCTCGCGGAGGCGCTGCACGTGGAGTTCGCGCCGCTGGGCGTCGACGTGCTCGCCTCGGCCCCCGGTCCGGTCCGCAGCGGCTTCGCGTCGCGTGCCGGAATGCGGATGGGTGCGGCGCTCGAGCCGGCGACCGTCGCCCGGGCAACGCTCGATGCCCTCGGCCGGAGGACGACCGTGGTGCCCGGATTGCTATCAAAGGTGCTCACCTACTCGCTCGTCCCCTTGCCGCGTTGGGCACGCGCTCGGGTGATGGGTCGCGTGATGCGGGGGATGACGAAGCACGCCCATGGCACACCCCGCGGCACGGACCCGAAGCCTGCGTGAGGACTGCCTCCGCGAAGCGCTGGCGATCATCGACGAGGCGGGGGTCGAAGGGTTGAGCTTGCGCGAGGTGGCCCGCCGGTTGGGCGTCTCGCACCAGGCCCCCTACAAGCACTTCCCGAGTCGCGACCACCTCCTGGCGGAGGTCGTTCGCCGCGCCTTCGCGGCCTTCGCCCGGCACCTCGACGACCGGCCGCGGGGCGAGAACCCGGCCGATGATCTCGCGGCCCTGGGCCGGGCCTACCTCGCCTACGCGCGGGAGCATCCTCTGCCCTACCGGCTGATGTTCGGGACGCCCCTGCCCGATCCGGCGCACCATCCCGAAATGATGCGGAGCGCCCGACACGCATTCGCTCTCCTCCGCGACTGCCTCGACCGGATGGGCGCTGACGGGTCGAAGGGGGTGCCGAGCGAGGCCACCGACCTCGACGCGCTGTTCGTCTGGTCGGCGGTGCACGGGCTAGCAAGCATCCTGCAGACCGGCGCGCTGAGCACCCTAGGCCTCCCACCGGCCGTGCTGGCGTCGTCGCCGTCCCACACGCTCCTGCGCATCGGCGCGGCCCTTGGTGCCGAAGGCGATCCGGGGGACGGGCAATCGGGGAACGACCAGCCGTTGTGAGCAGGCCGGCACGTCATACCCTCGGGAAATACGACGGAGCGGGGCGGCCAGGCTCTTGGCCCGCTACCTCCAGCAACGAAGCGGGCGCCATCGACTGAGAAGCGGGAACAGTGGCCTTCCCCGCAGTGGTCCGGGTGGGTCGCCGTCAGGAGGGCGAGTTTCGGTGGGGCACGGCGAGGCGGAGCGGGCCAGGGAGGGGATCGGTGACAGGGGAGGGCGTCGCGCCACCCTCGGGCATCGTCCGGCGGCAGAGGTCGGCAAGGACGACGAAGAGGAGGGCCATCAGGGCGGCGTGGGCGAGGGTGCTGCCGATGGCGAGGCGGGTGAAGACGAGGGAGGCGCCGGAGAGGGCCTGCAACCCGATCAGGGCGAGGGCGACGAGGCCGCTCTTGGCCAGATCGGGGCGGGCGGCGCGGGCGCGCCAAAGCCGATAGGCGATCAGGGCGACGAGAAGGGAGGCGAGGAGGGCGGCGAGGCGGTGGCCGAAGTTGGCACCCTCGGGGCCGGCGAAGCCGGGGAAGACCTCCCCGTTGCAAAGGGGCCAGGTGGCGCAGGCGTAGGAGGCGTCGCTGTGGCGAAGGTAGGCGCCCAGGTAGGCGACGCCGGTGACGGAAAGAAGGGCGAGCCAGGCGAGGCGACGGTCGAGCGCGGGGGGCGCGGCGGCCCGGCCCACGGTCCGGGGGGAGCGGGCCGCCCCTTCGCCGAGCACCCGCCAGGTCAGGAAGACGGCGGCGAAGCAAACGAGCGAGATGCCGAAGTGGAGGGCAAGGACGGGCGGGCTCTGGGGGGAGCGGACGGCGGCGGCGCCCATCCCGGACTGAAGCAGGAGGGTGAGGACCATCAGGGGGACGAGGACACGCAGGATCGGGAGGCGCTTGCGGGCGCGCCAGGCGCCGACGGCAACGGCGGCGATGATCACGCCCTCGACCCCGGTCACCAGGCGATGGCTGTACTCGACAAGGGTCTCGAAAGCGTAGGCCGGGATGAACTCGCCGTGGCAGAGGGGCCAGGAGCGGCCGCACCCCTCACCGGAGCCGGTGTTGGTGACGGTGGCGCCCATCAGGAGAACGATGTACATGCCGAGGGTTGCCGCCGCCGCCAGCCGCCGGAGCCACGTCGCCGCCACCATCGTGCTTCCCCGTCGCCCGTTACCCGTCCACTCCCGCATCGACGGCTAATTCTACGCGGCACGCGAATCAGGGGTGGCGGTGACTGCCCGAATCGGGCGTTGCTACCGAACCCGCGTGCTCCTCACCACGTTGGCCAGGCGTTAAACACTGCCCGGTCCTCGATGAGGATCGTCTCCCGGTCCGGACGGAGGGGGCGAACGCCAGGCTCTCGAATCGGGAAGGCAGCGACGGCCCCAAGCGGGACGCGCCCGGTCGGAACGTCGGCTCTGGCGGCGATCTCGAGGGTGCCCGCAACGCGGTCGATGTGAAGGAGCGGGAAGGGGATGCCGACGACCCGACCGGCGGGATGCCGGTCGAAGGCGATCACCTCGGAGCCGTCGATCTGCCGTACCCGATGCCGATATCCTGCGCGATGTGACCTCCGCCCAGAAGGCCACGCGCCGCCCCGCGCACGCTCGATCCGGTGGAGGATCGACGGGTCGAGCCTAAGCTGCCCCCAACCGAGGAGGTATCGCTCCCAAGAGGTCGTCGTGCGTAGACGATCAAACGACCCGTCGCGCCGGTTGGAGATGCCTCGGGTCATGCACGCGATGGATTGTCGAACCGGCCCCAGCGAGGCCCGGATCGCCACGGACGAGCTCCTCGCGACCGACGGAGCCGAACGTGATGAGGTCGCTGCCGTCGGAGTGGTCCGGATCGTCCCCGGTCTCGTCGTCGTCGCCGGTCTGCCGCCCAGCGGAGTTCCGACCTTGTCGTCACAGCAGGCCCGCCGTCCATCGGCGTTCGAGGCTTGGCCCGGCGAGAGCATCTCGTCGGTTTCGACGACCCCCTCGGTAGGCGTCTCCATCTCGCTCCTTTACCGGGATGCCGCGCTTCGCTACGTCAAGACGGAGACCTTCTGCCTGCTAGGCCCGGACAGCCTCACTCGGTCACGCTCGCCGTCGCCATCGCCGCCGCAAGGAGGTCGCGGCCGACCTGGAGGGAGCCGGCGAGGCCGGCGCCACCGTGCTCGAGGACGACGGCGACGGCGTAGCGCGGCTTCGCTCCGGGGTCGCCGACGAAGCCGATGAACCAGGCGTGGGGGTCGCCCGCATCGCCGGTCTCGGCGGTGCCGGTCTTGCCGCCGACCGTGTAGGCGTCGAGGACGGCGCCCTGGGCAACGCCCTCTTCGACGGCGCTGACCATCATGCTCCCGACCTGGGCGGCGGTCTCCTCGCTCACCGGCCGCCGCCACGCCTCCCGGTCGGTGCGGCGGACGGTGTCGCCCTTCTGCGTCGCCAGCGCGTCGACGAGGTAGGGGCGCATCGTCTCCCCGCCGTTGGCAATGGTCTGGGCGACGAGTGCCATCTGAAGGGGGGTGACCTGCAATTCGCCCTGGCCGAACGCCGTGTCGGCGAGGGCGGGGAGACCGTCGATGAAACCCGGAGTCGTCTCCAGGCTGCTCTCGGCGACGGGAAGGTCGAAGGGGACGGCATGGCCGAAGCCGAAGCGGTCGGCGTACTCGCGCATCACCTCGGGGCCGAGCTGGAGGCCAACCTGCGCGAAGACGACGTTCAACGACCAGGCCATCCCCTCGCGCAGGGTCCACTCGTCGCGGGACTCGTCCGGGCGGTTCTGCTCGACGAGGACGCGGCCACCGACGTCGAGGTCGCCGTCGTCCTCGTAGACGCGGTCGGGGTCGGCGAAGCCGGCATCGACCGCGGCAGCGGCGGTGACGACCTTGAAGGTGGAGCCGGGAGTGAAGAGACCCTCGGTGGCGCGGAGAACGAGCGGGGCGGTGGGGTCGGCGATGAGGTCGTCCCAGGCGGCGACGGCGGCGTCGCGCTCGTCCGGGTAGGCGGTGAAGAGGGCGTTCGGGTCGTAATGGGGATTGCTGGCGAGGGTCAGGACGGCGCCGGTCTCGACGTCGAGCAGGACGGCGGCGCCGGGGCGGCCGCGGAGGAGGCGGTGGGCCTCCCGTTGGAGTTCGGCATCGAGGGTGAGGCGGATGTCGAGCCCTTGTGGCGGGCGGTCGAGGAGGGCGTCGACGTTACGGAGAATGGCGTTGGTGCCGTCGACGCCGGCGAGCTCGTCGTCGTAGCTCGCCTCCAGGCCGGCCTTGCCGTAGAGGAGGGGGGAGAAGTAGCCGACGACGTAGGCCGACTCGGGCTCCGGGTAGACGCGGCGGGCGGTATCCCCCTCGAAGAGGGTATCTGCCAGCACTGCGCCGTTGCGATCGAAGACGCGGCCGCGGCGGGCCTCAAGGTCGGCGACCTGAACGCGGGGGTTGGCGATGACCTCATCGGAGACCGGATCGGTGGCGACGCGGCCCACGGTAGCCTCGCTCTGGACGACCTGGATGCGGACGAGCTGGAGGGTGAGGACGACGAAGACGGTGGTAATGAGGATCGCGGTGCGGACGGTGGCGCGGGCAAAGGTCGGCAGGGAGGGGGGCAGGCTCGGCCAGAGGGCGACGAGGAGGAGGAGCCAACCGGTGCCAAGGACGGCGAGCCAGCGGGCGTCGCTGATGCCGCCACGGGACCAGAGGCCGTAGGCAATCACGAGGAGAAAGAGGAAGCCGGCGGCGCGGCGGAGGAGGGCGATGGCGGCGGCACTCCTTCAACAACGAGCAACAAGATCGGAGCCTGATGGCGGCGGCAGCCCTTGACGCGAAGGCGACCACCGTTAGGGTACCCGACACGGCCTCCGGGGACCGCGCGGGAGGGGTCCGTCCCCCGGCGGCCCGGCGGGGCGCACCGGGCTGGTGCGGCCGAAGGTCGCCGACCAGGTGCGCACGGCGTTCGACCGGGTTATCGAGCCGATCGGGCCGACGCGCCGCTTCTGTGGCGGGCTGGCCGCCCTCGCCGGCGAGGGATCGTCGCAGCTGCCACCTGACGCCCGCCTTCGCCTCGAACGGACAACGATGGTCGACGTCGCGGCCGAGCCGGAGCGGCGGGGGCCGGCGGAGCGGCGGCGCAACCCGCGCGACCGCCGCGCGCACGACCTGACGATCACGGAGGCGGGTCGGAACGTGTTCGCCCGCCTCAAAACCACGGAGGCCGAGGACGACACCTTCGCGCCGTTGAGCGCGGCCGAGCGGAGGCGCCTGCGCGAACACCTGGCCCAGCTGCTCGGGCCGGGGTCGAGCGCCGCGAAGGGCGGAGGCTCTCCCCGGATCGTCCCCTCCCGTCCGGTCGCCGTGCCCGCGCCGAATGATGCACCGGTGCCTTCGTTGCTTGGGCGCGGTGGGCGGCGTGTCGCTCGGCTAGACTGGCGGCGTTTTGACCGCCCACCCAGTCATCAGGAGGTTTTCGCGCCCGTGGAATCCGCCCCGACCATCGCCACCACCACCGCCGACGGACTTGCCCCCGTCGCGCCCTTGCGCCCGACGGACGCGGTCGATCTGCACCTGCACACCCTCGCCAGCGACGGCTTCTGGACACCGGCCGCGCTGATCGACCGCCTGGTCGGGGAAGGGATCACGGTCGCGGCGGTCTGCGACCACGACACGCAGCGGTCGGTGCTGGAGGCGACGAGGCGCGGGGCGAAGCGGGGCGTCCGGATCGTCCCCGGGGTCGAGGTGACGACGCGCTGGCGGGACCGGCAGTGGCACCTGCTGGTCTACGGCATCCGGCCGGACCGGACGGACGACACGGCGGCGGCGTTCCGGGCGGTGATGGCGGAGCTCGACGCGCGGCTGATGGCAACAGCCGAGGACTCGCGGCAACGGATCGAGGCGTCCGGGCGGGCGCTGCCGTCCCTTGAGGAGGTGACCGCCGGGCGGCCACTCTGGCCGTTTCAAGTCCTCTCGTCGGTCATTCGCGAGGGGCACGGCAAGGACCTCAAGACGGCAGCCGAGCTGGTGACGGCGCTGGGCGGGAGCTTCACCGCCGACCTGCCGCTGGGGCGGGTCGTTGAGGCGGCGCACGGGGCGGGCGGGCTCTGCGTCGTGGCGCACCCGGGGCGGAGCGACTCGGTCGGAGTGATGTTGGAGGCGGACCTCGACGCGATGCTGGCGGAGGTGCCGATCGACGGCCTGGAGGCGCACTACCGATCCTACACCGACGAGCAGACTAGGCTCTACCGCGACCTGGCAGCGGCCCGCGGGCTGCTCGTGAGCTGCGGTTCCGACTCGCATGCGCCGAAGCAGCCGGTCGATCCCCGGCCGTGGCGGGCGGCGTGGTGCGCGGACCTGCTCGGGCGCCTGGGCGTCGCGGTCGAGCCGGTGGCCGACGGGGAGCCGGTCTGGGCGCCAGGAATGGACCCGCTGGCGGCGCCCCCCACCCCACCGGAAGCGCCGAAGGATGCGGGGCAGGAGGAGTCAGCCGGGGAACAGATCATGGAGGCGGAGACGGCGATCGAGGCCGGGCGCGAGGGCGCGGCAGCGAAGGCAAGCGGAAGCTAGGTGGGTCGCCGCCCCGCCCGCCGGCCCGGTTGCCCGGCGGTCGGGGCGGTGGTCGCGGCTGATGGGGTTGGCAGCAGGGCTCACCGGTGGACCCGTACCGGCGGTAACGTGCTGGGGCGGACGCCCGTGCGCCCGTCTCGAGGGGGATCGGCTATGGCCCTGGAAATCCGGACATTCGTCGGCGGACCGCTGGAGACGAACGCCTACCTGGTCGGGGACCCGGAGACGAACGAGGCACTGGTCGTCGACGCGCCGCACGGGGTGACGTCGGAGATCGCGGCGGTGGCGCGGGCGGCGGGCTGGCGGATCGGGCGGGTGGTGATCACGCACGCCCACTGGGACCACATCGCGGACGCCGCGTCCCTGAAGGCGGCGACGGAGGCGCCGCTGGTGGCTCACCCGCTCGCGGTCGAGCGGATGGCGGCGCCGAGCGCCGCGATCGGGGATCTGCCGATCGAGATCCCGCCGAGCGAGCCGGACGGAACGCTCACGGACGGCGACACGGTGTCACTCGGCGCCCACGCCTTCCGGGTCCTGCACCTGCCGGGGCACGACCCGGCGCACATCGTCCTCTTCTCCGAGGCGGACCGGCTCTTCCTCGGCGGCGACGTCGTCTTCCCCGGTGGCCACGGCCGGACCGACATCCCCGGCTCCGACCAGGCGGCGATGGACCGCAGCCTGGCGCGGCTGCGCGACCTGCCGGGCGACACCGTGGTCTACCCGGGGCACGGGCGGACGACCACGTTGGCGGAGGAGAGAGGGTGGATCGGGGGGTAGGGCCCGCACCCCGTGCCCCGCTCCCAAGGGAGCGGGGCACGGGCCTTTCGCTACCCGAGGCTTGCCCCTTCCCCCTTCGCGCGGAGCGGCGTGATGCCGGCAGCGCGGTCCTCGTGGCGGGCGAGGACGAAGAGGAGGGAGGAGAGGCGATTCAGGTAGCGGAGGACCTGCGGATTGCCCATCTGGCCGGCGTTCGCGAGGACGACGACGTCGCGCTCGGCGCGGCGGGCAACGGCGCGGGCGACGTCGAGGGCGGCGCCGGGGACGGAGTCGCCGGGGAGGATGAACGCCGGCGGGAGATCGAGGTCGGCGGAGACCCCGTCGGTCGCTTCGCCGATCCAGGCGACCCGTTCCTCGGGGAGAACGGACGCCTCGGGGCGGAGCTCGTCGACAAAGGCGAGCTCCGCCATGATCTTGTAGAGGTCGCGCTGCGTTTCGATGAGCAGGTCCCTCGCCCGGTCGGTCAGGGCGTGGGCGCGCCCGAGGCCGATCGCCGAGGAGGTCTCGTCGAGGGCGCCGATGGCGACGATCCGGGGGTCGTCCTTGCCGACGCGGTCGCCGAGGAGGTCGGTGCTGCCATGGTCCCCCTTTCCGGTGTAGAGGCGCACGGTCGACTCTCCTCTCCTGGCGGTGCTTGGCGAATCATGCCGGCGGCCCGATCCCTCTCGACCGGGCAGACGGACGCACTGTAGCGGCTCCCGCCGACGCGGGGCCACTCCGACCGGACGCCAAAACCGCTGTGGTAGCATTCGCGGCCCTGGTGCCGTGCCGCGACGAGCGCCGAACGAGGCACGACCGACGGGATTACGAGTGGCGGCCCCGCGGCGCGGCAGGCGACGGTTCGCGCCCCCCCGCCGCGCGGCCAGGGGGCGACCACGGAGCGATGGTGGCGACGCGCTGGACGGGGAACGAGTCGGTGGCCGCGCCGGCGGAGACGGAGGCGACCCCGGCCCACGAGCCGATCCGGGTCGGGCTGATCGGTACCGGCTTCGGCGCGACGGTCCACCTGCCGGCGCTGGCCTACCTGCCGGAGACCGAGGTGGTCGCCGTCTGCTCCCGCCAGGCCGACCGCGCCTTGGCGGCGGCGATGGACTACGGCATCCCCAGCCACGTCACCGACTACCGGGAACTGATCGCCAACCCAGGCGTCGAGGCGGTTGTCGTCGCTGCCCCGCCCCACCTCCACCACGGGATGACGCTGGCGGCGTTGGAGGCGGGCAAGCACGTTCTCTGCGAAAAGCCGATGGCGCGCAACCTGGCCGAGGCGCGCGACATGGTCAGGATCGCCGACCGCGTCGGCGTGACGGCGATGGTCAACCACCAGTTCCGCTTCCTGCCCGTGCGCGCCCGGATCAAGGAACTCCTCGCCGAGGAGTACCTTGGCGAACTCCACGCGGCCACGATCGCGGTCCACCGCTCCAGCCTGAACGACCCGCACGAGCGCCCCTTCGGTTGGCTGATGGAGCAGGAGAAGGCGGGCGGGATGCTGGGCGCCACCGGCTCGCACCACGTGGACGCGCTGCGGTGGTGGTTCGGCGAGGTGAAGGCGGTCGCCGGAGCGACGGCGACGATGGTCACCCGCCGTCGCCTGCCCGATTCGTCGGCGATGACCACCGTCGACGCCGACGACAACTTCTCCGTCCTCCTCAAGTTCGGGAACGGCGCCCTTGGCACAATCCACGTCACCGCGACGGCGGCGTTCGAGGGGGACGAGGAGATCTCCCTCTCCGGCTCGCGGGGGACGCTGCGGGTGCGGGAGGGGCGCCTGCTTGGCGCCCGTCTTGGGGACCACGCGCTCGCCGAGCTGCCGATTCCGGAGCGGCTCGACGGCGGTCTGCCGGCCTTCGACCACTTCCTGACGCGACCGACAGCGCTGCTGCTGCGCACCTGGGCGCAGGCGATCCGGACCGGCGAGCCGGCCGCCCCCTCCTTCGCCGACGGCGTCAAGGTCCAGGAGCTCATCGACGCCGTCGCCCGATCCGGCGCCCAGGGCCGCTGGATCGACACGAGCGGGGCGCGCTGGCCGCGGGGGACGGCGGTCTGACGGAGGCGGAAGGGGGGAGACGGAAGCGGGAAGGAGCGCGGTGAGCACAAAGCGGGTGAGGGATCTCATCGCCCGGCAGAAAGCGATGGATCGTGCCGCGGCGGTCCCGCCGATCACGGCCCAGTGGTCGGCTCGGGCGTTTCCGCCCCCCGATCAGCTGGATCGGACGGCGATCCCCGTCCCAGCGAACATGGCGGAAGGGAGTGCGCGGACCGGGCCACGGGAGTTCGTCCACCGTCTCTCGATCGCGCATAGTTCCCACACCGTCGGAAAGCCGCACCTCCTCCCTGCCCGCCGCATGGAATAACCGACGACACCGCCCTGCCCCCCCTCCTTCCGTTGGTCGGTGAGGCCGGCCGCTTTCGTGGTGGCCTCCTCGCCCGCCCCCGCTGATACGTCGTCCTTCTCTCTCCTGTCTCCCGTCTCACCGTGAAAGGAACGCCCATGACCGCCACCGCCACCGCCGCCGAAGGCCGGATCGTCGCCGCGGACCAGGAGCTGGACACGCCGTGCGTCGTCATCGACGAGGCGATCCTGCACGAGAACATCGCCGAGATGGCCGCGTTCGCAGCGAGCGTCGGGGTGGCGCTGCGGCCGCACATGAAGACCCACAAGACGCCGCAGGTCGCGCGCCTGCAGCTGGCGGCGGGGGCCGTTGGGGCGACCTGCGCCAAGGTTGGCGAGGCGGAAGCGCTGGTCGAGGAGGGGGGCGTCGAGGACGTCCTGCTCGCCTACCCGGTCGTCGGCGAGCCGAAAATTCGGCGGCTGCTGGGGTTGATGGAGCGGGCACGGGTGATCGTCGCCCTCGACTCCCGGGAGGCGGGAGAGGCGCTGGCACGGGCGATGGCGGCGGCGGAGCGGACGCTAGAGGTCTACGTCGAGGTCAACACCGGGCAGGACCGAGCCGGGGCGCGGCACGGGGCGGAGGCGACGGCACTGGCGCTTGAGCTGGCGCGCTTCCCGAGCCTGCGCGTCGTCGGCGTGATGACCCACGAGGGGCACGCCAGTATCAGCCAGCCGGAGGCGCTGGAGGCGGCGGCGCTGGAGGCGGGGCGGGCGCTGGTCGAGACGGCGGCGGCGATCCGGAGCGAGGGAGTCGAGATCGCGCACGTCAGCGTCGGCTCGACCCCCTGCAGCCGCTACACGCCGACCGTGTCCGGCGTCACCGAGATGCGCCCCGGCACCTACGTCTTCAACGACAACGCCGCATTCCGCCACGGCCATCTCGGCCCCGAGCGGTGCGCGGCACGGATCGCGACCACGGTCGTCAGCCGGCCGGCGCCGGACCGGGCCGTGATCGACGCCGGCTCCAAGGCGCTGGCGATGGACGGCAGCCCCAGCCACGCCGGCCATGGCTATCTCGTTGGCCACCCGGCCGCCACGATCGCCCGCCTCAGCGAGGAGCACGGCGTCGTCGTGCTGCCGCCGGACGAGCCGGGCTTCGCCGTCGGCGACCGTCACGAGGTGATCCCCAACCACGTCTGCCCGACGATCAACCTGACCGACGAGCTGTTGGTCGTCCGCGACGGCCGGATGGTCGACGCCTGGCGGGTGGCGGCGCGGGGGAAGGTGCGATGAAGCGGCTTCGGCGTTCGCCGCTCGTGGCCGCCCCGCGCCACAGGTGCGGCGCCGTTTCCGTTCTGGTGAACCCCCGCGACAAGGCGGGTGCTCCACGAGCGCAATGATCGAGGCGACCGAGGCAGGAGCCGGGGTCGAGGAACTGACGCGATGGGCGGTCGCCGAGTCGATCCCGATCGCGCTGGAGCACGACGGCGAACCGCGAGCGAGGCTCCTGCCGTTCGCGGACTACCGAGGTTAGCGCGACGCTCGTTCGCGAGGAACCGGCTGGCGCGAGCCGCTCACGCAGACGCACGAGCAGATGCTGCGCGAGGGGGGACGAGCGCCCGGTACCACCGGCGGAGGAGATCGTCCGCGAGGGGCAAGAGGAGCGAGACGCACTACTCCTTGGCAACGTGCGTTGACGCCGGCTGCGTCGTCCGTCTCGTTGCGGACCCACAGGACGCGTTGATCCAACACGTCCGGACGGCATTAACGTAGGAGCAACGTCGGCTGGCCGCGCCGACGCTCCTGGGATACGTGGTGACAAGCGCGTTCCATCGTCACCATCGGTCCGGAGAGCGGAGCATAGAAGCAATCCTATCGGCGCTTCCCGACGCCTTCCCCGTCGAGCGCCACAGCGACCGCGAGCTGCAGCGACGCGCCTTTCGGTTCACTGCGGGCTTCTCCGTTCCGACCGCCTCCGACGCCCACCACCTGTCGCTCGCGGACCGGCTGGGAGCCGACCGCTGGACGACAGATCGGAAGCTGACCGATGCGGTCCGGCCGGCGCTGCCCTGGGTCTACCGTGTCGCAGGGTGAGCATTCCCCCGCTGCGGAGCGCGCCGTCCGTCCCGACCTCGGCACGTACCAGGGACGCCGGGTGCGGGTGCTCGTGGACCGCCCGCTCGGCAGCCGCCACCCGCGTTACCCCGATCTCATCTATCGGCTCAACTACAGCTACCTGCCCCGCACGCTCGGCGGCGACGGCCAGCCGATCGACGCCTACGTGCTTGGCGTCGGAGCGCCAGTCGCCGAAGCCAGGGGCGTGGTAGTCGCGGTCGTCGTCCGGGAGGACGACGTCGAGGACAAGCTGGTTGTGGGCGTGGGCGGCCGTCGCTACGGGGCCGACGAGATCCGGACTCTGGTGGCATTCCAGGAGCGGTTCTTCCGAACCCGGATCGAGATGGCACCGGGCGATGGCTCCTCGGCCGCGCCGAACGAGGCGGCCGAGCCCGCCCAGGACACCCGAAGCTCCTGATCATCACCACCCACCGCCCGGCACCCGACCTCGGCTTCCTGCCGCACCAGGACCCGGCCCGCGGCGGGGAGCAAGCGTTCGATCTCGCATTCGGTTCGGGCGAGCGCTCGTGTTCTCCGCCGAGGCAAGCGAGGAGCGCTGCACCACAGCGCCGTCGCCGGAGCTCGTCCCGGTCGGGTTGGTGCGTCGGAAGCCGGGGACAGAGGGGAGCGGGTCCGGGCCGAGGCAGGACGTCAACGATCGGTCGGACGTCGCCTCGTCGTTCCCGGGCGTGGCGATTGCCGCGGTCTACGGGAGCGCTCTGGCGGGGCGGAGCCGGGAGCGACCGGGGGTGGCGGAGGCGGCGCTGCGGCTGACGACGCGGCTGGCGGCGGTGCCCGCTCGGGGCGGGAAAGCGGAGCTGCGGCGGCTCTTCGCGCCGCGCGGGTACGCGGTGTCGGCCGAGCCGCACTCGCTCGACCCGGCGATACCAGCGGAGGGGGTAACTCGCTTCTTCACCGTGGAGCTGTAGGCCGCGAGGCGGCTGCGCGACCGGCTCTCCCATCTC